>CAZVRR010000466.1:0-1516 GCA_964629745.1 uncultured Planctomycetales bacterium | reverse complement strand
CTGCCCCGCCAGTCCGTAAGCCCTCCGGGCAGAACCATTTTGACCCAGCCTCATGCCTCACGCACCTTGCGTTTCTGCTGGACATTTGTCCGGCTTGGGACAGAAGTCCGCGGAGAATGGTTGCGGGCGTGATGCAAATCACGCCCGATCGTGCGGGCACAGCCGATATCAGTGCTGCGGCGCGCCGCGCTTTGCTGAAAGCCAGCGCCACGCTTCCGTAAGCGCGTAGGCGGCGATGAGCACCGCGGAGATGATGATGATCGTGCGCACCTTCTCGGGCCGCGTGGCCTCGGCGGTGATGTCCAGAAGCGGCTGTGACGCCGTCAGCGCCAGCAGCGCGGCGAACAGCGAAGCCGCCGTCACCGGCGCGGCCGTCCACTCCAGCCCTTCGGACCAGGCGACAATCGCGCCCGCCATCCCGGCCGCGGCCAGCCCCATCAGAAACAGCCGCACGGAGGGCTCCCGGAAGACGACGGACACTCCCACCGTAGCGCCCGCGACTGCCAGAAGTGCAACCACCGCGCCCGCAATGGCCAGAGCTCGTGACGTGCCCTCGCCCCGCGGCCGGAGCGACCAGACGGCGAACGGCAGCGCGATGCCGATGACCAGTCCGAAGAAGCTGTACGGGGCGAAGACGGGCACGTTCATGCTGCCCGCGTTCTCGAGCCAGATCCTGAGCGCCACCAGGCAGGCCAGAAACCCCGGCGCCCACAGCAGCGTGCCGGGAAAAGCGTCTTCTGCGCCGTCTTTGCCGCCCGGCGCTATGAGCGCCCAGGCGGGTATGGCGGCCAGCATACCGGCAGCGCAGGCCACCGCGCCGAACCCGGTCAGCAGGCGCATGCTGAGCGCCGAGGCCGCGACAACGATCAGCAGGCAGACAGCCCCGGCCTGCCGCGCCATCGCCGAACGGAAAAGCCCCGCCGCGTGCATCAGCGCCGCCGCGAGCCCCGCCGCGAGTCCGGCCCAGAAGCACTGGCTGGCGGATGCCTCCAGCAGGTTGACCTTCGCCGCCAGACTCCCCAGCCACGCCGTCAGCACGGCGAACAGCGCAAACAGAACTCCCGAGACCGCCGCGGACTCGCGCGAAGAGAAGCGCCGGACGATGCTGAGGGGAAGCCAGACGAGGAGGGCGATTGCGAGCCACAGCGTCACCGCGTCTCCCGCGTGGCGGATGTTCGGGTAGTGCAGCTTGCCGACGAGCATCCCCAGCGCCACCGCCGCGCAGGCGGCGGCCAGAAGCTCCAGGGGCCTGACGAGTCTGGATTGCACGTGCCCGGCCTGCCGCGCCATGCCTGCCGCAATCGCGAAGAACGCCACGAACGCCGCCGCCCCCAGCGCGCCCGCCGGCAGCCACGCGTCCGGGCGCGCGGTATGCTTCGAGATGAGATACGCGCCGAACAGCACCGCAAGCGCGAGCACTGCGACCGCCGAGCTGGACTGCGCGGCGCCATCGTCCGGGTCGTCTCGCCTGAGATTCCCGGCGACCAGCAGGCCCCGAAGCGCAATCGCGCCTCCG
>CAZVRR010000465.1:0-1546 GCA_964629745.1 uncultured Planctomycetales bacterium | reverse complement strand
CCTCCCCGCGGCACAAGTGGCGCACGCCCGCGCACCAGCAGTGTGCCGACGACATTCAGGAACCGGTCGCGCTCGAACTTGACTTCGTGCCCGTCAAAGCCCGCCTGCAGCGCGCGGGCGCGATGCTCACTCCCGCTCAGGGATGTCAGCGCCAGCAGCGGCAGCCGCTCGAATCTCGGATCGGCGCGGATCTGCCCCGCCAGCGCCAGCCCGTCCCGGCCAGGCATTTCGATGTCTGACACCACGAGATCGAAAGCCTCGCGCGTCAGGCGCGCGTAGCCCGCGTCCGCATCGTCCGCTACCACCACTTCGTACCCCGCACTTTCCAGCGTGCGCGCGATCAACTGCTGGAAGAACTTGGTGTCCTCCACCACGAGGATGCGCGGCCCGGCCGCGCCGGGCAGCGCCGCCCGCCCGGCCGCCCGGCCGCACTGCCACATCCCGACGAGCCGCTCGAGATCGAGCAACAGCGTCAGCTGCCCGCGCAGCAGGGCCGTCCCGCGCACACCATCCGCGCGGTAGGCCTGCTCGTCCACCGTGACCGACTGCGTCGGCGCATCCACGATCTCCGAGGCAAGCAGCCCGACCGGCGCTGCGGCGGTGCGCGGCAGAATCACGAACAGGTCGTCGCGCTCAGGGCACCCGGATACGTGCAGGAAGTCATCCAGCCGCAGGAGATTCACCGCGCTGCCGTCGAGGTCGACGAGTTCCTGGTCGCCGATTCGCTCGATGCGCCGGGCCGTGACCATGACGACGCGGCGGACGGAGGAGAGCGGTACGGCCAGCAGCTCGGTCGGCCCATAGCGGAACAGGAGCAGCGCCTGCGTCGACTCGGCCTGCTCGCCCAGCGGGGCCGGAAGCTCCTCGCGCGCGCGGTACGCAATCCCGCTGTGACGCGCGATGCCCTCCCCGCTGAGAATCAGGGCCACGTCGCCGTCGCCGAGGATCGTCGCCCCGGTGTAGATACTCAGCGGACGCAGTAATGCATGCAGCGGCTTGACCACTATGTCCGCCCCGCCCAGCACCCCGTCCACGATGAGCCCGAACCGCTGCGAGCCAACCTTGAGGACCGCGACGAACTGTGCGCACGTTGCAGTGCCGGTGGCATGATGCCGCGTCACGATTTCCAACCGGGTCTCGGCCGTGAACGGCTGTCGGTGGGCGAGCACCTCGCCGAGCCGGGTCAACGGGAGCAAGCGTCCGCGCAGCCGCAGCACCTCTTCTTCGCCGCTGTTTTCGATGCGCATCCGTCCGTCTGCGGGGTTGAGGCAGATGACCTCCTCGACATCGCGCTGCGGCAACACGAACCTCTGCTCGCCGCTGCGCAGCAGCAAACAGGGCATGATGGCCAGCGTCAGCGGCAGGCGCAGCGCGAAGGCCGCGCCCTGCCCCGGCACAGAGTCGATCTCCACCACGCCGCCGACCTGTTCGAGATTCGTGCGGACCACGTCCATTCCGACCCCGCGCCCCGAAAGGTCCGTGACCTGCGCGGCGGTCGAGAATCCCGACAGCAGGATCAGTTCGTACAGCTCGCGCTCGCGCAGCC
>CAZVRR010000464.1:0-1594 GCA_964629745.1 uncultured Planctomycetales bacterium | reverse complement strand
CGCTGCTGGGGCTGGCTCTCACAAGCCTGACGGTCGCGATTCCCGTGCAGATGCGTCAGGGCTGGGTGGCGATTGCGTGGAGTGTGGAGGCGGCCGTGCTCGCAGCGCTGGCGCAATGGCTCAGAAGCCGGACGCTGCAATGGGCGGGGAGGGTGGTCTGGGCGCTCGCCGCCGCCGCCATCCTTGCGGTGCTTGGCTCGGTCGAGCCATCGCGGCGGGCTGTGCTGGTAAACGAACGCGCTCTTCCGCTGCTCGTGGGCGTCCTCTGCAGCGCGTGGATGTGCGTGGCCGGACGCGCTCGGGGTGAAGCAGGCCGCGATGAGTCTGTGGACGTCTACGGCGTGGCCGCCGCTCTTGGCGGCGCGGCTCTGGCGGCCATGGAGACCTGGTACGCCCTGAGCTGGCGCGAGTATCTGACTCCGGCAGCCCTGACGGCGCGCACGCTGTATGCCACAGCCTGCATGTGGGCGGTGTACTCGGTGGTGGTGTGGAGGGCGGGCGCAGCGCTCGGAAGCGCGGCCGTGCGCTTCTGCGGCATCATGCTCGCTGTTCTGGCCGGCATCATTCCCGCCATGCAGACAACGATCGGCTACGGTTCGCAGTGGCAGCCGTTCTGGAACGCGCGGTGGCTCAGTTTCGTCATCGCGGCCCTTGCGCTGGCGTTGCTGGCGTGGATGGTGCGCAAGGAGCAGGAGAGCATGACCAAGGCGGAGTCGGACTTTGTGGGTCCGCTCTGTGCGCTGGTGGCTCTGGTTCTGCTTTGGGCCGTGACGGTGGAGTTGTATGCGGGCGTGCGCATCTGGGGGCTTGCGCAACCGCTGCCGCCCGATGTTGCGGGAGTTCTGGCTGTCACGATGTTCTGGGCTGTGGCGGCGCCGGTTGCCGTGTCGCTCGGAATCGCCTGGAAGCTGCCGGCTCTGCAGGCCGCCGGCTGGTTCGCCGGGTTCGCGGCGCTCGTTCTCGCGCTGACGACGGCGGCTGCCGGAACGGGGCCCGCTCTGCAGCCTGTCGCGAACATACGGTTCGTCACATTCCTCGTGCTTGCGGGCTCGGCGCTGGCGATGGCCCGCATCTGCGGCGCCGGCCAGGACGGCGAGAAGCCGGCCGCTGGCGCCGCCACCGCCATCGGCCTGCTCGCCGCTGTCGTACTGCTGTGGGGGCTGACGCAGGAGACCTGGGAGTTCTTCCGGTTCACCCGCGATCGCTGGGGAGAGCACTGGCGTCTGGCGGCTCAGATGGGCGTGTCGCTTGTCTGGACGCTTTCGGGAGTGCTGTTACTCATCGGCGGGGTGATGCGCCGGTATCGCCCGGTGCGGCTGTTCGCGCTGGTGCTGCTCGGGCTCACGGTCGTGAAGGTATTCCTGGCCGATCTCGGATTTCTCGATACGCCCTACCGGATTCTGTCGTTTGCCGGGCTGGGCGTGGCGCTGATCGGCATTTCGTGGCTGTACAGCCGCTACGAGATCGGAGGCGGCGAAGAGCCGCCCGGGCCCTGACGCCGCACGTCAGCGGGGCGCTGTGACCGTCAGCGGCTGATGACCTGGGGCAGCATCCACTCCCTGTTGTCCTGGTCGCGCCTCAGTTCGAGCGCGCG
>CAZVRR010000463.1:0-1604 GCA_964629745.1 uncultured Planctomycetales bacterium | reverse complement strand
CGCATGGACCTGGCGGGCCAGCCGGCGGATGTCGTGATCCAGGGCAATGGCCGCGTGGCCGGCATGCGGGCGTGGACGCGCGAGAAGTGGCAGGAGTACCGCGCGCAGCTCGAGGCCGTGGTCGGGCCGCTGCCGAAAGAGCTGAAAAAGCCGGCGCTGGTGCGGCGGCTCGAGGGTACGCCGGAGCAGGCGCGCATGCTGGCGGCGCGCGGGCAGCAGGCGGCGACGCTGCGCGAAAGCCGGATCGAGCGGGCGCGGGCGGCGCTTAACGCGCTGGGCGCGGACGTCGAGCACATTCCACCGGTGCGGCTGCGGCAGCCGGTGACGCGCGAGAACGTGCAGCAATTACTGTTCGACACGCCCGCATTTCGCGACTGGCTGCTGGGCAAGTTGCCGCCGACCAGGCGGGAGCAGCTCCTGGCGGATCCCGAGGAGCTGACGCAGCGCGTGAATGATGTTTTCGTGGCGCTGCTGCCGACGAACGTGCAGCGCGTTGCGGCCAAGCTGCCGACCAAGCTCGAGCAGATGTTCGCCGACGTGGCGCCGCTGGCGGCGTACCTGCACAGCCTGCGCGCGGCCGGGCGCATCCGGCCCGAGTACGACCTGTACGAGGCGCTGGACAACGCGGTGCGGCTGTTCGAACGTTTGAAGAACAAGCGCGCCAGCTACAGCGGCATGGCCGATGAGCTGGACCGCATCGCGGCGACGCCGACGTTTGCCGGCATGGAGGACACGCTGAGCGGGGCGACGGCACGGGGCGTCGCCGTGGCGATCGGACTGGTGAAGGCGAGCCGCGCGACCGATCCGAGCGCGACGGTGCTCGAGGCGGTGAACCGGATCATTACCGCGGCCATCGAGGACGACCCGTCGCAGATGGCGCTGCTGGCGATGCGCCCCGAGGAGTCGGCAGCGCGCGTGTATGCGGACGCGTTCCTGCCGGCGAACGTGGTCAGCCGCGTGCTGGCCAATATGCCGGCGATCCGGGCGCAGGAGGTGACGCCGCCGCCGCTGCCCACGCCGGAGCCCGCGCCGCCCGCGACCCCCACGCCGACGCCGGACCAGGTGGCGGACGTCGCCGACGCGGCCAACCAAGGTGACCAGGGCGGGACGGCGGCGCCCGGACCGCAGGGACCGCACGGCCGGCGCGTGTATGAGCAGTTGGCCCAGACTTGGCGCGAACGCGGGCGCGCGGCGGAGCTGGATGCGGTCGGCCGAGTGCTCGAGCACTTTGACGATCGGGTGTTCGCCGACCTCGAGGTGCAGGCTGCGGACGAGGCGGCCGCGGCGCGGATCCGGGAGACGAGGGGACGAAATCCGGCGGGCGCGTACACACCAGCAGACCGGGCGGCGGGTGCAGCGCGCGGCCTGATCCAGTTGTTCAAGCACAGTGAGAACTACCCCGATGCAGGTTTCTTCCTCGAAGAGCTGAGCCACCACGTCTGGCACAACCTGCTGACGGACGACGAGCTGGCAATGCTCAAGGAAGTGTACGCGGAGCGCGCGCCGCAGGAGTGGGCGGGCATCTTCCGCGATCGCGGCGTGCGGGCCAACTACGCCGACTATTACGGTGGGAGCGCCATCGAATGGTTCGGCCGCTATTGGAC
>CAZVRR010000462.1:0-1628 GCA_964629745.1 uncultured Planctomycetales bacterium | reverse complement strand
CGGCCTGCCGCTGGTCGGCGTGGGATTGCTCTATCGCAGCGGATACGGCGAGCAATCGTTCGCGCGCGACGGCGCCACGCTCGTGCGCTATCCGCAATATGACTTCACACGACTGCCGTTGCGGGACACCGGCCGGCAGGTCCGGGTGCCGCTGGGGAGACGCACGATCCAGGCGCGCATCTGGCAGGCGCAGGTCGGCCGCGTGCCGCTGCTCCTGCTTGACAGCGACGTGCGCGAGAATCCTCCCGCAGCGCGGGCCATCACGGCGGTGCTCTACGGCGGCGACGAAGTCACACGGATCCAGCAGGAAATCGTGCTCGGCATTGGCGGCGTGCGTGCCCTGGAGACGCTCGGCCTGCGCCCGACAGTCTTCCACCTCAATGAAGGGCATGCCGCGTTCTGCGCGCTCGAGCGTGTCCGCGCGCTGTGCGCCCGGGGCGAACTCTATGAGCACGCGGAGCAGCGCGTCTGGGAATCGACGATCTTCACGACCCACACGCCCGTGCCGGCGGGGCATGACCGTTTCCCGCCGCAGCTGGTCCTGCGCTACCTCCGGCCGCTGGCCGACGAACTGGGCCTGACCGCCGACGAGTTCCTGGACCTGGGCCGGGAGCGCGCCGACCGCCCGCGCGAGCCCTTCTGCATGACGGTGCTGGCACTGGGCTTTGCCGAGCGCAGCAACGGCGTCTCGAAACTGCACGGCGCCGTCTCGCGCGAGATGTGGCAGGCGGCGTACGAGGCCGAATCGCCGGCCGACGTGCCGATCGGCGCGCTGACCAACGGCGTGCATAGCCGCACGTGGCTGGCCCCGCCGATGGAGCCGCTCTACGCGCGCTATCTCGGCCCGGACTGGGATCGCGCGGATCCGGCGGCGAACCCGTGGCGCCGCGCCGCGCGGATTCCGCCCGTCGAACTGTGGCGCGTCCGCAACGTGCTGCGCCGCCGGCTCGTCGAATTCGTCCGCGCGCGACTGCACGAGCAGGGGCAGCGCCGGCTCGCCCCGCCCGGGGAACTCGCGGCCGCCTACGAGACGTTTCGCGACGATGCGCTGACGATCGGGTTCGCCCGGCGCTTCACGCCCTACAAGCGGGCGCTGCTGCTCTTCCGCGAGCCGCGGCGCCTGGCGCGGCTGCTGAATGATCCGAAGCGGCCCGTGCAGATCGTGTTCGCGGGCAAAGCGCATCCGCGCGATACCGGCGGCCAGGCCGCGGCCCAGCAGATCTGCCGGCTGTCGCAGCGGCCGGAATTTCGCGGCCGGGTGGTGCTGCTCGAGAACTACGACATGCAGATCGGCCGCATGCTGACGGCCGGCTGCGACCTGTGGCTGAATACCCCGGTGCGGCCGCAGGAAGCCTGCGGCACCAGCGGCATGAAGCCGCCGCTGCATGGCGGGATCAACTGCTCCATCCTGGACGGCTGGTGGCCCGAGGCGTTCGACGGGACGAACGGCTGGGCGATCGTCGCCACGGGCGCTCCGCGGACGGCACAGCAGCGTGATCGCGCCGATGCCCGCGCCCTCTATCGACTGCTCGAAGACGAGATCGTGCCGGAGTTCTACGCGCGCGATGCGCGGGGACTGCCGCGCCGCTGGCTGCGGCGGGTCCTGGCTTCACTAGGGACTATCTGCG
>CAZVRR010000461.1:0-1643 GCA_964629745.1 uncultured Planctomycetales bacterium | reverse complement strand
GACTCCCCGGGCCAGGAAGAACAAGCCGCTTGCCAGAACCACCCCCAGGCTCAGTCGCCGCAATCCCGGGCGGGCCAGCACCCAGCCGGCCGCGTACAGGCTGCCGGCGAGGACGATGACGTTCGCCCGCGCGATCCAGCACCAGCCGGACTGAAAGTCGTATGCCCACGCCAGCACCACGAGGGCCGCGCTGGGCCAGAGCAGGCGTTTTACCGCTGGCATTGGTTCTGCAATATGCGCCGCAACCAGCCAGCTCCAACATGCCACCGAGCCGATCACCAGCAGTGCCCCGGGCCGGTCCTGCCACCAGGCCGACGTCGCGACCGGCAGCAGCACCAGCGCCAGCAGCGCCTCGCTACGGGACCGGCGCACCAGCGCAACCGCTGCGAGGTACACCGCCGCCGCAAGCAGCCCCAGTGCGACGATCTCGGACTGCCCCAGGGCACCCGGCGCAGTTGCGTCCACCAGCGGAACGCTCCAGCAGAACGACGCCCGCGCGCGGATGGCAGCAGCGACGGTCGCCGCCGTTCCGACGTGGAACAACCCGGGCGAGCCATGCCGGATCGCTCCGTGCCATGCCGACAGGATCACCAGCGCAAGCGTAGAGAGCAGCGGATCGCGCAACCAGGCTGGCAAGGCCGAAACCGGAACGGCCCGGTCGAAGCCCTCGAGCGCCAGGACCACCGCAGCGAGCGTGGGCGCGAAGGCGAGGGCCAGCAGCGCCGGCCGGCGGATTCGATAGCGCGCCAGGAATTCCATCGCCGCCGCGGACACGACGACCAGCAGTGGACCGGCATACAGCGCCCGCGCGTGCCCCAGGAAGGTGTAATTCATGCCGTACAATTGCGTGCCGGCGGCGGTGAGCGTGATTGCGACCAGCGCCAGTTCGCGCCGCGCGTCGCCCGGCACGAGTGCGCAACCGCCGGTGTGTACGAGCCAGATGGCGAGCAGGGCGAGCCCGGCCAGCACCCACCAGCACGCGTAGAGCCGAACCTCATTCGTGCAACCGCTGGCCGCGACGCGCAGGACGTAGGGCGCCGCGGCCAGCAGTGCAAAGCACCCGACGACCAGCAGGCGCGCCGGAATGCTCAGCCGCAGTCGAAGCGAGCGCCGCAGCACGAAGAGTTCGAGCAGCGCACATGCCAGCACCGCCAGCGAGCACAGCAGCCCCAGGCGGGCATGGCGCGCCGCAAGTTCGATCGTGGCCGCCAGTGGTCCGGTCCAGAACACAGCTGCCACCAGCAAGAGGGACGGCTCATCCTCCGGCGAACGCCGTGACCCGTGCAGCAGCAGCAGCACGCTGGTGACGGCCCATTTGTATGCCTGCAGCACGCCCAGCGTGATCAGGATCACGCCCAGGTCGCCCGCAGGCGTGTCCGGGTGGACCAGGTACAGGCGTGCGCCGAGGGCCATGCAGCCGGCGCTGACCAGGTAGAGGGGATTCCGCTGCACGGACCAGATGTAGCCGCGTTGCCAGAACGTGTGAACGGCTGCCATGGCACACCTCCGACATGAAAGGAACATGCCGCGTGCGCAGTCCTCCGCAGTCGCGCGACGACGACCGCGCGCGAGCGGATTGTGCTGTCAATGGTCAATGGCGCTGGAGAGAGGTGTGCACCAATGCGGATACTGAGCGAATGATG
>CAZVRR010000460.1:0-1675 GCA_964629745.1 uncultured Planctomycetales bacterium | reverse complement strand
CCGCAGCAGGTTCCCCTCGTACGACTACGCGATGCGCTACCTGCACGCGGGCGGGGATCCGGTCCGTGCGGCAGCCGCCTGGACCGGCGGCCGCGGCGTCGACGGCGTGCTGATCACGGCGTCCGCGGAGACCGACGAGATCATGCACGCCTCCGCACAGATGTGCCGCAAGCGCGGGCGGATCGTGCTCGTCGGCGTGGTGGGCCTGAAGCTGCGCCGGCCCGACTTCTACGAGAAGGAACTCACGTTCCAGGTTTCGTGCTCCTACGGGCCCGGGCGCTACGATGAACGGTACGAACAGGGCGGGCAGGACTATCCGCTCGGACTGGTCCGCTGGACCGAGCAGCGGAACTTCGAGGCGGTCCTGGACACGCTGGCGGCGCAGCGCCTGCGCGTCGACGAGCTGATCAGCCATCGCTACCCGCTCGCGGACGCGTCGGAAGCCTACGAGCGGATCCGCAGCGACTCCAGCGCGCTGGGGGTCGTGCTGGAGTATCCCGCGGAGGTCCGCCGTGCGCGGCAGATTGCCATCCCGGCGGCGCGGGCGTCGACCGGCAGTGGGGCCGCGGTGGTGGGCATGATCGGCGCCGGCAATTTTGCCAAGATCATGATGGCGCCGGCGCTGCGCCGGGCCGGCGCCCGGCTGAAGTACGTCGCCGACCTCAACGCGGCGGCCGCCCACCACGTCGCGCGCAAGCACGGCGGCAAACACGCGGTCACAGACGCGCGCCTCCTGCTGGAAGATCCCGAGCTCAGTGCGATCCTGATCGCCGTCGGCCACAACCTGCACGCGCGCTTCGTGTGCGAGGCCCTGGCGGCCGGCAAGCACGTGTTTACCGAGAAGCCGCTGGCCCTGACGGTCGCGGAGATCCGGGAGATCCTGGCGGCGGCCGCGGCACACCCAGACCTGCACGTGATGGTCGGCTTCAATCGGCGCTTCAGCCCGCTCGTGCAGAAGATGAAGGCACTGCTGGGCGGCCGCGCCGAGCCGCTGTGCATGAACATGACGGTGAACGCCGGCTACATCCCGCCCGAGCACTGGGTGCAGGACCTGCAGCGCGGCGGCGGGCGGATCGTCGGCGAGGGTTGCCACTTCATCGACCTGCTCGTGTTCCTCGCGGGGGCGAAGGTGCGGACCGTTGCGGCCGGCACGGTGGGAGGCGGCGTTGCGACGCGCAGCGACAAGATGTCGATCGTGCTGAAGCTCGAGGACGGCAGCGTCGGCACGGTGAACTACTTCGCGAACGGGACGAAGTCGTATCCCAAGGAGCAGCTCGAGGTGTTCAGCGAAGGGCGCGTGCTGCGGCTGGACAATTTCCGGCGGCTGGTCGGCCATGGCTTTCGCGGGTTCCGCAGCCTGCGCACGATGCGGCAGGACAAGGGACATCACGCGGAATTCGCCGCGTTCGTGCAACGCGTCGCGGAGGGCGGGCCGCCGCTGATCCCGCTGGACCAGTTGGTGAACGTGACGCTCGCCTCGTTCGCCGCGATGACGAGTGCCGCGGAGGAGCGTACGGTGGACCTGGCGCGTGAGTACGGCGCAGCATTGGAGGCCGCGCGGCCTTCGGAGCCGGCGGTCCTGGTGTGAACCGACTGCGGTTGGCCTACCACGTTCTGCACGACCTGGGGCCGCGTTTCGTCTGGCTCCGGGCCCGGTTGCTGCTGCGCCGGCGCA
>CAZVRR010000459.1:0-1709 GCA_964629745.1 uncultured Planctomycetales bacterium | reverse complement strand
TGCGGATCAGCTCGCCGTCGAGGAACAGCGCGCCGCCGCCGAACTCGGGGGTCTGGATCAGCACGATGTCCCAGTGCACATCGCTGCGGTTGCCGTTGTCGCAATCCTCGTACGCGGCGCCGGGCGTGAGGTGGATGCTGCCGGCGATCTTCTCGTCAAAGAGCGTGTCCTTCATCGCGCGCGTGATGTACGGATTGACGCCGATGGCGAATTCGCCCACGTAGCGCGCGCCGGCGTCGGCGTCCAGCACCTCGTGCAGCTTGTCGGACGCGGTGCTGCTCGCCTCCACGATCCGCCCCTCGCGAAAGACGAAGCGGATGTCCTCGTGCGTCGTGCCGCGGTAGACGGTGGGGGTGTTGTAGCGGATGACGCCGTTGAGGCTGTCGCGCACGGGCGCCGTGAACACCTCGCCGTCCGGGATGTTGTGGCGGCCCGCGCAGGGGATCGCCGGCAGCCCCCGGATGGAGAATTTCAGGTCCGTGTCGCGCGGGCCCTGAATGCGCACCTCGTCCGCCCGCTCGAGCCGCGCCTTCAGCGGCTGCATCGCCTGCTCCATCTTGCGGTAGTCCAGCGTGCACACGCGGAAATAGAAGTCCTCGAAGGCCTCGGTGGGCATCTGGGCCAGTTGGGCCATGCTCTCGTTGGGCCAGCGGATGACGCACCAGCGCGTCTTCGGCACGCGCGTCTCGATGTGCACGCGCTTCCAGATCGTCGATTCGTACAGGCGCATCTGCTCGGGCGTGACGTCGGCCAGTTCGGAAACGTTTGGATTGCCGCGCGCCCCGATGTAGCACTGCACGTTGCGCATCTGGAGCTGCTCAACGTCCGCCGCCAGTTCCCAGCTTGACTGGGATCCGCAGCGCATCAGCGCCCGGTTGATGCGGTTACTCTTGAGCAGGATCAGCGGGTGGCCGCCGGCGGCCTGCGCGACCCGCGCGCACTCGATCGGCAGCTCGTGCGGCACATCGATCGCTTCGATCAGGATGCGGTCGCCGGGCGACAGGCCCGTCGAATGCCTGACCAGGACTTCGGCGAGCCGGGTGATCCGCGGGTCCAGCATGCGTGTCTCCCAAAGGCGGGTAGCTTGCTGGAGTGCCCCGGGGGTGTCAATCGTCGATCCGGGCGCAACAAGAGGCGGCGCCGACCTCGCCCGAGGTGGACGCCGCCCAGAGGCACCAGTTCTGCCGACCGCGATCGAGTCGCGGGCGCTGCCGGGGGACGCTCAGGTAGTCGCCTGACCGCATGCAGCGCGGCGGCGCCGCCGGCGTGTCCGGCCGGCAAGCGGGGCTGCGGCTCGCGCGCAGCGCCCCGGGCGGCTCATCGCGGACGCTCCCACTCGCGCGGCGCTACGGAGGAGGTAATGTCGACCGCCCGCGAAGCAGTCCCGCCAGCAGCGCGATCACGAACAGCACGACGAACAGGAAGAACAGGATCTTCGCGATCGTCGCCGCGCCGGCTGCAACTCCCGTGAAGCCGAAGACCGCTGCGATCAGCGCGATGACGAAGAAGACGATGGCCCAGTACAGCATGACACTCTCCTGAAGTTGACAGGGCAACAGGAGTTTTACGCGTGCGGCTGAAAGGGCACTGAATTCGAGATTACGTGCGGCTCAGGGCCCATCGGCGCGCCCCGCCCCATCAGGGCACAGCCGGACCGCCCGCGATCCAGGCCTCGTTGACCGTGACGTGTTGAATCCAGGCGCGGTCCT
>CAZVRR010000458.1:0-1728 GCA_964629745.1 uncultured Planctomycetales bacterium | reverse complement strand
GCGACCCGCACCGGTCCAGGTCGCGGCGGTTCGTCAGTCGAGCAGCCGCTGGTAGAGATCGCCGCGCGGGAACCGCGCGACCAGGGCGAAGCCGCTGCGCTGGTAGGCCGTCCGGGCGGCGCGGTTCTCCGGCTCCACGAGCAGCGCGATCGCCTGGCGTTGCAGCCGGCGCGTGCGCGCCGCGCACACGTCCAGCAGTTGTTGCGCCAGGCGCTGGCCGCGAAACTCCGGTCCCACCGCGATCAGTTCGAGCCAGGTACGCGGTACCGGGCGGCGCTTCGCGCCGGCCGGTTCCAGCCGGGCGGTCAGCCCGCGCCAGGCGAAACGGGCCGCCGGCAGCAGGGCCAGGGGATGCATGGCCGCCGCCCACGCGTACGAGCGCCAACCGCCGCAGCGCGTCGGCCGCTCGACTTGCCAGCGGCACTCGTTGGTGACAAGGACACAGAAACCGGCGGAGCGGCCGCCCAGTTCGCCCAGCCACACCTCGGCGGCCGCGGAGGTCAGCGCCGACTGCCACCAGCGGCCGGCGAACGCGCGCGGACCGTTCCAGCGCGGACTGCGCGGAAAGCTGGCCCGGCAGATGGCCAGCAGCGCAGCCAGGTCCGCGAGTTCCGCCCGCCGGAACCGCGCGACGGGCAGCGCATCGAGCATCGGCAGGTCAGCCCGCATGATCAGAGTCCGCATGGTCCGCCCCCGCTTCCATGTCACTACCGGCCGGCGCGACCGTCGCAGCGCCGTTCCCTGTCCGCAACCGCTCGCGCCAGCGGCGCTTCAGCCTGGACAGCAAACCCAAGCGCGCGGCCGTCGCACGCGCCGTGCGCGTGAGGACGCCGGCGCCGCGCTGCAGAAACTGCGCCGCCAGCGCCGCCCCGCGCGTGCCAAAGATCGTGATCTCCCCCTCGGGCCAGGAGCGCGAACCGAAGACGCGCTTGAACTCCGCGTCGCCAAAGCCGTGGTCATACAGCTCGAACCCCGCCGCGGCGAGGTCCTGGAACACGCGCGCGTGCAGGATGCGGCCGGCGGCCAGGTGCCGCACCTCGGGAAGGTACCCCATGAAGTCGCCGAAGTACGTGCGACCCTGGGTGGTGCCCAGCAGAAAGGCGACCGGTTCTCGGCGCGCTACAAGCCAGTAGCAGCGCAGCCGTCCTAACGCGGCCTCCGTGTGCAGGATTTCCCGCCACACCGGGGTGTCGCGCAGCGTCCCGTCGAGGGCGGACTGGTACGTGCGCGCTGCGATCGCGAGCGTCCCGGTGCGGAGCTCGTCCAACTCTTCGGGGCGTGTGAGGACCCGCAGGTGCACATCGCCGTCGAATTGCCTAACCAGGCGCCGATCATGACGCCGGAGCTGGCGCCGCCGCTCCCCCGAGAGGAACGCCAGCGTCTCGTCGCCGGCGCCTGCCAGGTCAAGCACCCAGTGCGGCTCGACGACGTGTTGCGTGCGTGACAGCGCGCACAGCGGCGCAAACAGCGGATCGGCCTGTGGCAGGTGGTTCACCTGGATGCAGTCCGCCGTGCCGCCCTCCAACAGGCCACGCAGATGGTGCAGCAGCGCCTGCTGGGTCGCGGATGTGCCGTCGTGTACCAGGCCGCCATACACGACGTCGAGAATGCGCAGCCGCGGCGCGGGCAGCGACCAGTAACCTACGCGGACACGCGGGCGCCGCTGCGCCAGGCGGCCCACGAGCAGGCCGCGCGGGCCGGCGGGGTCGGCGAAGTACGCCACGTGCG
>CAZVRR010000457.1:0-1737 GCA_964629745.1 uncultured Planctomycetales bacterium | reverse complement strand
GTCATCTGACCGGCTTCGATCTTGGACAGGTCGAGGATGTCGTTCAGCACGCGCAGCAGGTACTTGCCGTTGCGCTTGATGGTCTCGGCGGCGTCCAGCAATGCGGGGTTCGTGCCCGGCACGCGGCCCTGCTCGAGCAGCACGTCGGTGAAGCCGAGGATCGCGGTCATCGGCGTGCGGACTTCGTGGCTCATGTTGGCCAGGAACTCGCTCTTGGCCTGCGCCGCGGCCTCGGCGGCTGCGCGGGCCTGTTCGAGCTGCTGGCCGACGCGCTGCCGCTCTGCGATCTCGCGCCGCAGATCCTCGTTCGCACGGGCCAGCTCCTCCGTGCGCTTCGCGACGCGCTCCTCGAGCGAGACGTAGCTGGCCCGGAATCGCGCCGCCAGGAAGTTGAAGCCGGCGGCGAGTGCCGCGATCTCGTCCCGGCCGCGGATCGCCACCGGCGCAAGCTGTGCGTCCGGCTGGCTGGCGATGTTGCGGAAATGCCCGGCCATCGCGGCCAGCGGCCGCGCGATCACGTACCGGAATACCAGGCCGATGCCGAGCAGCAGCACCGCCAGGCCGGCGGCGGCGACG
This sequence comes from uncultured Planctomycetales bacterium, assembly GCA_964629745.1. Lineage (GTDB taxonomy): Bacteria > Planctomycetota > Phycisphaerae > UBA1845 > Fen-1342 > JAAYXS01. The sequence goes on along the minus strand of CAZVRR010000457.1, from coordinate 1,161 downwards.
GCGGACTGCTTCAGCCGGTCGTGCAGGAGCGCCGCGTTGATGCGATCGACGGGCACGGCCACTGTATCGAGCGCGACCACCTGCCCCAGCGGACGGTGAAAGCTGGCCTGGTCGCCGTAACGGGCGAGCAGGGCGGCGGGCGCGTCTTCCGGTCGACCGTGGCAGCGCAGGCAACTGGGTTCCATGCGCTTCGGATTGAAGTGCGCGCGGTACTCGCGGCCGTCGACCGTGATCACGGAACTGATCTTTCCCACGTCGGGATGGGCGTTCAGGTACTCGATCATCCGCAGCTCGTCGGGACTGGCGGAGTTGACCGGGTTGCGCGGGTTGTCCGACGAGAACTTGATGATCACGTCGGGGAACTTTTTCCGGACCTTCTCGAACACGCTGCGCGATACGAACGAGGTCGACATGGCCTCGGGAATGAACTCGTCGGGACCGATCAGGTCAGCGACGATCGGCCGCACCTGTTCCGCCACGTACTCGCGCACCGCGAGGTTGAACTCCAGGGCGATCTCCGCCTGCCGGTCCATCATTTCGAGCGCGTGCCGGCGACTGGCACTGTAGGCCTGCACGTGCAGGAAGCCCGCGAACAGCAGCCCCAGGGCGGCGAGCGCAATCATGAACTTGGCGGCAATGCTCCGCATCGGGAATGACTCGCAAACGGGCAGCAGACGGCCGGAACGGCGCGGCGCGTCGACAGTTACGAATCGACTAACCGCCTGCGGCGTGTGAGAACATTCCGAGAACCGGGCGCGCATTATCGCCCCGGGCGCGCGCTCGCAGCGCACGCTCAGGCGCGCCGGGCCAGCGCCATCAGCTCCATCTCGTCCAGCCGCGGCGGGCGCAGGCCCCAGTCGCCGGCCGTGCCGCCGTAGATGCCGATTCCGGTGAAGCCGGCGGCCAGGAGCATGCGGTGCAGCTCGGGGGGCGTGTAGCTGCGTTCGCGCATGACCACTTCGGGAGGTAGGGAAGGGACGAGCGGAAGCACGTCGCTCCGCTCGGTGAGGTCGAGCGGGTTGAATATGCCGGAGGCGACGTCGGCGTCGGAGTACGCACGGATTTGGCGATACGCGCTCAGCACGTTCAGCAGCAGCCGCCCGCCGGGGCGAAGGGAGCGGTGCAGGTTGGCGAGGAGCGTCATGTCGTGCTGGAGCGGAT
>CAZVRR010000456.1:0-1747 GCA_964629745.1 uncultured Planctomycetales bacterium | reverse complement strand
CAGGTTGCCCAGGCTGGCTTGCGCCTCGGCATAGTCGGGCTGGCGCTGCACCGCGCGCTCGTACCAGCGCTGCGCTGCCGCCGTGTCGCCTCGAACCAGGTGAAAGTAGCCGACGTCGAGGTACAGGGCCGCCTCGAAATCGAGCAGCGGCGGACAGGTCGTACCGGGCAGCACGGCGATCACCAGCACCACGCACGCGACCAGCGCCGGGCCGGCGGCGGCGCGCCACTGGCGCGCCCGGCACTGTCTCACGCACCAGATCGCCGCATGCGCTGCGGGCACGGCGAGCAGGGGCACCCGCGGCACGCGGTGGCGCGCAGTCACAAAATACGCTGCCACGCTGAGCGGATAGAGCAGCACGAAGAGCCAGATCGGCCCGGGCAGCCTGCGGCCGGCGATGAGCATTCCCGCGACCGCCAGCGGCAGCAACAGCGCGAACGGAAAGCCGAAAGTCGCGACACGCCACACGAGACCGCTGAGCATGACCGACCACCGGCGTGCGACGTAGACGTCCTCGTTCCGGGGCGGCTCGTACGAATTGGCGAATTGCAGCAGCTTCCAGCCGTAGCGTCCGGCGAACTGCGCCGGCTCGCGCCGGGCGGCGCTCAGCGCCTGATCGTAGAAGTAGCGCTGCTGACCCCACGGGTCGGTAATGCCGGCCCGCGCCGGCTCGCCCGCGAACTGCTGCCAGGCCCAGCCGCGCAGCTCCGCCAGCATCCGGCAGGTGTCGGGATGATTGCCGATGTAGAAGTTGATGCCCGCCGACGGCGGCAGAACGGTGAAGCGGCCGGTGACATGCCGTGACCAGCCGGCGGCCGGCAGCAGGATGAGCGCCAGCCCGCCGAGCATCGCGGCCAGTTGCGCCAGCGAGCGCCGCCATGCGCCGGCCTGCCGTTGGATGAGGCTGACCCCCAGCCAGATCACGCCCGCCGCCGCCAGCAGCAGGAATTCCGGCCGGAGCAGGACCAGCACGCCGGCGCAGAGTCCCAGCGCGAGGCAGCGCGCCCAGTGTGGTTGCGCGCGGGCCGCGAGCAGCAGCCACACCAGCAGGACCATGCCCAGCGCGGCCCAGCCGGTCGCGAGCAGCTCGCCTTCGTAGAAGATCAGGGGACCGTAGACGGCGGTGATCAGTCCCGCGACCAAGCCGGTCGGGGAATCGAACAGCCGCTGGCCCAGGCGGCATACCAGCGCGGCCGTGACCGCGCCGAGCAGGGCTTGGCAGACCTTGGCAGCCACCAGCGAACCGCCCGTGAGTGCGAACACGACTGCCAGGTACAGCGGGTATCCGATGCCCTGCCAGAAGAAGCCGGGGCCCACCGGCCGGCCGGAAAGCAGCTCGCGGGCACGCTCGACATACGACAGGGCGTCATTGATGGGTGCCGCGTACGCCGGGTAGTCGGCGGAATCCGCCAGGAACAGCAGGCGGATGACGGCAGCGACGGCAAACACGATCGCGACCGGTCTCCAGTTGTGGGTGCTGACAGCCGGCGCCGCGCCTCGAACAGGAGGTTTGCCCATGCGCGCGAGCTTAGCGGGCGCGTGCGGGGCATTCAACCGGGCCGCCCAGCGCGGGTCAGGAGCCGGCCGGTTGCCGCGCTGGCGGATACACCGTCTGCAGCGCGGTCAGAATCGTGCGGGCGGCAGGTGATTTGTTCAGGGTATAGAAGTGAATCCCCGGCGCGCCGCGCTGCAACAGCTCGATGCACTGGGCCGTGGCGTGGGCCACGCCCAGCGAGAGCACGGCGTG
>CAZVRR010000455.1:0-1763 GCA_964629745.1 uncultured Planctomycetales bacterium | reverse complement strand
CCGCCGTGCCGCACGTGGCGCGAGATGCTGCGCGACTACCTGGCGGCGCGGCCCACGCGCGCGGTGCCCGCCCCCGCGCCGAGCTCCACGGTCGAGGTTCCCTAGCCATGCGCGCCCGTGTGTCATCCCGACGACCAGCGGGCCTGGGGGGTGGCCCGTGGTAGCCGTGAGCCAATGGACCGTGCTGGTGAACTCGTCCAGCGCGGCGCTGAGCAAGGTGCTCAACGTCGCCGTCCTGCTCTGGATGCACCAGCACCTGCTGAAGCGCATCGCGCCCGAAGAGTACAGCCTGTACCCCGCGATCCTGGGCCTGACCGTCTTCCTGCCGCTGCTCGCAACGCTCCTGACGAGCGGGCTGGGCAACTTCGTTATGCAGGCGTATGCGACCGCCGATCACGACCGCATCGGGCAGATCGTCTCGACCATGTTCCCGCTGCTGGCGGGGGCCGGGCTGATCGTGCTGGGGCTCGGTCTGCTCGCGGCCTGGCACGCCGACGTCCTGCTGAACGTCGACTTGCAGCGCCTGTCCGATGCGCGCCGCATGCTCGTCCTGATGGTCCTGCCCGTCGCGCTCTCGTTCGTGACTGCGCCGTTCAGCTGCGGCCTGTGGGTCCGGCAGAAATTCGTCTCCATCAACGCGGTCGAGCTCGGCTCGGAAATCCTCCGCGCCGCACTGCTGCTCGTCCTGCTGCTGGGGGTGAGCACACGCGTGCTCTGGCTGGCGGTCGCGTCCAGCGCGGCCCTCACGTGCAAGCTGCTGGCGCTGCAACTCCTGTCGCGCCGCGCATTGCCGAGCCTGCGCCTGGGTCGGAGCACGTTCCACGCACCCACCGCCGGCGCGCTGTGCTTGTTCGGCGCATGGAGTCTGCTCGGCCAGCTGGCCGACAAGCTCCGGGCCGGCATGCACCCGCTGATCCTGAAGACGTTCGCGACGGCCGCCGACGTCGCGACCTTCAACATCGGCTGGATCTTCTACAACCAGATCTACCTCGCGGAGTACCTCGTCACGCGCCCGCTGCAGCCGCCGCTGACGGCCCTGCATGCCCAGGGCGACCGGCGTCGGCTGGCCAGCGCCTACCTGCGCGGCGGGCGCTACGGCCTGTGGGCCACGCTGCTGGTCGTGGCGCCGCTGTGGCTGTACCGGCAGGAATTCGTGCTGCTGTACGCGGGTCCGGCGTACGCCGCCGCGGCGAGCGTGCTCGGCCTGCTGCTGCTCGCGTTTCCGCTCGAGTACGGCAATAACATGATGGTCCGCCTCGCGTATGCCTCCGGCGTCTTGCGGCCCTGGGCCTGGCGCATTCTCGTCATTCAGCTCCTGGTCCTGCTCACGACGCTCTTCGTGGTCGCCCGGCTGCGGGCGGGCGCCGTCGGCGCGGCCGCGACGACGATCGGCGTGACGGCGTTGGCGCAGCCGCTCGTGATGTGGCCGCTCGGCTGGCGCCTGGCGGGCGTGTCGGCTGCGGCGTGGTTGCGGCAGACGCTGCTGCCGGGGCTGCTGCCAGCGCTGGCCGGCGGGCTCGCCTGGCTGGCCGCGCGCGAGGTTCTGCCGATCACGACCTGGCCACGGCTGCTCGCGGATGGCGCGCTCGGTGCGATCGTCTACGTCTGTGCCGTCGCCGCCGTCGGCCTGGGTACCTCGGAAACTCACCGCCTGCTGGATCTGCTCGGACACGGCTGGGCTCGGCTGCGCCCGCGGCCGGCTGTACCGGTGGAGGTCGAACCATGACATTTCACCCGCTGGGTTCGGTCATTGTGCCGGTCTC
>CAZVRR010000454.1:0-1772 GCA_964629745.1 uncultured Planctomycetales bacterium | reverse complement strand
GTACCGCGCCGCTCCGGGATGCGAGGGTGGGCGCGGGTCCGAACCCCGCCCTGTCCGTTCTCCTCAACCTCGCCCCCTGCGCCGTGGCTGCACGCGGGTCAATCAACGCCGGCGGGTCCCCGGCGGGCTCCGCGCAAACTGGCCGCTGGTGAGTCACCGTCCCGTGCGGCCGGCGGGCGGGGCGGCGCCTTCGCAGCGGTCCACCGCCTCGGCGGCGCGGCCGTGCGCGACCAGCAACGCCAAATTCAGTGTCGAGGCCGCCCGGCGGACCTCGGCGCTGAAGCTGCCCGCCACAACCGCGTCGGGGGCAAATGTCCGGAGACGCTGGACCAGCCCCGCGGGTGTATACGCCACCTGAAACTGCGCGGGATGCAGGAACAGCGCCGTGTGGCCGGCCAGCGTGTCGACCGCGAGGTAGTAGGGTGCGGCTTCGAACTCCGGCGCGATCGATCCACGGAGGTGCGGCTCCTGGGTGGCGATAATCACCTTCATTGCATTGGCTCCCGAATGCAGGCGGCCGCCGCCGGGCGCTGCGGGACCGTCACAGGTGAAAGTGCCCCGCCGCTTCGGGCTGGTACAGTATGTCCACGATGCGCACCGTCCGCCGACCGCCGGGCGCCTCAAAGCGGATGACGTCGCCTGAGCGGCAGCCCAGAATCGCGGCACCGAGCGGGGCGAGGACCGAGATGCGCTCGGCTGTCGCGACGGCGTCTTCGGGGAAGACCAGCGTGCAGCACATCTTCTGATTCGTACGCGGGTCCGCCAGGCGAACGCGCGAGTGCATGGTGACCACGTCCGGCGGGACTGCGTCCGGTTCGACCAGGCGCGCGCGCTCCAGCTCACGCCGGAGCACGTCCAGGTTCACGCGGTCCTTGTCATGCCGCGGCCCCGAGAGGTGGAGCCATTCCCGGAGTCGGCCTGCGTCCTGCTGCGTGATGTAGATCTTTCGTCGGGCCATATCGATACTCCTGTCCGAGGGCTTGTTCTGCCGTGTGGAGCGCCGCGGGCGGCGCCGGCACCGTGGCCGCCGGTCGGTGCGGCCGAGCCTTGGCTGCGCTTGCGCGCTGCTCAATGGTGCGAGCACGATGTTGGGGTTCAACGCGCAGATGCCACGCAGCACCGACCAGGCGGCGCCGGCCCGGGCGCGCTCCAGCGGGTGCGGGAACAGCGTGGCGCGCCCGGTCGTGAAATCCGCCAGCACCACGCCGTGCACTTCCCCCGGTCCGGCGCAACCGGGTCGATGGACGTCGCGTTTCTCCGTGCGCGGGGCAACCATGTCTCACCTCCGTTCCAGCAGGGACATCACGCGGCCGAGCCGACATCAAGCGTGTCACGCGTGCGCCGCCGCAGCATCCAGCGGCGACGCGTGCGTGAGCGCACGCAGCGGCCCGCGCGCTGCGCCGCCGCACTGAGCGCTGCGCCCGGGAAGAGAGCCACCGCGGACACGTTGAGCGCACCGCGCGGCCGGAGCAGCAGCTTGAGGCGGCAGTGCACGTCGCGTCCGCCGCGCGGGCCATTCACGTCCTCGAAATTGACGGCCACCTCTTCGATGCGATGCGCGAAGCGGCCCAGGGCAAACTGCAGGCGCGTGTGCACGAGTTCACGCAGCGCGGCGGTGAGCGACATGTTCTGCGTCGTGATCTGGATGCGCATGGATGTCTCCCTTCTGTAAATCGCGCCGTCTTCGAAGCGGGTCAACGCGGGCGTCGACCGGGGAAACGGGGCCGCGAGACGCCGCACCGGCCAAACAGGCGGCCGGTTTCCGGCGGGGC
>CAZVRR010000453.1:0-1779 GCA_964629745.1 uncultured Planctomycetales bacterium | reverse complement strand
CGTCTCATAGGCTTGCGTAACACCCGCAGTCGTGATGGGTTCTGTACTTTCGCGCGATCCAGTGCAATCGTATGAAGTCGGACGGTGCGCCGCATTTTGCGCCTCAAGTGCGCCGCATTCTGCGCCGCTCTGCGTGAGCCCCACGGCCAGATCGAAATGTGCGTCGCGGGTCTGCAGGTAGTGCCGCGCTGCGATTAGGGGACTGTGGCCGAGCCAGCCGGCAACCACGTGGCCCGGGAATCGCTCGCACCAGTCCGTCGCGCAACTCGCCCGCATGTTGTGGAACAGCCGTGGCCAGGGTTTCACACCCGCACGCGTGATGATCTTCGTGAGCGTGGTGCGCAGGTTCATCCCGGGCATGCGAAGCCGCGGGATCATCGCTTCGCTCCCCGGCTCGGCCGCGTCGAACAGCCTGAGCAGGATAACCCGTAGCTCAGGCGTGATCGGGACGATGCGCATGGCGTGCCCTTCGTGGCCCGCGGTCTTCGGGCTTCGCACGGTCAGCCGCCCGCGCTCCCAGTTCGCGTCGCCCCACTTCAGCTCCGTGATCTCCGAGGAGCAACTCAGGCCGGCGTAGCGGCTCAGCGCTACGATCGCACGCCACTCGTCGTCGGGGCACGCGGCCAGAATCGCTCGACTGGCCGGGTGGGTTGTTGAGGATCCGCTGTGGACAATTTCAGTTATCCGGCGTGGGCAATCCGCTGCGCCTTTGGCGTACCGGGGCAGGCCACGCACCAGATCCTGGCCGCGGTCGGCGCGGTGAGTTCGCGCTCTCAACACGTGGCGGTGGTGACCAGGACACGAGGAGGCGCTTCGACAACCCGAATACCTGGACGCGTGCGCTCGAGCACGAAACGGCACATCCGAAACAGCCGCCGCGACGACGAACCAGAAACCGCTATCCCGTCCTGCGGCCGACCCACTCACGCAGCCGCACCCACTTGCCCGCGGGCGTCTTCACGTGCCAGAACCACCAGCCGTTGCGGGGGCGCTTGCACGCGGCGCGCGCGGCGTCCGACACGCTCAGGTAGACGCTGTCGCCGTAGCGGATCGTGCCGTTCTTGCGCACGCGGGCCTGGTGCACCTTTCCCAGGTACGTTCCCCTGAGCGTGGCCGCCCGGGAGAAGCAGCCGTACAGGTCCGGCCGGGTCCGCGCCTCGCGGCTCTTGCCGCCGGGGCGAATTCGCACGCGCGGCCGCCGGCGTCCCAGCATGTCGTACACTTCGCGCAGCGCTTCGGCCTTGATCTCCCGGCCGAATTGCCGCAGCAGGTTCTTCGATTCGGCGAACCGCCCGATGACCCGGTTCCCTTTCGGCCGCACGATGCGCAGCACCAGCGACTCCAGCTCCTTCGTGCACTGCCCGTCGCTCGTCAGGTACACGGCGAAGCGGTCCCACGATTGGGCGTGCCGATCGCGCAGGTGCGCGTGCAGCCGGCTACGCAGGTTGGACGCCAGCCCGACGTAATACAGCCGCCCCCGGCGGTACAGGGCGTACACGCCGTGCCGGTTCCGCACGAACGCACGGATGATGTGCTGGTACTTTTCCAGCGCGGCGCGGGAGATGTTCTCCAGGTGCCCCACCACGAGTGCGTCTCGGCGGGCCATGGTCAGGAACTCCCTTCTGGGTGTCACGGCCGCCGTAGCGGCCATCGCAGTGTCACTTCACCTTCTCGACGCCGATTCGCGTAACGCCCGAGCCGAGTTGATGGACCAGGTCCTCCAGCGGCGGCACCGGGTTGACTGTCCCGGCGGCTTTCGCCGGGACGAGCCCGGCGACC
>CAZVRR010000452.1:0-1827 GCA_964629745.1 uncultured Planctomycetales bacterium | reverse complement strand
AGGATTTCGAGTTCGTGCCCGGGATCTTCGAGCTGTGTTCCACCGCGGCCGAGCTGGGCTACCGGCTCGTGGTGGCGACCAACCAGGCCGGCATCGGGCGCGGCTTGTACACCGAGGCCGATTTCCAGCGGCTGACCGAGTGGATGCTCGACGTGTTCGGTCAGCGCGGCATCCGGATCGCGCGTGTCTACCACTGTCCCGATCACCCGACCGCCGGCATCGGCGCGTACCGCCGCGACTCGTTCGACCGCAAGCCCAACCCCGGCATGCTGCTGCGCGCGCAGGCCGAGCTCGGGCTCGAGCTGCGGCGCAGCGTGTTCGTCGGCGACAAGGATTCCGACATGGCGGCCGGGCGCGCGGCGGGGGTCGGGCACCTGGTCAAGCTCGACGCGCAGGCCGAGCGCGTGCCCCGCGCCGCGGACGTGACGGTGGTGCGCAGCCTGGACGAGGCGAGCACTGTGCTGCGGCGGTTGGAGACCGCGCCGGTCGGTTCCCGCTCCGGGGCGCCGAAGTGAGTGTGATCAGCGAATTCGATGGACCACTGATCGACTTCGGTGATGGCCGACGGCGCCCGTCACTGACGCGGCAATCATCGCAGGCGGCGTGTGGGTCGACATGCCGGTGACGTGCAGTTCGACGATGGGCATCAGGACCATGAACGAGAACGCCGCCAGTGTTGAGGCTGGCGGCGTTGGTCGCGCAGTGCTCAGAACGGCGGATCGTCGGTGTCCGGCAGCGGGTCGGGCTGGATCATTCTGTGCTGCGAGAGTTCGTCGTAGCAGCGATGGATCTGATCGCCGTAGCGGGCCTCGAACAGATCGAGCAAGCCGTAGAGGAAGTCGTGGATCTGGACGACGGCATCGTCGCTGAGCGGCGGCAGCTCGATGGGCGAGGCGGCGTGGCGTTGGTGGTCGGCAGACATGTCGGTGCCCCGGTGATCAGCGCCGCGCCGTCGCCCGCCGGGGCGCCGGTGCTTCAGGCTGGGCGAAGACCTCGAAGTACAGCTTCTCGTCGAGCAGCGGCAGCTCGCGCTGCGCGGCCGCGGCCAGCAGCTCCGCGGCCATCGTGGTGAGGATGCGGTAGTTGCCCGCGGCGTGGTCGCACAGCGTGTGGCGCAGCTGCGGCGTCATCAGGCTGGCGTTGCCCGCGCCGGCCAGCAGATGGCCCAGGCTCGCGTAGAGCTCCTCGCGGCCGGCATGCTCGGTGGCCAGCCGCGTGCGGATGCGGCTGCCCAGCGGGATCAGCTCCTCGCGGCGCAGCTTGTCGACGAGGCGGGCGTCGCCGGCGAGCACCACGCACAGCAGCGGCTGCGAATCGAACCGGGCGCTGGCCATCAGGCGCAGCTCGCTCAAGCCGGCCGGGCTCATCTCCTGCGCCTCGTCGATGAGCAGCACCACGCGCCGGCGCGTCGTCTCCAGATGCGCCAGCCAGCGCTCGCGCAAGGCCTTGAAGCCGCCCCAGCGGTTGTGCGGGCGCAGCGGCACGGCGAAGATGTCGCCGAGCTCGCGGTACAGGTCGGCCAGGTTGCTCTGCGGGTGGTTGATGGCGCCCACGGTCACGTCGGGCAGCCGCGCCAGCCGATCGGCCAGCAAGCGCAGCGCCACGCTCTTGCCCGTGCCGGGGTCGCCGTGGATCATGGCGAAGCCGCCCTCGCGGATCTGGGCGTGCTCGATGCGCCAGCAGAAGTTCTCCAGCTTGGGCGGCACATAGATCGCCTCGGTGGGCAGCTCCGGCGCGAAGGGGTTCCACTTCAGCCCGTACAGGGCCAGCAGTTTTTGGTTCATTGCGGTTCGTTGACGGTCGGCGCCGATGGGGGGCAAGCCGATG
>CAZVRR010000451.1:0-1827 GCA_964629745.1 uncultured Planctomycetales bacterium | reverse complement strand
AGACGTCCCAGCCAGTGTCTGAAGCTCGCCCAGCGCCCGCCCTCAGGCCACAACGCCAGCAGGCCTTCCAGCTCGGCGCCCACCTCGCCCGCGCTGTGCTGGCGCCGGGCAGGTTCGCGTGCGAGGGCGGTCTCCAGCACGCTGCCCAGGTAGAAGCGCAGCTCGGCTGGCTTGAGCGCTCCGCCCAGCTCCTGCCCCGCATCCACGTGCTCCAGCGCGAGCCGCGCTCGCCCGTCACGCCCGCGCGCCGGAAGCGACCCGCACAGCAGTTCGTGTGTGAGCAGGCCGAGACTATAGACGTCGGTGCGCGGCGAGATCTGTTCCGTCTTCCCGCGCACCTGCTCGGGACTCGCGTAATCGCGCGTGCCGATGAAGTGGCCCGACTCGGCGCTGAATGTCGCCGCCTGGAACTCCGCCAGCCGGGCAATCCCGAAATCCAGCACTTTCGGGCAGCCGTCCTCCGGCACGAGGATGTTCGAGGGCTTCAGGTCGCGATGGATCACCCCGCGGCGGTGCGCGTACTCCACGGCCTCGCAGATGCGGACGAGGAGCAACAACCGCTCGCGCAGCCCGAGCTGCCGCGCGCGGGCGTAGGCCGTTAGGTTCTGGCCTTCGATGTATTCCATCACGTAATACGGCTGCACGCCGCGCGGCGTCGCGAGTTCCGCCGCGTGCATGATTCGTGCAATTCCGGGGTGGTTCAGCTGCCGCAGGATGTGGGTCTCGAACGCGAAGCGCCAGCGGTTCTCCGGCGACAGCAGTTCCTGCCGCAGCAGCTTGATCGCGAAGTTGCGTTTGAGGGTCGGGTGTACGGCGCGGTAAATCACGCCCATACCGCCGCGGCCGAGCACCTCCACTACCCGGAACTGGTCGAGGCAGAACGGGGGCTCGCGGTCCTGGAGCGTCTCGGCGTCGGTCTGCACCTCGAACGTGACACGCTCGCACGTCGTGGTTCCCGGCAGTTCCCAGGCGGTTCCGCCCGGTCGCTGCGGCTCGTAGCCCGACATCTGCTGGTAGTGCGGCCAGAGCGAGCGTACCTCGCGCGCCAGGGCTGCGTCCGCCGCCTGGACGCGCTTGAGCACGCCGCCGCGCTGCGCCGCATCGATCCGCCCCAGCTCTTCGAGCACTTCCTGGACGCGCTCGTGGAAGTCACTGGCCATCGTCGTCTCCGGCCAGCCGCCGGTTCAACCAGGCCAGTGCGTAGCGGAAGTCCTTTTCGATCGTGCTGGCACTGAGCGCCAGGTAGCGCGCGACCTCCGGGTAGGTCAGGCCGCCGAACCAGTGGAGCATCACGACGTCGTGCAGGCGCGGGCTTTCCTGGCCGAGGGCTTCCAGCGCTTCGGCCAGGTCGAGCACGTCGACGGTGCGGTCACGCCAGGGCACGGCAATGGCATCGAGCGGCACCCGCTGCCAGGCGGCCTTGCCGGTCACGGTGGTGTCGCCGCCGGTCGCCACTTTCGGCCCGCCGCGCTTGCGCGCCCGGCGGTGTTTCAGGTGGTCGACGATGACCTGCCAGATCTTGCGCGTGGCGATGGCGCGGAAGTGCTCGGCGCTTTCCCAGGGCACGCGCGAGTGCTGGATCAGGTGCAGGCAGGCTTCGTTGACGATCTCGGTTGGATGTAAAGTGAAGCCAGGCTGTTGGTTACGAAAATACCGCCGCGCGACGCGTCGCAGCTCCTGGTAGACGAGCTCGACCATTTCCTCGGTCGCAGCGCGCTGTTTCCGGTCGGGAGGTTCCATGCCCGGTCCCTGGCACATGGACTGGTGCGCAGTCGAGCAGACACAATCTATTCTACGATTCGCGGCGCGACGGTGTCAAAAGGCCCG
>CAZVRR010000450.1:0-1844 GCA_964629745.1 uncultured Planctomycetales bacterium | reverse complement strand
AGGCGGTGGCCGAAGACGCGCTGTCCGCGAAGGCGAAAGTCGCGCGCCCGGCGGCGAAGGTGAAGAAGACGCCGCCCCGGGCGGCGGCCAGGCCCAAGGCGCGGTCCGCGAAGCCGAAAGCCGCGCGGCGGAAGCCGGCCCGCACGCGGTAACGCACGCGCCGCTTCTCGCGAGCTCCGTTTATTCGAACTGCGTAATGCGCTTCAGTTCGGCGAGGCGGCGCTCGAGATCGGCCATCGTTGCCTTGGCGGACGCATCGACCGCGAAGGATTCGATCACGAACGACGCGACGACCGTTCCGCGCGCCATCGCCGCGCGGAGGGTGCGCGCGTCGGTCCGGCCCTGGGCGGCCAGGTACCCCATCATCGCGCCGGCGAAGCTGTCGCCGCAGCCGGTGGGGTCGACCACGTTCTCGGTCGGATAGGCCGGCATGGCGCAGAGGTCGTCGCGCGAGACGAGCAGGCTGCCGTGCTCGCCTTTCTTGATCACGACGAAGCGCGGCCCCATGCGCAGCACCGCGCGCCCGGCGCTGACGAGGTTGGACTTGCCGGTGAGGAGCCGGGCCTCCCCCTCGTTGAGCACGAGGCCGTGCACCTCGGCCAGGAGCTGGTGCAGCTCCTCGCGCTCGTTCTCGATCCACAGGTTCATCGTGTCGCACACGACCAGTTCGGCGCCGGGGAACTGGTGGCGGAACTCGCGCTGGAGCCGCGGGTTCGTGTTGGCCAGGAACAGGTAACGGCTGTCGGCGAACTGCGGCGGGATCGGCGCGCACTTCTCGCACAGCACGTTCAACTCGACCTTGACCGTCTCGGCCTCGTTCATCGCTCCGCTGTAGCGGCCGTGCCAGCGAAACGTCTTGCTGCCCTTGCGCACCTCGACGCCGAGCGTATCGATGCACTTGCCCGCCAGCGGGGCGAACAGGGCGCGGTCGAAGTCCTCGCCCACGGTGGCGACGACGCGGACGGTGGTGAAGTGGGCGGCGGCGAGCGAGAAGTGGATCGCCGAGCCGCCGAGGACGTTGTCGGCGCGGCCGAGGGGCGTTTCGAGCGTATCGATTCCGATGGAGCCGGTAACCAGCAGCGACATTGGATGACCTCCACGCCGCCCGCGGGCGACGATTGCGTGCGTTTCATACCCAGGCGGGGGGCTGCCCGTCAAAAGGGCCCGCCGGTGCGCGTGGCGCGGCCGCGGCCGTGGGCGGCTGGCACGGCGCGTGCAAGGGCTCCCCTGTTGTGCCCCGCGGCGCCCGCGTAGAATGCGACTTTTCCGCCCGCGGCGCGGGCGGGGACCGACCCAGACATGCAGGAGTGAGCGGCGATGCCAGTCCCGAACGATCGAAAGTATTCCCAGACGCACGAGTGGTTCAAGGTGACCGGGTCGCTGGTCACGATCGGCATCACGAAGTTCGCCGCCGACGAGCTGACGGACATCACCTACGTCGACCTGCCCGAGGTGGGCGAGCAGCTCAAGGGCGGCGGGCGCTTCGGCGAGGTCGAATCCGTCAAGGCTACCAGCGAGCTGTTCACCGTCGTCGGCGGGACGGTGCGCGAAGTGAACCCGCGCCTGGCGGACGCACCGGAACTGCTCAACAGCGACCCGTTTGACGCGGGCTGGATGCTGAAGATCGAGTGCCCGGATACGAGTCCGCTGAACAAGCTGCTCGACGGGCCCGCGTACGACAAGATGATCAGCGAACATTGAGAGCGGTGACCGCGCCACCAGGCTGCCCGCGCGTGGATGGCAGGCGCCTCCGCCCGCCATCCGCGGCCCGGCAGCGCGTCTTGCCCCACGAGAGGGAGATGAGCCGACATGCCCAGTGAATCTTTTTCCGTACAGGAACTGCT
>CAZVRR010000449.1:0-1852 GCA_964629745.1 uncultured Planctomycetales bacterium | reverse complement strand
ATCGCATGGGCAGGTAAACGGAAGATACAGCGGTGCGTCGCTTCCACTTTCCCTTGCAGACGGTCCTGCGCGTGCGCGAGCTACACGAGCGCGAGGCACAGCGCAAGCTTGCCATGCAAAGCGCGGAGATTGCGCAACTGGACCGGCTCAACAGCCAGACTCGTGAGGAGATCGCGGCACAGCAGTCCGACCTGCGCGCCTTGCAGCAACGCGGCAGCCTCGACCCGAGCGAGCTCACCCGGCGCCGCGCGTGGATCGGCCACCTGGGCCGCACGGTCAGCCAGCGCGAAGTGCTGCGCGCCCAGATGGTTGCGAAACGCGACCAGCTCCAGGCCGAATTCGTCGCCGCCCGCAAGGCGACACGCACGATCGAGAAGCTGCGCGAGCGGCGCTGGACGGAATACGCGACGCAGCGCCGCAAACAGGAACAGGCGCTCGCCGACGAACTGGCACAACAGTTGCACCCGTTGCGGAACGCTCCCTAGCGGCGCGCCGGCGTCCCGGTCCGCCGCCGAGATTGGCAGTCGATGTTGCCCAAGCTCTACAACGTGCTGGCCGTCTTCTCCATCGCGAGCGTGCTCGCGCTGGGGTCGTTCACGGGTTATCTCTTTGCCGCCGGCCGGCTGAGCGGCTCCCGCCTGGACCAGGTGGCAGCCGTTCTCCGCGGCGAGCTCGATGGCGTGGCGCCCACGAGTGCACCGGCCGAGCCGCACGGCGCAACGGCCGGCGCGGACGAGGCGACCAGCCCGTCCGGGCACGGGCCGGACGAGCAGGCCGGCGCTTCGGGCGGCGCTGCCGAGGGCGACCTGCGGCGTCATTGGCTCGAGCGCACCCGGCACGACCTCGCGGCGCAACAGCAACTGCTCGAGCAGACCCTGCAACTCGCGCAGAATCAGCAACAGGAGGTCCGGCAGGACCTCGCGCTCATTCAAAAGGAAAAAACCGCGGCCCCCGCGGACGACGCCGGCGCGAACCGTGAACTCGAGCTGATCGCGGGCTTGCCGCCCAAACAAGCCAAGGAACACATCCTGAACGTCTGGCGCAACAGCCAGGCGGACGCCGTCACGCTCCTGATGGCGCTGGATGTCTCGAAAGCGAAACGCATTCTGGCGCAGATGAAGACGCCGGACGAGCAGAACATCATGTCGCAACTGCTGGATCAGTTGCGGGTACGACAGGCCGACGCCAGTGTGTCAGGGAAGACTGCGGGCGACGGCGCCCCCTGAGGTGCCGTCATGCAAGCGCCTTCGCAGACGTACCCCGGTGTAACGACCGGGCCCGCCGGCGTCTGGCTGATCCCCTGCCTGACGGGGTTCACGACCCTGAGCCCGCAGGCGCAGGCGCTGCGCGCGGAGCGGCGCGAGTCGCAGGAGCGGCGCGGCGCTCAGCCGGAGACCGCGGACGTCGCCGCCGGCTATGCGATTCCCGAGCACATGGCCCAGGCGCGCCAGGCCGAACGCGAGCTGGCGCCCGGCAGTCATGCCGCGCGCCAGGCACAGCGGCTCGAGGTGCAGCAGCACTCGGCCCAGTCGCAACGACAGGCCTTCCGCCAGGCTCTCACCGACGCCGCCGGTCGCGAGAACCAGCCGGTCCCCCCGCCGCCGTCGCCGGCCAGATCGCCGGCGAGCTCGAGCACAGCAGCGTCCAGTGCACCGAATGCGCAGGCGGGCGCGGAACCCACTACTCCCTCGCCGGCGGCGCCCGCGAAGACTCCGGCACAGCCCACCGTCGCACGCCCCGCAGTCGACCCCGCCACGGCCGCACCAGTACAGAGCCCTTCCGTTACACCAACCGCGCGCGCCGCCGCCACGGTCGCACCGGGCAGCGCGTCAGCCGCTCCGGCCGTTCAGGC
>CAZVRR010000448.1:0-1861 GCA_964629745.1 uncultured Planctomycetales bacterium | reverse complement strand
GCGCGTGCAAACCGGCTGCGCGCGCGCCGATGCGGGCGTTGGGACAGTCAGCGCAATCCTGCTCGCCGGTCATCTCGCGGTAGTAAGCGCCGCTCTTCAGGCCCTGCGCGCGCAGGCTGCGGCCGCAGGTGTGACAACGCGCCAGCTGACTGAGCAGATAGGGCCGGACGCCGGCATAGGAGACGCGCGCCCGCGCCTGGTGGCGCTGGCGGATGGCCACGCTGGCGTCCCATAGCTCCGTCGCGATGATCGGCTCATGCTGGCCGGCAGAAACCTCACCGCCAGCCTCCGGCGGCTGGCCCGCCGGAGACAGCACCTGGCCTGCATAGTAGGGATTGCGGATCAGGCCGGTCACCGTGTCCTTGGTGAAGCGCCGGCCCGTTCGCGTGCGCCAACCGCGGTCGTTGAGCAGCCCGGCAATGTCCCGCAAGGAGTAGCGGCCGGTGACGTAGCGTTCGAACACGAAACGCACCACCGCGGCCTCCGCGGGCACGATTACGGGCGGCAGGTGCGGTGCGCCGGCCTGGGCGTAGCCGAACGGCAGCACCGCGGCGCGAGACAGACCAGTGCGCGCCCGCGGCGCCGGCCGGGGCCGGGTGCGCCTTGCGTCAGTATAGTACTGGTTGACAGCCGCGATCAGCGTCAGCAGGGCGCGGCCGGTCGGGTTGGCGAAATCGAACTGCGGCTCCGTGACCGAGACGAAGCCGACCCGACAGCGACCCAGGCGCTCGAAGATGGCAAAGGCATCGTAGACTGACGCGCCCGCCAGACAGGAGAGCGCATGCACCGCCAGGACGTCACACGCGCCCTGCTCCGCCGCGGCCAACAACGCCTGCAGGCCGGGCCGGACGCGCGGCGGCCCGGAGCTGCCGACATCCACGAACTCGCTGACCACCGTCCAGCCGCGCGCGGCCGCATCCGCCCGGATCGCGGCCAGTTGAGCGGCGCTGGACAGGCCAGCCTCGGCCTGCGTTTCGGTGGCAACGCGTGCATAGGCGGCAACGCGCGCCGGACTCGACTTGGCACGGGGCGGGCCAACGCCCGGCTGACCCTGGCGGGTGACTGAAACCATCGACTACCTCCGGAACGAAACGCTGGCCGCGGCTGACCCCGCGGGACGCCGCGCAACCAACACATCCCGATCGTGACCGGGGCGCGGGCAGGTTGACGCCCCGCCCGGCCCACAACCTCACGGCCCGGTGCTTTTTCGCCGCTGGCGCGTCTCCCACAGCTCTTTGAGTTTGCGCACCCACTCGCGGCGGATAGCTTCCGCGGTCTTTTCCCTGCTTTTGCGGCCCAGCGGGCGCACCTCCCGCATGGGGCTGGTCCGCCCCAGAGCTCAAGAACGCTCTGGGGCTGCCGATTCAGTCCACTGAGGCCCCTGCGCCACGAAAGTCGGTCATGCCAATCTGTGGCGTTGTGCTCCCGAATTCACGACGCCTGGACGCCGGTTGCTGCGCAAACCAACTGCCGTCCTTTGCGCATTGCTGTACGCAAGAGTATCATCCGGCAGTTGTCCTCGCAAGGGGCAAGAATTGACCTACAGGAGCCGGGAATTGACTACAGATGCAACAGAATTGACCGCGGCGCTTGCGCAGCGCCGCCATCCGTCACCGTATGCGGGCTTCGGCGCCGCCCTGCAAGCCTGGCTGCGGCGTGCGAACCGCAGCCAGAAGGAACTGGCCACAGTCCTGGCGGTCGATCCCAGCGCGGTGACCTACTGGACGCAGGGCCAGAAACGGCCCGCCGCCAAATCGCTCGTCAAGCTGCTGGCGACCTTGCACGGCTGGTTCGGCGCCGCTTGGGATCCGCTGGAGGCCCTGGATGCCGTCGCCTGCCTGGGTTATGACTGGTCTGAGGT
>CAZVRR010000447.1:0-1876 GCA_964629745.1 uncultured Planctomycetales bacterium | reverse complement strand
TCACGCCCTCAGCAACGCGCTCAGCCGATCCTTGGACTGCCGCTCGATCTGCTCGTGCAGGCTCTGCCCGTGCGAATCCATCGTGACCACGCACGGGAAATCCTCGACGCGGATCTGCCAGAACGCCTCGGGCACCCCGAACTCAAGCTTGTGCACCGCCAGCACTTCCTTCACGCTCTCCGCAATCAGCGTCGCCGCCCCGCCGATGGCATGCAGGTAGGCACAGCCGTAGCGCTGGCACGCGGCCAGCGTCTGCGGACCCATCCCGCCCTTGCCGATCACGCCGCGCAGGCCGAAGTGCGAGATCACCGCCGCCTGGTACGGCTCCTCGCGAATGCTCGTCGTCGGACCGGCGGCCACGAACTCGTAGCGGCCATCCTCGCGCTTGCGCACCACCGGCCCGCAGTGATAGATCACGCCGCCCGCCAGGCCCGTGCGCAGCACGTCGTACACCGCCCGCTCCCCGGGCGGACACGCGCCGGCGATGAAGCTCTCCTTCATGTACTTGTGCGCGGCGTCGCGACCGGTGAACATCACGCCCGACAACAGCACCTGGTCGCCAATCTTCAACTCGCGGATCTGCTCCTGCGAAATCGGAATCGTCAGCTTCGCTGGCATGCTACGTTCCTCTGGAGCGCGGTCGCCGCGCTCAATCGTCCGGCGACGGCGTGATCACGGCCTGTCCGTTGCGAATCGTCAGCTTCTTCCGGCGGTCGGCCCAGCACATGTAGGCGATCGACACGAAGAACGAGGCCGGCAGCCGGTGCAGCTCGGCCACCTTCACGCCCAGCACGGTCGTCTTGCCGCCGAAACCCATCGGGCCGATACCCAGTTCGTTGATCTCGCGCGTGAGCCGCTTCTCCAGCTCGTCCAACTGCGGGTCGGTGTTCTCGTCGTCGAGCGGGCGGAAGAGCTGCTCCTTGGCCTTGAGCATGCTCGTAACGCGGTCGCCGCCGATGCCGACGCCGAGGATGCCCGGCGCACAGCCGAAGCCCTGGGCCTTGTACGCGGCATCGAGCACGGCTTTGCGCACGCCGGCCAGGTCGCGGCTGGCTGCGAACTCGGGCGAGGGGATGCTGTACTGGCAGCCGCAGTTTTCGCTGCCGCCGCCCTTGAGCAGCAGGCCGACCTCGAGCCAGTCGTGCTCCCACTCCTCGAAGTGGATCGTGGGAAAGTCGATGCCGGTGTTGTCGCCGCTGTTCTTGCCCGACAGCGCCGCCACCGCGTTCGGCCGCAGGCAGGCGCGCTGCGTGGCGATTCGCACGGCGGCGCGGATCTGCTCGCCCAGCTCGCGCGTGGAGACACCGAGGGGGTGCCAGACGTGGAAGATGGGCGTACCGGTGTCCTGGCAGATCGGCCGGCCGCCGGCGCGCGACATGCGTACGTTGTCGAGGATCGTCTCGAGCGCTCCCTGTGCGGCGGAGCCGTCGGCTTCGCGCTGGCAGGCGTTTCGCAAGGCGTGTTCGACGTCGTGTGACAGGTCGGTCGAGGTGGACTTGATCAGCTCGACCAGGTGCTCAGTGATATCCTGCATGGGTGCCTCATCGCGTGCGGGCACGTCCCGCCACCCAATTGTCGGACCCCGAGGGCCGCGGGTCAACGCGGGCCCCGCCGCGAGGCTCCGGGCTGCAGGAAGCGACCACGAGCCGGCGGCGTGGCGGGCGCGGCCGCGCGGCCGCCGGCTCGGCGAGAAGGCAGCAGTTCGCTCGCGCGGCCGCCTAGCGACGCGCCGCTGCGGACAGCACGGCTGTCGCGCTGCGCCCCACGCCCACGGAGGACAGGGCGAGCACCGGCATGACGAATCGCAAGCGAGCCGCCCTTCTGGCCCAGGTCGGGCGCTACGAGTTCGATCCCCGAGGGTTCGAGGTCATCGAGG
>CAZVRR010000446.1:0-1878 GCA_964629745.1 uncultured Planctomycetales bacterium | reverse complement strand
GCGGGACGCGGAGCCCCAGTGACTTCACATACAGCACGGGCACGTGCCGGCTGAGTTCGCGCATCATCTGCATGTCGTAGTGCCCGCGATTGTGGTACCACCAGTCCGAGTCGCCGAAGCAGATGACGCTGTCGAAGCGGCGCGCGGTCGTGCAGCGCGGCTGCGGCGCGGCCGCCGCGGGTATCGTGCGTGGAAGGGCTACGAGGGACGGCATGCGTCTGTCTGTGCCTCCGGTACGCTGACGTCCGCTCTCAGGCGGAGGAGCCCCCGCAGCAGTTCGCGCAGCACCAGCCCGAGGAAGAGGGTGTTCGTGACCAGGTAGCGCCGCCACATGCGCCGCGGCTCCTGCCAGACGCGGTAGAGCCATTCGAGGCCGCAACTTTGCAGCAGGCAGGGCGCGCGGCGGACCACGCCGGCAAAGACGTCGAAGGAACCGCCCACGCCGTGGCAGACCGGCACGTCGAGCGCGGGTCCGAACCGTGCGAGAAACGTCTCCTTGCGCGGCGAGGTCATCGCGACGAAGAGCAGGTCGGGCGCGCTGCGCTGGATCTCCCGGGCGATGCGCGGGGCCCGCGCGGCGTCGAAATAGCCGTGGTGCGCGCCGGCGATGCGCAGCCCACGATAGGCGGCGCCGATCCGGCGGAGCAGCTCGTCGAGCACCGCCTGCGTGGCGCCGAGGAAGTAGACGCGGTAGCCGCGCTGGTCGGCGAGCAGCAGCAGGCGCGCGAACAGGTCGATGCCGGCGACACGCTCGGGCAGCGGGCGGCCCAGCAGCCGCGCCGCCCAGACGACCGACATGCCGTCGGCCAGCACGAGCTGGGACGCGCGGACCGCGTCGGCGAGCCGTGGATCGCGCCGCATGTTGACGAGCTTCGCCGCGTTCACGACGCCGATGGTGAGCGGCCGGCGCGTCCGAATCGCTTCGTCGCAGGCGTCCACGGCCTGGTCCAGCGTCACGGCATGGATGCCGATGTCGAACAGCGTCCGCACCGGGGCCGGGCGGGCGGGGGTCATACCGGCCCTCCCAGCCAAGCGTACAGGAGCCAGCCCAGGTGATAGGGGCGGCACTCGTAATCGACGCGCCGCGCGGGGCAGACGCGGTCGAGCAGTCCCATGCGCAGCTTTGGATGCAGGCGCGTGCCCAGCGCGCGGATCCCGCGCGCGAGCTTGCGCGGCTCGGCGCGGGCCACTTTGCGCCAGATCACGTGATGCCGGGCTGCGACCAGGCTCACCCCCACTTCCGGGGCGCGGCCCATCCACTCCACGCCGCGCGCGACGGCCGCCAGGTGCGCCGGACCGCCGGCCTGCTCCAGGTCCAGCAGGGCCATCGGGCCCATCGCATCCTGGTGCACGGAGTACACGGGGTAGCCTTCGACCACGCGCGCCCGCCGCACGTCGTAGTGCCACCACCACTGGCCGGCGGGACCCTGGAGGCGGCAGAGCTGCTGGGCGCAGTGGGCGGCCGCGGCCAGGCCGGGCGGGTCGTCCCACGCCAGGTGATAGCGCGCCAGCGCCTGCACCGGGTAGACCTGGTCGGCGAAGCAGCCGACGTGCCGGCGGTGCCAGGGCCCTTCGGACGGGGCGAGCCAGTGGCGAAACAAGCCCGACTGCGAATTCCACGCGGACAGCAAGTGATCGCGCCAGCGCCGCGCGAGGTCGCGGTGGTCCTCGAACTGCCGCGCCGCCGTCAGCGCCGCAAGCACCCACGCCCCGTCCACCGTCGTGGTCCCCCGGCGCGGTTCCGCGGCCTGGCGCAGCGCGGCGAGGGCCGCTCGTGTCTCGGGAATGCCGAGCTCGGCCGCGGCCCACGTGAGCAGCGCGAGGTCGCCGAGGTGGGTGTGCGGTGCGGCGCGCCGGGCGGCGCGGGCCGCGCGCTCG
>CAZVRR010000445.1:0-1906 GCA_964629745.1 uncultured Planctomycetales bacterium | reverse complement strand
GATATCGCCGCGTGCCACCGGTGCGGCGCGCAGCGTCTGAGCCATCGCGGACAGTGCACGTTCCGCGCGTGCCGGCGTGTCAGCCGGCCCGATGCGGTCGAGGTCGCCGGTCAGCGCCGCGAGGTCCAACTCGCGCAGGCGGACGTCTGCCAGACGTGGTGTCCCGCCGTCGGAGGTGAGATAGAGGCTGACGCGGTCTCGTGGCGCTTCCTGCTGCAGCCACGAGACCAGGCGCAGCACCGTCTCCTTGAGCCGATCCAGTTCCGCGGCCGCTCCGGCGCGGTAGCCCAGGCTGGCGGAATCGTCCAGCAGAATGAGGCGCGCGACGGGTTCACGTCCGCCGAGCAGGGCGCCGATCAGCCCGGGTCGCACGTACGGCCGCGCGAGAAGCAGCGACAGCGCCGCCAGCGCGAGGCAGCGCAGCGCGACCAGCAGCCACTGTTCGAACCGGACGCGCCGGCGCGTCTCGCGCTCCGCGAGCAGCAGGAACTGCATCGCGCCCCATTCGATCCGCCGGTGGGACCGCCGCGACAGCAGGTGAATGAGCACGGGCAGTGCCGCCAGCCCGAGCCCCCACAGCAGGGTCGGGTTGACGAAACCAAGCCCCAGCAGGCCCGCACTCACCGCCCGGTCCTCCTCCGGCCCGCCTTGCCCGAACGGCGGCTGAGATAGCCGCTGAGCACGACATCGAGCGGATCGCGCGTATTCACGGCGACGTAGTCGGCCCGGTGCTTGAGGCACGTGGCGCGGATGCGCGCCGCAAAGCTCTGCACCGCCCGGCGGTAGCTCTCGCGCAGGGCCTGCGGGTCGGCCAGCAGGCGCTGCGGCTGCTCGAGTCCTTCAAACAGGGTGTTTTCGACGAACGGGAAATTCCATTCCTGGTCGTCCAGCACGTGCAGCACGACGAGTTCGTGCCCGGCGTGGCAGATGTGCTCCAGGCCGGCCACGACGTCATCGGGATCGGCCAGCAGGTCGGAGATCAGGACGACCAGTGAGCGGCGCCGCAGCTCCTCGGCGAGCTGGTGGAACAACAGCTTTACGCGGGTGGCACCGGCGGGCGTGGTCGCCTCCAGCAGGCTCACCAGGTTGGTAAGCTGCACGTGTCCGGTGGTCGCCGGCAGCTTGCGCCGAATCGAATCGTCGAACGTGAGCACGCCGATCGCATCGTGTTGTCGCACGAGCAGGTAGGCCAGGGCGGCCGCCAGGCAGGCCCCGTACTCGTACTTGGACAGCGCACCGCTGCGGAAACTCATCGAGCGGCTCACGTCGAGCAGCACGTGGCAGCGGAGATTCGTCTCTTCCTCGTACTGCTTGATGAACAGGCGGTCCTTGCGGCCGTAGAGACGCCAGTCGAGCCGGCGAATGTCGTCGCCCGCGGAATAAGCGCGATGCTCGGCGAACTCCACGCTCTGGCCGTGGTACACGCTGCGATGCCGGCCGGACAGCACGCCGGCGACCACGGCCCGCGCCCGCAGGTCCAGGCCCCGCAGCCGCGCCACTACCTCCGGACGCAGGAAGCCGCTTGGTGCCGCGCCGTCGGCGCTGTGCGCGGGGGGGTTCATGTGCCGACAACCCGGCGCAGGTCAGCGTGCCCCGCGTCTGCCGTGCGCGGCAGTTCCGTCAGGATGTGCTCGATGATCCGGTCCGTCGTGTACCCCTCGGCTTCCGCCGCGTAGTTGGTGATAATGCGGTGACGCAGCACGGGGTGGGCCAGCGCCTGCACGTCCTCGAGAGCCACGTGATTGCGGTTGTTGAGCACCGCGCGCACCTTGGCCCCGATGAGCAGGAACTGGACCGCGCGCGGGCCGGCGCCGAAGGTGACCAGCCGGTCGATCAGGGCCGACCAGGGCGCGTGCGGCTGACCATCGGACGCTCCGCCCGGCCGCGTGGCGCGGACGATGCGCAG
>CAZVRR010000444.1:0-1943 GCA_964629745.1 uncultured Planctomycetales bacterium | reverse complement strand
TGGAAGAGCTGCCGCTGCGGAAGTCGCTGCTGCCGCCTGACTTTCCCTGATCCGCCGGCGCAGAGGGCCACACGACCATCGACATCCTTACGCTGATGCTCGTCAGCGCTGCAAGCCTGCTGGCGCCGCTCGCCAGCGGACTCGGCGCCGCCGGACGGCTCAAAGATGAGCTCGGTCCCGGCGCGCGCGTCCTGGAAACCGAGCATTTCGTGCTGGCTCATACCGGCGCCGTCGAGCCGGTGCGCCGGCTGTCCGCACACCTGGAGAGCGTATACCGCGCCCACGTGCGCTTCGCGCGCGAGCTGCGCCTGACCGCCCGGCGGCCGCAGCGCAA
This sequence comes from uncultured Planctomycetales bacterium, assembly GCA_964629745.1. Classification (GTDB taxonomy): domain Bacteria; phylum Planctomycetota; class Phycisphaerae; order UBA1845; family Fen-1342; genus JAAYXS01. The sequence goes on along the minus strand of CAZVRR010000444.1, from coordinate 1,609 downwards.
GCTCGAGGTGCTCGTGCTGCCCACGCATGCCGCGTTCCTCGAGTTCGCCCGCCGCGCCGGCCAGGACGCCCCGGATTCGCTCGGCTACTACGACGCGCAGCAGGACCGCAGCGTGTTCTTTGACCTGGCCAGCTACCCGCCGGTGGCGGACGTGTTGCGGGAACTGGAGTCGCGCGGCGCCGACGACTGGCAGCGGCGGCGGGCCCTGCGCCAGGAGCTGACGGAGCGCCTGGGCGAGCTGTACGCGCGCGTGGTGCAGCACGAGGCGGCGCACCAGGTGCAGGCGACGTTCGGCATCACGCGTTCCGACGGTTTCCCGGTCTGGCTGCGCGAGGGCCTGGCGCAGCTCTTCGAGCTGCCGTTCCTCCAGGAGGGCGCCACGCTCGAGCTGTCCGTGAACCGCGGCCGACTCGCCGAGCTCGTCGCGCTGTATCCGCCCGGCACCGACTGGGAGGCACAGGTCGCACGGCTGGTCTCCGGCGACGACGCCTGGCGCGGCGGGGCCGATTACCCGGTGGCCTGGGCGCTCACGCGGTTCCTCTTTGTGCGGCATCGCGACGCGTTCCGCGAGTACCTCATGGAGCTGGCCGCCGGGACCGCGACACCGCGTGAGGCCTTCGAACGGCACTTCGGCACGCTGGACGGCGAGTTCGGTCCGCGATTTGCCGGCCATGTTACGGCGCTGATCGAGCGCGACGCGCCGGTGGCGCCGGCCGGCGACGCACGGGATTGAGGTGCCCTGTTCGCACCGGGTCAACGCGGGGATAATGTCAGCCGATGGCCGCGCTGCCACGCACAAAGTCCCGCCCTCGTCCGTCCGGGCTGGCCGGCGCGTGGCGACAGTACGCGGAAGACGTGCGCCGGCCGCTTTACTGCCTGCTGTTCCTGTTCCCCCTGGTTGCGACCTACGAGTTCGGGGCGCTATTGTTGCGGCCCACGACCTGGCCGGGGCGCGACCTGGTCGCCCACAGCCTGATCCAGCGGCTGCTGGCATGGTTCGGCGCCACGGGGTTCTGGCTGCCCGCCGTCGCGCTGCTGCTGATCCTGCTGCTGTGGCACATTCTGCAGCGTGATCCCTGGCGTGTGCACAGTTGGATGCTGCCGCTGATGGCGCTGGAGAGCGTGCTGCTGACGCTCCCGCTCTTCGTGCTCGGCCAGGTGATGCGCCACGCCGCCCTCACCGCGCTCAGTACGCTCGATGTGCGGCAGCACGTCGTGCTGGCGTTGGGCGCTGGAATTTACGAGGAGCTCGTGTTCCGCTTCGGCGTGATGCTCGGGCTGACGCACCTGCTGGAGGGCGTGCTGCGCACCCCCGTCCGCGTGAGCCGGCCGTTCGTAATCATCGCGTCCGCGCTGCTGTTCGCCGCCTGCCACTTCGCGCCGATCGGCAGCGAGCCGCCGAGCATGCAATTCTTTCTTCTGTTCATGGTGGCGGGGATTTACCTCGGCGGAGTGTTCCTGGCGCGCGGCCTGGGCATCGCGGTCGGAACGCACGCGGCGTTTAACCTGATCACGCTGGCGTACAGCCAGTTGCCCGCAGCAGGCTAGTGGCCGCCGCCCTGGCCGCCCCCGCCTCCCGCGCCCTGACTGCCCGCGGCAGGCTTGGCCT
>CAZVRR010000443.1:0-1961 GCA_964629745.1 uncultured Planctomycetales bacterium | reverse complement strand
CGCGGTCCGCAGCACTGGGGAAATAGTCTGCCAGGTTCGGCGTTTCGGCGGCGCAGCGCAGCGCATCCAGGGACAGCGCCTGGAAATAGGCGACGCGCGCGACGCCCGCCGGCACGCGTGCCAGGTCGTCGGCGGTGATCGGGTAGCGCGTGGCAAATGCGTAGCTCGCCCCGAGCGCCTCGTACATGCGCGGATCACGGGGGTATTGCGCCAGCACCTGCTCTGCGCGGAGCAGCGTGCTGCGCGCGATACGCACCTGTGGCAGGTCGTACAGCAGCATCACCAGCGCGAGCACGCCACAAGCGGCCAGCAGTCGCGCGCGGTAGCGCATGCGCATGCCGAGGTCCGCGCCGGCCTGCCGTTGTGCCAGCAGGGCGCCGGCCACCAGCGCCACGCCCATCAAGGGCTGGTACAGGTAGCGATCGACCGCGGCGACCTCACGCGTGCCGAGCCAGCCGATGACCGGCAGCAGGAGCGCCCAGAACCAGGCCCAGCCGATCAGAACGGCCCGGGCGTTTCGTCGCACTGCCCGGAACATGTGCGCACAGATGAGCAGCGCCAGCGCCAGGCCCGCCCAGACGCGCGGATTGCCCCAGTGCGTTTGCGGGTCGGGCAGGTACCACCAGGGTGAGAGCCATAGCGGAACGAAGAGGTTCCGCACATAGATCCACAGTGCCAAGGCACTGCGCGCGAGCGGATCGCCGAACAGGCCCTGGGAGGTCTCCTGCACCAGGCCGACGCGCGTGCTGGTCCAGTACGCGCTGGCCGCGAACACCACGCACACGGCGGTCACGACATACAGGCGCCGCGTGCGCAGGGCGCGGGACCAGCCGACCTGCGCAACCTCGAGGGCGAGTGCGAGCACGAACCAGCCCACCAGCACCTTGGACAACATGGCCGACACGAGCGCGGCCAGCATCCAGCCGAACGAGGCGCAGCGGTGGACCGCGTCGAACGCGCGGAGATACGCGTGCAGGGCCAGCAATGCGAACAGAGCCGACAGGAGATGCGTGCGGCCCATATCCGCCGCCCACGCGGACGCGAGGACCGGCACGAGCGCCCACAGCAGAGCCAGCCCCCACGCGATCCATTCGAGGTCGGCGCGAGCTGCCGGCGTGAAGCGGAGCAGGATCGCCACGAGCACGCGCCACAGCAGCAGCGCGTTCAGCGCGTGCAGCAGGACATCGAACAGGCGAAACACCCAGGGGGCGTCCCCGACCATCAGCCACTGCCAAGCATACGTCAGCAGCGGGAGGGGTTGGTACAGGTCTTCCTCGGGCGGAAAGCGCAGGATCGATCCGACGCAGCGCAGCAGCGCGCCGCCGCCGGCGGTCACCCCGGTCACCTGCGAATTGCCCGCAATGAAGATGCGCTCGTCCCCCATCAGCCACGGCGCCCCCAGCGACGGCAGGCCGGCCACCAGGACCGCCGCCACCAGCACCGCACCGGCGATCAGCCGGGGCACAGTGCCGCGCCGTGGTTCGACCGCCGAGGCGGATGCTTGCGGCGAGTCCGGTTGGGAAGCCATAGCAGCTCTTATCCCCGCGCCTGGTCAGGACTGCAAGGGAGCTCCAGCCCCGGATGGACGGACAGTCGGCGCCGCGCGGGCTTGCGGAGCGCAGCCGGCAACGAAGACTGGCACGCCAGTCGACGATGGACCGTCAGATGAGCCGCTCTCGCTCGACAGGTGGCGCGGCTGGAGTGGAGGAGCGTACATGCTTCGCTTCGCGGGTGGATGTCTCCTGGTGCTCGCATGGATCTCGTGCCCGGCCCTGGCGGATTCGCCGACGCGCGATGACGCCGCCGGCACGTCCGAGCGGCTCGCCCGGCTGCAGGCTGTGCTCGAGCAACAGCAGCAGCGGATGGCGGAGCTGGAGGCGCAGGTGGCCGCGGCCGCGGCGCAAAACGCCGACGCGCAACGCACGGAACTCATGCGGCAGCAGATCCGCGAGATTCTCAGC
>CAZVRR010000442.1:0-2002 GCA_964629745.1 uncultured Planctomycetales bacterium | reverse complement strand
AGCCCCGCCGCCGCGAACTGCGCCAGCGTGCGACGGCGCTGCCAGATGCCGTAGACTCCCGCCGCGGCCACGAGCGCGACGGCCCACAGCAGCCAGAGCCACTCGTCATCGAACTGGAATGCGCTCATGCCGGTTCCTGCACCTAGGGGATCTTCCGGAGCCGGGTCGCTGCGAGCACCACCTGCGCACACACGCACACCAGCGCGGCCACCATCCACGGCCGGGCCAGGTCGCCCCAACGGATAAACCGGCGTTCCTCGGTCCGGGTTCGTTCCAGCCGGTCGATTTCCTCGTAGATCCGCTGCAACGATTCGCGGTTCTTTGCGTGGTAGAACTGACCGCCCGTCAGTTCCGCCACGCGCCGCATCGCGCGGTCGTCCACCGGCATGCGGACCGGTCCGCGCAGCGCGCCGGTCCCCGCCAGGATCGTGTACACCTTGATCCCGTAGGTCGCCGCCAGCTCGCCCGCCTCCTCCGGCGTGAGATTGCCGGCGTTCTGCTCGCCGTCGGTGAGCACGATGATGATGCGGCTCGTAATGACGTACTGCTGACCGCTGCCGCTGGTCCGCTTGATGTCTTTCATCCGTGCGACGGCCAGGGCCAGCGCGTCCCCGATCGCGGTCATGTCCTCCTCGCGGCGCTTCACGATGTCCGTCTGACTCAGCACGTCCACCAATGCCTCGTGGTCCAAGGTGAGCGGACAGACACTGTCCGGGTACAGCGCGAACCGGATCATCCCGATCAGGTCGTTGGGACGTCCCGGCAGTTCACCGTCCCCCAGCACAAAGCGCCGGAACACATCCTTGACCACGTCCAGGCGCATCCAGTCCGCGCCGCGCGGCGAAAGATCGGTATCGCGCATGCTGCTCGACGTGTCGACCACCATCTGGATCGCGATTCCCTCGGCGTAGACCTGGCTCGCCTCGTCGGGCACCTGCGGGCGCGCGACCGCGACAATCAGGCAGGCCAGCGCCGCCATGCGCAGCGCGGGCAGCACCAGGCGAATGCGTGCCGGCCATGGCGACGTGGCCGCCCGCAGGGCCGAAAGATCCGAAAACCGCACCGCTGCCCGCCGGGCCGGGCGCTGCCACCAGACCCACAGCAACGGCAACGCCAGCAAGGCCAGCAGCAGCCAGACCCACGGCTCGGGCCAGTGCAGCCATTCGGGGGTCAGCGGCAGGTGATGGTGCTTCACGGGCGGCCCTCCGCGCCCGCCGTGACCACCGCGGCCGGGGCCGCGGGCGCCTGGGCACGCTCGCTCGCCGCCGCCGTCTCGTAAACGAACGAACGGGCGGCCGACAGGGCCTGCTCCGCGTCAGCCGGCCGCGGGGCGAGCGCGGCGTATTTGACCAGGTCGCACGCCTCGAGGAAGCCGCGCAGCCGGTACACGTCATACGGCAGCGCCCGCGGCCGCCGGGCCAGCATGGTGAGGAACTCCTCCGTCGTCATCTCCGGTGCGGCGAGCGTGAACTTTCGTTCGATGTAGGCCCGCACGATTTCGCTGAGCTGATAGTAAAACTCCCGCGCGCGACCACTGCCGATCCAGTCCTCCCGGGCCAGCGCCTCCAATGCCTGCAACGCCCACACCTCCGGCGCGACCGGCGGAGCGGCACGCCGCCGGCGAAGCAGCCAGAGACGGGCGGCGACCGCCATCCCGGCCAGCGCCGCGACGATTAGCGCGACGATCAGCCCACGCAGGGCGATCTCACGCCACGTGCGCCGCGGCATCACGGTGCCCGTGATGTCGCGCGGATTGTTCGGGCTGTCCTGGGTCGTCAGCGCCGAGCGCACTTCGACGCGCAAGCCCTCGACGCGCAAGTCGTGGTCGAACTCCGGCGCCGCCCCGGGCTCCGCGGGGAGCTGCGCGTATTTCGCCGTCAGCGGCGGCAGTTCCAGCGTACCGGCGCTGAAACGCTCCAGCTCCAGGCGTTTCGTCCAGTTCAGGCCACCCTCCAGCGCCGGTTGCGCGCGCGTCTCGGTTTCGCTTGCGACGCGCACTTCG
>CAZVRR010000441.1:1105-2015 GCA_964629745.1 uncultured Planctomycetales bacterium | reverse complement strand
GTACGCGGCCGCGGCGCTGGTCCTGCTCACCACCGGCCTGTCCATCGCCGTACCGTCGCTGAGCCGCGCGCGCGAACAGGCCAAATGGGTCCGGGCGTCGCTGGCAGACCTGGGGGAGGACGCGGAGCTGCGCCGCGGGGAGCAGATGCGGACGCTCGTCGACCGCGCACCCGCGACCCCGCCTCCCGTGCTCATGGGCGGCGGGATTGTTCAGGCGGAGGGTCACGCGGCCGCCAAGCGCAAGCGCACTCCGACGGAAGCGGCCGGGGAGGACGTGGTAGAGGCAGCGACCGGCGAAGCGCCGGCGGAGCGCTACGTCGTGCGCAAGGCCACGATCGAGCTGACGACGCCCGATGTCCGCGCCGCGTTCGCCGCCGCGGTGATGCTGCTGAGCGAAGCGCGTGGGGAATACGTCCAGGATTCGAGCCTGACTGGCAGCGTCGAACGTCCCGAAGCCACGCTGACGTTGCGCGTGGCCGCCGATCGGCTCTCCGGCGTGCTGAACGACCTGCGCCAGCTCGGCGCCGTGCGGTCGGAGAAATCGAGCGGCGAGGACGTGACGACCCAGGTGGTCGACCTCGACGCCCGGCTGCGAAACGAACAGCGCGTGGAATCCGAACTCCTCCAGCTCCTGGAGGCGCGACAGAGCGCGCCGCTGAAGGAAATTCTTGAACTCCGCGGCGCGCTGAATGCGGTGCGCCAGGACATCGAGCAGATCACGGGTCAGCGCGAGCGGCTCGGCCGCCTGGTCTCTCTGGCGACGGTGCTCGTGATCATCCGGCCGGCGGGGGCGCCGGTTGCTCGTCCGACGGGGATCGCGGCGAAGTTCACGGCGGCCCTGCGGGACGGCTGGCGCGAGGGCATGGGTTTCCTGGCCGACACGCTCGGCGTGCTGTTCACGATTCTGATC
>CAZVRR010000441.1:0-1095 GCA_964629745.1 uncultured Planctomycetales bacterium | reverse complement strand
GGGTGCTGCTGGCGCTCGCCCTGCTGCTGCTGTGGCGACATGTCCGGCGCGCACGAGCGGGCGCGGCGCGACTTGGCTGACCGGCGTGCGACTGGTCATCGCGGCCGGCCCGGCGCATCATGCCGGGCATGCGGGAGATCGACGGCTCATTCGGCGCGGGCAGGGGGCGGAGTCTCCGCACCGCAGCGCCGGTGTCGCGGAGACTTCGGCACTGGCTGGTGGCGCGACTGACCCGCGCCGGGCTGCACGTGGCACCGCGCCTCGCGCCGCGCGCGATCGCCCGGGTCGCTCCACTGCTGGCCGGCCTGGGCCCGCGCCTGCCTGTCCTGGCGGAACTCGTGGCCGGCAATATGCGGGCCGCAGGCGTGTACGCTCCGGCCGTGCACCGGGCCTACTTCGCGCAACTGGGGCGACATTTCGTCGGCGCGCTGCACGCGCTGCGCGGCGGCGGTCCGCGCGAGCTGAACGAGCTGGCTCGCGGGCAGGTCGAGCTCGACTCGTCGGTCGCGCAACTGGAGGTGGCCCTGCGACAGCGGCGCGGCGCGATTCTCGTCGGCCCGCACATCTCCAACTACCTGCTGAATCTCACCCGTCTGAACGCGGAGGTGCCGCTCACGGTTCTGCTGCGACCCTCGCGCGACCCGGCCCGACAACTGGCGAAACAGCGCTGGTATGGCGCCAGCGGAGTGGGCTGGGTGGCCGAGCAGGCCGGGGAGAGCGGCCCGCTGGGTCGACTCGCACCGCTTTCCGCGGCGCTGCGGCAGAACCGGGTGGTGTTCATCACGCCCGACCTCGTGCAGAAGCGCGCTGCCGGCCTGGCGGTCAGGCTGCTGGGGCGTACGGCACACCTGCCGGCCGGCGCGGCCCTTTTGGCATGCCGCAGCAACGCACCGGTGTTCCTGCTCACGGCTCGTGACGGCGGCTCGCGGCAGCGCCTCGTGGTCGAAGGGCCGCACATTCTCGAACCGGCGACGACACGACGCGCCCAAGTGGAAGCGACCTTGCAGTGGTTCGCCGCCGGATTCGAGCGTTTTCTCCGCACCGCACCGTGCATGTGGTATCTCTGGGGTGACAAGCGCTGGACGCGCTGGTTTC
>CAZVRR010000440.1:0-2086 GCA_964629745.1 uncultured Planctomycetales bacterium | reverse complement strand
GGCGCAGGCCGGACGCGAGCCGGACCTGGCGGGACGACTGGCGCTGCTGGAGCGGGGGCGCTGCGTGCAGTTCTTCCGGATCGTGCCGGACCGTCCGATCGACTGGTTCACCAATCCGCTCGACGGGCGCCGGTCCGATCCGTCGCGCGACTGGTTCGACCTGCCCGACTATCTGCCGCAACAGGGCGATATCCGCACGCTGTGGGAGCCGGCGCGGGCCGCGTGGGCGCTGGACCTGGCGCGCGCCAAGGCCTGGGGCCTGCCGGCGGATGCGGGCGGCCTTTACTGGCACTGGGTCGATTCGTTCATGCAGGCCTGCCCGCCCTATCGCGGCTTCCAGTGGAAATGCGGGCAGGAGACCGCGGTGCGGCTGATCGCGCTGGCGGTGGGGATGTGGGCGCTGGCCGACGAGCCGGCGACGACGCCGCAGCGCTGGGTGCAGTTCGCGCGGCTGGCCTGGGCGAGCGGCTATCGCATCGCGCACCACATGGATTACGCGATCTCGCAGAAGAACAACCACGCGATCTCCGAGGCCTGCGGGCTGATGCTGGTGGCGCACCTGTTCCCCGAGTTCCGCGCGGCGGCCGGCTGGTGGGCGCGCGGGCGGCGCGTGCTGGCCGGCGAGCTGGCGCGGCAGATCTACCCCGACGGCAGCTACGTGCAACACTCGATGAACTATCACCGGGTGATGCTCGCCGGCGCGGTCCTGGCGCTGCGACTGGCGGAGCTCGCCGACGAGCCGTTTGACCGCGCGACCTACGAGCGGGTGGGGCGCGCGGGCGAGTTCCTGTACCAGATGCTGGAGCCGGCGAGCGGGCACGCGCCGAATTACGGCAACAACGACGGGGCCCATGTCCTGCCGCTGAGCGAGTGCGACTTCCGCGATTTCCGGCCGGCGGTACAGGCGACGTATTACCTGGTGCACCGGGCGCGGCTCCTGCCCGCCGGTGCGTGGGACGAAGACCTGGCCTGGCTCTTCGGTCCGCAGGCGCTGGCGGCGGACGTGCGGGGGCCGGCACAGGGTTCGCGCGTCTTTCCCGCAGGCGGGTACTGCACGCTGCGCGGCGCCGGGAGCTGGGCGATGCTGCGGGCCCATACGTACCGTGACCGCCCCGCGCACTACGATCCCTTGCACGTGGATCTGTGGATCGGGGGCCACAACGTGCTGCGTGACTGCGGCACATACCAGTACTACATCCCCGGCCGCCCGGACCTGGAGCATTACTTCCGCGCGCCGTCGGCGCACAACGTCGTGCAAATCGACCACGCCGTGCCGGTGACCTTCGCCTCGCGTTTTCTGTTCTTTCCCTGGCCGCGCGCGCGGATCACGGCCGCCGGCGCTCGGTTCTGCGCCGCGCTTTGCCGCGATTACGACCGCGCGCCGTGGCACGTGCTGCACCGGCGGCTCCTGGCCTGCCTGCCGGGTGAGCGCTGGCTGATCGTCGACGACCTGCTGGGCACGGGCGTGCACAGCGGCACGTGGACCTGGCACCTGCGCGACGGCCGCTGGGAGCTCGACCCCGCGCGCGGCGTGCTGCGCCTGGCCGCGCCGGGCACGGACCTGGCGCTCACGTTCCAGGCGGCGCAGGCGACGCCGCAGTCCGTCGCGGTGCGGCGCGGCGTTGACGACCCCGGCGCCGTGCAGGGCTGGGAAGCGCCGTACTACGCCGAGCGCCGGCCGCAGCCCGTCCTGGAAATCACGTACCGTGCGGCACTGCCGCTGCGCGTGCTCACGATGGTCGCGCCGCGCCCGTGCGTGGCACAATGCAGCGACGCGGGCGCGGAGCAGCAGCACTGGCAGCTCAGCGACGCGGACGGGGCGTGGTCGTTGCGCCTGCCCGCGGCGCAGCGCGGGGCCGCGCTGGCCCTGCTAGAATGCGCGCCTCGCGCAGTCCCGGAGGTAACACGCGGGTGAACATCTCGATTTTCGGCATGGGTTACGTGGGCATCGTCAGCGCGGCGTGCCTGCTGCGCGACGGGCATCACGTCTGCGGCGTCGACCCGAACGAGTCCAAGGTGCGTGACTTGCAGGCCGGCCGCACGCCGATCGGCGAGCCGGGCGTCGCCGAGCTGCTGGCGGCGGCCC
>CAZVRR010000439.1:0-2097 GCA_964629745.1 uncultured Planctomycetales bacterium | reverse complement strand
GGGGTTGGAGGGCGCCACCGCCGCGGCCAGCACGGGGATCCAGCGGCGCGGACTGGACCAGGCCCGGGACATCGCGGGTTTCGAGGGCGACATCGCCCAGCGCGGCCAGGAGCTCGAGAAGGGCGTGACGGAGGCCCGGCTGGGAACCGAGCGCGACATTTCGCGTGCGCAACTGGAAAACGCACGCGACATCGCCGCGGCAGAGCACGGCCGGGAAATGTACCGCACCGGCGTCGAGGAGAACCTGGCGCTGGGCCGGCTGGGGCTCGAGGGCCGCGGGCAGGACATCGACTACCAGCTGGGACAGGGCCGGCTGGGACTCGAGCGGCGCGGGCTGGATCAGGAACGCGACGTGGCCCGTTACACGGGGCAGATCACACAGCGTGGCCAGACCATCGAGCAGAATCTGGGCCAGGCCCGGCTGCAGAACGAGCGCGACCAGGCGGCGGCGGACGCGGCGCTGCGCCAGTACGGGCTGGACATCGAGCAGAATCTGGGGCTGGGCCGGTTGGGGGCGGAACAGCGCAGCCAGGACATCCAGCGCGAGCTGGGCCAGGGCCGGCTGGGGCTCGAGGCATGGCAGACGCAGGGCGAGCTGGGCATGCGCGGCTGGCAGACGCAGGCCGAGCTGTCCAATGCGCAGGCGGAGCGCGAGACGCGGCTGGAGATGCTGGACCGCCAGCTGTCGAGCGAGCGGCTGAACGAATCGGAGCGGAATCAGATCCTGCGCCAGCGCATGGAAGTGGAGCGCGAGCTGGAGCAGTTGCAGTTGCAGCAGCGGGAGAGCCAATTCGGGGCGGAGCTGGGCGAGCGGCAGCGGCAATTCGACGCGGAGTACGGGCAGCGGCAGTACGAATTTGACCAGGATCGGGCGCTGCGGCGCGAGGAGGGCGTGAGCACGCGCGACCTGGCGCGGGAGCAAGCCGCGACCGCGCAGCGCATGCAGACGATGCGCGACTGGGAGGACGTGGACCCCGACGGCTGGATCGACGCGCTGCGCGCCGAGCTGCGGCGGCAGGGGCTGTTCCAAGAGCAAGCGCCGTGGACCCCGTTCGTCCCGGCGTGGTAGGAGAAGCCATGTACGGACAGATGATCCGCGCGGCGGCGAGCATGCCGGGCCTGGCCCGGCAGCCGCAATCCGATACGACGGCGGGGCTGATGCAGGCAATCCTCGAGCAGATCCGGCAGATGATGACCGAGGCGCGCAACAGCACGCGCAGCACGGACGTGGATGAGCGGGCCGACCGTCAGCGGCGCGAGAAGGAAGCGCGCGAGGTGGCCCGCGGCGGGCAGATCTCCGACGCGGGGGCGCTGGCGGTGATGGGCAACAACGAGGCGTCCAACGAGTACCGCCGGCAGCAGCGGCTGGACGAGAAGTTCCAGCGTCAGAACGCGACGCAACGGCCGGGTGAAACGCTCGAGGATTTCGAGGCGCGCAAGGCCATGTACCGCCGCGAGCACGAGGACCAGGTGAACGCGCGCCGCCGGCGTTCGCAGGAGAAGAAGGACGCCATGCGGGCGGCGGGCCGCGTGGGCCAGATGATCGGCGTGCGGCAGACCGGGCCGGGGCAGTATCAGGCGGACGTGTTCCGCGGCTATCACCGCGAGACGCTGCCCGCGACGAGCACGGCCGAGGAGAGCAGCCAGGCCGCCAGAACGCGGTTGCAGCAGCTGGCGAACAACCCGGTAAGCCCGCAGCAGGCGGAGACGGTCCGGACCCTGGCCCGCATGCTGGGGCTGGCAACGGTGGGAGCACGCTGATGCCACGCATGACAGCCGACCAGGAGCAGGAAATTGCCGCCGGGCTGGCCGAGGCGCTGGCGCAATTCGATCCGGTGGCGGAGCTGCTGCGCCGCCGGCGGGCAGCCGGACCCGCGCTGGCGCAGCAAATCTACGGCGAACTGGCGCCGGCGCCGCGCGACGAGGCCCGCGGCCGCGGGCAGGATCTCGAGGGCGCACTACTGGCCGCCGCCATGGAAATGCCGGGCCGGCTGCTCGAGGAGCGGGGCCGCGCGGATGAGCGGACGCAGCAGGCGGCGCTGGCCGAGCGGACGCAGCAGGCCGAGCACCGCAATGCGCTGGACCTGGAGCGTGTGC
>CAZVRR010000438.1:0-2101 GCA_964629745.1 uncultured Planctomycetales bacterium | reverse complement strand
CGCGAGCCAGCCTTTCGAAAACCAAATCAGGCGTTCAGAGAAACGAACCGGCATGTTGACCTCCAACCATGTCGTGAGCGACCGGATCACCGCCATCCGCGGCGCTGCCATGGTCCTTTCGCGCTGCAAGATAGCGGCCCGGGCGCGGCAGACCGCGTCTGCTCACGCGCCGTGAGCGGCGTCAATCGCCGCCTTCAGGTTATCCCATGACGTGTCGCCCGGCACGGTGCAGTCGGCCGCCAGGATGAAGCGCGCCGGCGCTTGCGCCAGGACCGCCTCGGCCGCGCGGCGCACCTCTGCGGGCGTACCGGTTGCCAGCACCCCCTTGCGCTCCAGCCCGCCCATGAACGGCCGGCCGAAGAACGCGGCCGCTCCCCCGGGCGTCATGTGTTGGCCGCCCACCTCCAGCGAGCAGTTGACGATATGGCCCGGGTAGTCGCGGAAGGGGGCCAGATCGCCGTAAGCGCCTTCGTAGTCGCAGATGTGCAGGATGTTGCAGCGGCACGTCGCGAGCGCATCCCACACCGCCAGGTCGGTCGGCTTGACCAGCCGCTCGAAGATGTCGCTGCCTCCGAAGCGGAACGCGTCGCCGCCCTGGGTGGACGCATAGAAGCCATCCACGCCCGCAGCCTGGCACGCGGCCACCAGGGTCAACACGTTCTCCGTGCTGATCGCCAGCCCTACGGCGGCCTGGGCCGGGTGCTCACGCAGGTGCGCGTGCAACACGTCCTCCCCTGCCAGGTGGCGCGCCCACATGAAGGGCGAATAGAGGGTCAGGATCACCAGCGCCTCACGGCCCGCGGCCTCAATCAAGCCGCGCACCACGCGCACGGTCGGCTCGAAGTCTGCCTCGGTCAGCCGCGGGGCGCGCGCCCAATCCGCGGGGGATGCGATCGCGCACTGCGGCAAGCTCTGCTCGAACTGCACCTTGACGAAGTCCATGCCGATGTGGTGGAAGAACTGGAGGTGGCGGTCGATCGCCGCCTGGCCTGCCCGGTAGCCCGGCCCGAAGTGCAGAAAGAACGCAGCCGGGGTGTAGCCGGCCGGCGCGCCGCCGTCGATCAGGCTCAGCATGATGTCACGTCTATTCACGGTCTCGCTCCCTGGCGCCCTGTTGGCGCCTGTGCCGCGCGGTCTGCCGGGCTGCTGCGCGTTATCCGGCGGCGCCTTACCAGGCGCCGCCGGTATTGAAACGGCACGGCCAGTTCCTGGCCCAGCTCGCGCGCGGCGCGCAGCGGGAAGTACGGGTCACGCAGCGATTGCCGGCCGATCAGCACGGCGTCGGCCTGGCCTGTCTGAATGATCTCTTCGGCGTGGCTTGCCTCGGTGATCAGCCCCACCGCACCGATCGCGATCCCGGCTTCTTGGCGGATGCGGGCCGCGAAGGGGACCTGGTAGCCCGGCGCGAGGGGTATCTGCTGCGCCGGGGTCAGGCCGCCCGACGAGCAATCGATCAGGTCCACACCCGCCGCTTTGAGCAGGCCCGCCAGTGCGACGCTCTGCTCCAGGTCCCACGCCGGCCCGGCGGCCCAATCGGTCGCGCTGATGCGGACGAACAGCGGCAGCCGCTCCGGCCAGATGCTGCGCACCGCCGCCGTGACCTCCAACAGCAGGCGGGCGCGGTTCGCGAAGCTGCCGCCGTAGTCGTCGGCCCGGCGGTTGCTGATCGGCGAAAGGAACTCGTGCAGCAGATAACCGTGCGCAGCGTGGATTTCGACTGCCTGGAATCCTGCGGCTGCGGCCCGCTGCGCGGCGTCCCGGAATGCACACACGACCGTGGCCAGGTCCGCCGCATCCATGGCGCGCGGTGTGGCCCACTGCTCCGAGAATGCGAGCGCGCTGGGCGCGATGGCTCCGGCGTCGTCCGCCTTGCGGCCGGCATGCGCCAGCTGGATAGCCGGGACCGCGCCGTGGTCGGCCATCACGCGGGCGAGGCGGGCCAGGCCGGCGCCCTGGTCGTCGTTCCACAGCCCCAGGTCCTGTCGGCTGATGCGGCCGCGCGGCTCGACCGCGGTCGCCTCGACGATAATCAACCCGGCCCCGCCGACCGCGCGACTGCCCAGGTGCACGAGGTGCCAGTCAGTGGCCACCCCATCTTCCT
>CAZVRR010000437.1:0-2111 GCA_964629745.1 uncultured Planctomycetales bacterium | reverse complement strand
CAGGTTGCGTGCGAGCGACCAGTGCACCTGCTCGTCGTCGAACTCGACGACCGGCCCGGACCGGCTCCACTGCATCGCCACCCAGCCCAGCCGCAGCAGCAGCGCCACGCCGAACAGCAGCTCGATCGCGATGCGCCGCGTGATCACGGCCGGCTCACCGGCCGACCGGCGGGCGCAGCACGAACCGCACGGCCTGCCGCGTCTGCCCGGTCAGCTTGGCGCGCTCGTCGATCCGCAGCGGCATGATCCACAGCGGCCCGTCCTGGTCGCAAAGGACCCCGATGCGGGCACGCTCGGCGGGCTCAATCTTCTCGTCGATCAGGAAATCACTGAGCGACTTCGCGCCCGGCGCGCCGAGCGGATGAAACTTCTCACCCTCGCGCCGGGCCCGCAGTACCAGCGGCGGGCGCAGGCGCGCCGCATCCAGCCACGCTTCGTTCACCGGCGGCCGACCGCGCAGCTCCTCGATCTTGCCGGCGTCGACCTCGCAGATCGTCGCGACGAGCTCGGCCCCCAGCGCGGGCAGGGCCGTCGTTCCGGGGCATGCGACGGGCACCGTCGGCAGCTCGAGCGGCGCCGCGTCGGGCTCGATCCGGCCGAATTCCAGCCGGTCGTACTGCTTGCGGACCGCGACCGCGCCGGGGAGGTGCAGCTCCTTGCCGCTGCCCGCGTCCGCTGCCAGCCGCAGCACGGATTCGACGTGCGTGAAGCCCAGGTCCTGCTCGCCTCCGGCGACCAGCCCGACCGTCCGGCGCACCACTTCGGCCTGGATCGCGCGATGCTTGCTCAACAGCGCGGGCGTATGCAGCACGATGCGCTCGGACCCGTCGTTGACGAGCAGGGATTCGTAGACGCGCGCCGCGGCCTCCTCGAGGTAGCTTCCCAGCCAGCGGGCCTGTTCGGCCAGGCGCAGCAGCGCGTCGGAGACGTTTGGATTCAGCTCGCGGCGCAGCAGCGGCAGCACGGCATGGCGGATGCGATTGCGGGTGAACTCGGGCGACGCGTTCGTGCTGTCCATGCGGGCGTGCAGGTTGCGGGCAGCGCACAGGGCCTCGATCTGCGTGCGGCGCAGCTCGATCAGCGGCCGGACGAGCTGGACGCGACTGCCGGGCCGGATCGGCCGGGCGTCGCCGATGCCGGCCAGCCCGCGCAGGCCGGTGCCGCGGCAGATGCGGTGCAGCACGGTCTCGGCGTTGTCGTCGGCGTGGTGCCCGACGGCCACGAACGGGCTGTCCGTCTGGAGTGCGATGCGCTCCAGCGCGACGTAGCGTTCGCGCCGCGCGATCTCCTCCATCGAGCCGCCCTCGCGCTGCGCGCGGGCCCGGATGTCGTCGCGCGCGGCGCGGAACTCGAGGCGGAGCTGCTCGGCCACTCCGCGCACGAATTCCTCGTCGCGATCGGCCTCGGCCCCGCGCAGGCCGTGATTGAAGTGGACGGCGGTAATGCGCAGCGGCGGACTGCAGCGCTGGGCGACCGCTTGCATCGCGTGCAGGAGCAGGGTCGAGTCCGGCCCGCCGGAGGCGCCGATCACCCAGCCGCTATCGGGCGTCAGCAGGCCGCGCTGCTCGAGCCAGCCGGCCAGCGTTGTGAGAAAGTGGTCCCAGTTCACGTGCCGTTCCGTCCAGGGTCACGACGGTTTGCAGTGCGCCGCGGCGAACCATGTACTATACCGGCTGGGGCATACGGAAGGAATGCGGCGGTCGTGCCGCGGTGTGGAAACGCGTTTTCGGACCATGGCCCATATTCGGCACGGGTTCGCGGGCGCTGCGTGCAATCTGTGCGCGGACTTGCCCGCGGCCCGGGAAGTCGGCCTACGATCTGACGAACGCAGTCATTCAGGCAACAACGCATCCCTCCTTCTAAACGCGGTATAACGGGCGGCGGGAGCCGAGGACGAGGCTCCCGCCCTCCCATGCGCTTGCGGGGCTGTGGCAAGGAACGTGGCGCGGCGGAGCCGAGCTGCGTGCCGTGGCGCTTGGGCCAGTTCGCTCACTCTGCGACTGCTCGGAATTCGGCGCCCGGAGCCGCAACTGACCACGCCCCTGGTGCGCAGGAGCGTGAATCTATGAAGCGAGCCTCCTGGCGGGTATTGGTACCCGCGGTGGCGATCA
>CAZVRR010000436.1:0-2234 GCA_964629745.1 uncultured Planctomycetales bacterium | reverse complement strand
GCCGCGTCGCCGCGCAACCGGGCCAGTTCGGTCAGCCGCACGTAACTCCACATCAGGTTGCTCACGAAGCGACGTACCGCCGGCTGCTCGCGCACAAGCTGCTCATCGATATCGCGCGCCTCGCCGTAGAGTGCCGCCGCCGTGGAAAGATCGCGGCGATCCTTGTAAATGTCGCCGACCTTCACCAGGGCGATGGATACATCCGCCCGGCGGTCGGCGCTGCGGTCGGCGGCTGCAAGCCGGCGCCGCACCGGCAGCGCCTGTTCGCGCAGGCGCAAAGCGGCGTCGCTGCGCCCCTCCGCCAGCGCCAGATTGGACAGGTTGGTCAGAATGTCCGCGTAGGCCGTTTGCAGAGTCAGATCGTCCGGATGGTCTTCCAGCCGCGGCTGGACATACAGCAGCAGGCGGCCCAGCAGCTTGCGCCGCGCCTCGGTGGTGCCACCGATGTCATCCAGGTTGTCGACGAACTGACCGACGAGGTAGCCCGCCGCATCGCGCGTCGCCACATACTCGGCCTGCAGCCGGCGGTTCGACTGAAACGCCGTGAGCAGCCCGTAAGCGGCCACCAGCGCGCCGGTCGCCACCGCCGCGGAAGCGAGGCGGTTGCGCCGGATCAGCCTGCTGAAGGTATACGCGGCCCCGGGCGGGCGGGCATGGATCGGACGATGCGCGAGGAAGTTGCGCAGGTCGAGCGCGAGCGCCGCGGCCGAACCGTAGCGCTCGTCCCTGTTCTTGGCGAGGGCCTTGGCGAAGATGCGGCTGAGATCGCCGCGGAACCGCCGGCCGAACGCCGCGAGGGACCGCGGGGGCTGGTCGAGGATCGCGTGCAGGCCGGCGTGCAGCGAGTGAGTCGGCACGTCGATCGGCAGGCGGCCGGTCAGCAGTTCGAAGCCGATCACACCGAGGGCGTAGACATCGCAGCGGGTATCGATGTCGGACGCGTGCGCCTCCACCTGTTCGGGCGCCATGTACGAAAGCGTGCCGATGACCTGCCCCTCGCGTGTGACCGCGGCCGCGGCCTGCCCATCACCGTCCAGGAGTCGGGCCACGCCGAAATCGAGGATCACGGGGCGTGGTCCCTGTTCGGTCTGCTCGATCAGGATGTGCGCCGGTTTGAGATCGCGGTGAATCACGCCGCGCCGGTGGGCGTGCTCCACCGCGTCGCACGCCAGCGCGAACAGCGCCACGCGCGACCGGGTATCGAGCTGCTGCGTGTCCGCGTACACGCGCAACGACGGTCCCTCGACGAGTTCCAGCGCAATGAACGGCCGCGGGCCGCCAGGGGCCGGCGCCATCCCCGCGTCGTAAACCTGCGCGATCCCGACGTGCCGCAGACGAGCCAGCGTCTGGCTTTCGAATTCGAAGCGGCGGTGCGTTTCCGCCGTGGCGTGCCCTGCGTGCAGGACCTTCAGGGCCACGCGGCGCGCGGGCTGTTCCTGCTCAGCACGGTAGACAGTCCCCATGCTGCCGCGCCCCAGTTCGCCGAGGATGAGGTACGGGCCGAAGCGCGTGCCCGGGAGTAACGCACCATCCGTAAGTTCGCCGGGCACCGCAGCCGGAACGCACAGGTCGGACAGGCAGCGTGTCGTCGCCGCGGCAGCCAGGAGCTGCCCGACCTCCGCGGCGACTTCTGGATCGTCCGCGCAGGCGGCGTGGAGGAACGAGGCACGCTGGTCCTCCGCCAGGTCGAGGGCCTGGAAATACAACTCCTCGGTGCGGCGAAACTGCTCGGGCGTCACGGCGTCTTCGCTCACGCTCAACGGTCACGTCGACCCGGCGCAGCCTGATTCGGCGCACGAGCGATGCGCCAGGCCGACGGGTAGCTGAATGGTTCACTTAGCATACACGAGTTTGACGTCGATCTGCGGTGCAACTTCGCGTGGTGGCGGAACGTTCGAATTACGGGCTCAAGCGCGAGCTGCCTGATCCCGGCCCGTTCATCAGCCGCCGGCGCGAGCCGGCGGTCACTCCCCCGCCGGCGCCCATTGCGCCAGCTGTGGGTCCGGCGCACGCGACGGACGAACACCATGGGCTCGCGCCCACGGCTCCGTTGTCAGCCCCCCTTGATCCCTTGATCCCCCAATCCCTTGACCCTTGTGGCTCCGGTTTGTAACCGGAGACCGGACCATGGGCTCGCGCCCACGGCTCCGTTGGCAGCCCCTCTTGATCCCCCGATCCCTCGCCGGTCCGTTCACAGCCCCCGGCTGAGAGGTAGCACGCCCCCAACGGGATTC
>CAZVRR010000435.1:0-2234 GCA_964629745.1 uncultured Planctomycetales bacterium | reverse complement strand
GGGCGCGTGCCACCCCGGGCATGAGGCCTGAAAAGCCAGGGCGCGTGCCACCCCGTTGATGGGGCAGCCCGGGCGCGTGCCACCGCGGCGGTGGGGAATCAGACCTCAGGCGCTTGTGACTGCGACCGCCGGCTTGGTTTCGCTCTGTTCCGGCGGGCACTTCAGGTCGCTCAGGCGCGTCGCGGCGCGCGTGTAGCGCGTCTTGAAGTCGGCCGGCGACATGTGCGCCTCGACCGCCAGCTTCGCCAGCAGGACCGGGTCTTCCAGGTCGCTGCGCTCGAGTCGGATCTGGTACGCGCGGGCCGCCTTGTACTTGTCGCTGCACACGTCGACCAGCCGCGTGCGGATGCGGTTGGTCTGCGGGTCGACCAGGTCCTTCAGGTCCAGCGCGACCAGGTTGTCGTTGACCAGTGCCACCAGGCAGCCGCTGGTGCTGCCCTCCCCGTTCTCGAACAGCCGGATGCTGTGATAGCCCAGGCTGCGGCAATAGGACATATCGTGCGGCGTCGGGTCGGCGGAGCGCAGCTCGTAGCCGATCGTGTGCTGCACCAGCGCCAGGCTTTCGCCGCGCGCCTTGAATCGGGCCTGCAACTCGCGGCGCAGCATGTCACCGAGCGGAACCTCGGCCAGGCGTGGATGGCCGGCGGCATCCACCGGCACCTCGCGGCCCAGCAGACGCTCAAGCTCCTCGCGGTCGCCGAGGCGGTAGGCCAGGCCTTCGGCGATCAGCGCCACGCCGTCGGGCCGGCCCATCACGCGGCGTTTCAGGATGGCCCCTTCGAGCACGTCGACGATCTGCTGCACGCTGGAGCGTTCCTCGAACTCTTCCGGGATCAGCGTGACGGTCGCGCCCGCCGACATACCCAGCGAGAGCGCCAGATGCCCGGCGCTGCGACCCATGGCCGTGACCAGGTACCAGCGGCCGGTGGTCTGCGAGTCCTGCATCAGGTTCTTGACGAGCTGCGTGCCGTAGAAGCGCGCGGTCGCGAAGCCGAAGGTGCTCTGGTTCTGCGGCAGCGGCACATCGTTGTCGATGGTCTTGGGGACGTGCACGATCCGGATGCGGCCCGTGCTTGCCTCCGCGACGAAGCGGGCGCTGAGCGCCGTGTCGTCGCCGCCGATCGTCAGCAGGCAGTTGATCCCCAGTTCCCGGAGCCGGCCGACGACCAGGCCGACCTTGTGCGGGTTGGGCTGCACGCGCGTGCTGGTTTTCAGACTTTCCTCGTCCAGGAGATTCGTCCGCGCGATGCGCAAAATCGACCCGCCGTCGAAGTGAATGCGGGCCACGCGCTTGATATCCAGACGCACGGAATGCGTCGGCGGATCGAAGCTGTCGGAGCAGAGCCAGCGGAATCCATCGTAGAAGCCGATGACCTCGAACCCGCGGTTCACCGCCTCGATCGCCGCGGCCCCAATCACTGCGTTGATCCCGGGGGCGGGGCCTCCACCGACTACAATCCCTAAACGCTTAGCTGGCATGTTTTTACGTCTCTTTTCTGCTTCCGTCCTGTAGCGGATGGCGCGGGGGCGGCCGGACGGCAACGCTGCCGGCACGCCGGCCCTGGACTGCCGCTACGCATTTTCGGGCCTGCGGCCGTTGCCGCCAAGGGCCCACACCTGTATATTAATCGGCTCGACACACGGTTTGGATAGGAAGGCGTGATGCCCAAGCAAAAGCCGCATAAAGGTCTTCAGAAGCGCGTGAAAGTCACCGCCCGGGGCAAGGTCGTGCGCAAGCAGGCGTTCCGCGGGCACCTGATGAGCGGCAAGTCGGGCACGCGCCGCCAGCGCCTGCGGCGGACGGTTGTGCTGACCGGTCAACTGGCGCAGAACGTCCGGCGGGCCCTGACTGCCGAGTAGGCCACCACCCCAGGAGAGTGTGCCATGCCTCGTGTTCGACCCGGCCACGCCACCCGGCGCCGGCACAAGAAAACGCTGAAGGCCGCGAGCGGCTTTCGGGCTTCGCGCAGCACCCTGTTCCGCTCCGCCAAGCCCACGCTGATCCGCGCCGGCGTGTACGCGGCCCGCGATCGCCGCGTCCGCAAGCGCGAGTTCCGCGGCATGTGGATCATCCGCGTCAGTGCGGCCTGCGATGCGCGCGGCATGTCCTACAGCCGCTTCATGCACGGCCTGCACCAGGCGAACATCTTCCTGAATCGCAAGATGCTGGGCGAAATTGCCATCGCCGACCCGGCCGCGTTCGACAAGCTCGTCGAGCTGGCGCGGAAGCACGC
>CAZVRR010000434.1:0-2257 GCA_964629745.1 uncultured Planctomycetales bacterium | reverse complement strand
CGGGCGGCGACGGCGCCGCGGGTGCGGAAGGCTGGGCCGCTGGCGGCGCGGGCTCCGCCGGCGCAGGCTGCCGCTGGGCGGGAGTCGCGCTTGCGGGATACCCGGCCGGCTGTGGCGAATCGGACTGCGGTTCCGCCGCGCGGAGGGTCCGTTCATTGCGACCCCCACAGGAGGCCGACGCAAACAGCAGCAGGGCCAGTGCCAGGGTTTTCATGAGGATTCTCCTAGAGGTGCAGGCGCCACGGGGCGCGCTGCGGGCGATCGAGCCAGCGTGCGGCGGCTTCGTCGCCGATGATCTGCTGCTTCTGCGGGTCCCAGCGGAGCGGCCGGCCGACCCACGTCGCAATGTTGCCCAGGTGACACATCGTGACCGAGCTGGCGCCGATGGCGACGTCGCAGATCGGCCGCCGGCGCGTGCGGATGCAGTTGATCCAGTTCTGGTGGTGCCCCGGGCTCGCGAACAACCGCGCATCATTCGGGCGGATCGGCTCATCGATCAGCTTCTCCGGCGTGCTCTTCAGGAAGCCGCGGTTCACCTCGATCTGCCCATGCGTGCCGTTGAAGCGGATCCCGTCGGCCTCCGCGCGGCGCAGGATCACGCCGTTGTCGTAGATGTACGTCAGCGTGTCGCAGCCGGAGCAGCCAGGCGGGATAATCTGCGTCGGGCCCGAGCCGTCCATGCCGAGGGCCCACTGCGCGATATCGAAATGATGCGCGCCCCAGTCCGTCGTCATCCCCCCCGAGTAATCGCGGATCAGCCGCCAGCCGCCCGAGTAATTGCCGCTGCACCGTTCGGCGGAGTAGGGTTGCCAGGGGGCGGGACCCAGCCAGCGGTCCCAGTCCAGACCGTCGGGCACCGGTTCCTCGGGCAGGTAGCGCTCGGTGGAGGGCAGGCCGATATTGACGTCGATGGTCTGCACATCGCCGATGCGCCCGCTGCGGATCAGCTCGCAGGCCAGCCGGAACTCGCGGCTCGAGCGCTGCTGGCTGCCGGTCTGGAAGACGACGCTGTTGGCGCGGGCGGCGGCGACCATCGCCTGCGCCTGGCGGATCGTGAGCGAGAGCGGCTTCTCGCAGTAGACGTCCAGCCCGGCGCGGCACGCCGCGATCGCGATGATTGCATGCCAGTGATCCGGCACGGCGATCAGGACGGCGTCGAGGCCGGACTTTTGCAGCAGGTCCTCGAAGTTGTTGAAGACGGCGCAGCCGCGATAGCGGCCGGCCGCGGTCTCGTCTGCGTAGTGTTCTTCGACCTTGGCCTGGGCCTTGTCGCGCACCCACTTCTTCACGTCACACAATGCGACGATCTGGACATCGCGATTGCCCAGCAGCGTGTCGAGATGGCCGCCGCCCATGTTGCCCAGGCCGATCATGCCCAGGTTGATCCGCTCGCTCGCGGCCGCCCGGGCGGCGCGGCCCAGGACCGCGGCGGAGACGAAATACGGAGCCGAGGCCAGGGCCGCGGCCTTGAAGAACTGCCGGCGTGTCGGACGCGCAATCTGGGACATCGGCGTGCTCCGAGAAGTTGCCCCTTGCCCTCAGGGCGACGGTCCGTGCAGCTTACCCGGCTGGCCGGCGCGGGCCAAGCCGGAACGGCCACCGGCAGACGGCAGGCGCTGTGGTGCGGTCCGCGTCAGGGCCCCGCGCGGGCAGGGGCGGCGTGCGTCACCCTCGCCGGATCCGGCAGCGGCGGCAGTTCCAGCTCTGCGCGGAGCTCGTTCTGTGCGGCCAGCTCCGCGGGGAACACCGCCGCGAAGATCGAGGTGACCGAACCGTCGGCCCGTCCCACGACGAGGTTCGGTCCGGTGGGCAGAGTCGTTGTGGTCGAGTACTTCACGCCGCCGGCGCTCGTCGTGATTGTGGTCTGAACCTGCATCGACGTGCTGCCGGCATTCGACGCGGGCTCCGGCGACCAGATCACAATCCAGAGGTCGGCAGGCGCGCTGGAGAGGTCCGCACCGTGGTAGGTGAAGACCAGGTCGCCCAGGCGGTGCGCGACGACATCGGCCGGGAGCTGCTCGGCGGCGGCCCGGACCAGTCGCCGGGCGTCGTCCGGGTTGAGCGTCAGGAGCTGGTCGAGCGTACCGCCGGCGACGGGGACATCCTGCTCCTGCGTGCCGGTCGTTCCGCCGACGAAGAGAGAGCCGGTCAGTTGGTTGTCGGCCACCAGCTCGGCCACATGCCGCGGGCCGCTTCCCTGGTGGGCTGACGCGTATGCCAGCACGGCGCTCGTGACGATCGTTGTCTGAAACTTGGC
>CAZVRR010000433.1:0-2273 GCA_964629745.1 uncultured Planctomycetales bacterium | reverse complement strand
CGCGGGCGAGAGAACGGGTGCGCCGCGACTACTGCGCCGGCGCCGTGGCAGCCGGGGCCCCGGGAGCCGCTACATCGAACCCCTGGTCCGGAGCGGGCTCCACGCGTGAGGGCGGCGTACCGATCGGTTCCGTCCGGCCTTCCAGCTCGGCGGCGCGCGCAACCGGGATCGCGTCATGGTCATAGCCCAGCAACTGCTTGCTGAGGCGGCCGTCACTCTCCATCAGCGTCCACGGGGGCGTGACGATCGCGCTGACGGGCAGGAAGATCCAGTTGATCGTGTAGCGGCCGAAGCTGTACGGCAGGGCGACGTAGTCTTCCCAGCCCAAGCGATGAACGTTACCCGGGTCAGTCTCGTCCGTGCGGCCGTCCCCCTTGTCGACGAAGGGATCCTCGAAGTAGAGCGGCCAGTGCGTGACGGCTCCGTCCGCCGCATGGACGACCATCGGCTCCCATTGCCGCTGGTGCGGCTCGGCGGGGCTGACGCGTGCGCGGACGTCCTGTGCCGTCGGCGTGTCCCACTGCGCCGTGACGGAAGGCCCGGTTTCGCGGAACTGGTCCGGGCTGTGGGCGCAGGAAGCCAACAGCAATCCGCCGCCCAGCGCCAGGCCCGCCAGAATCCGCCCGTCCAGGCGAAGCACCCACCGGCTGCCGCTATTCGTCCGGCGCGAATTCGATTGCATAGTTCGTCGGTTCCTTTGTGATCGTGATGTCATGGGGGTGCGACTCGATCACGCCCGCCGCGGTGACCCGCACGAAGCGCGCCTGCTCGCGCAGCTCCTCGACGTTCCGCACGCCGCAATAACCCAGGCCCTGCCGGAGTCCGCCGACGAGCTGGTAGACGTATTCGCTCAGCGCGCCGCGGTACGGCACGCGGCCTTCGACGCCCTCGGGCACCATTTTCTTGGGCTGATCGCTCGACTGGCCGTAGCGTTCCGCGCTGCCGGCCATCATCGCGCCCAGCGAACCCATGCCGCGGTATTCCTTGAAGCGCCGGCCCTTCCAGAGCACGAGCTGGCCCGGCGCCTCGTCCAGACCCGCAAACAGCGAGCCGATCATAACACTGTGCGCCCCTGCCGCCAGCGCTTTGACCACGTCGCCCGAGAAGCGGATGCCGCCATCGGCAATGATCGGCACGCGGGCGACCCCCGCCACGTTCATGATGGCCGTGATCTGCGGGATGCCGGCGCCGGTCACGATCCGCGTCGTGCAGATCGCGCCCGGGCCGATCCCGACCTTGATCGCATCAGCACCCGCGTCGATCAGGTCGCGCGCGCCGTCCGCCGTCGCGACGTTGCCCGCGATGATCTGGATCTCATGCTTCTTCCGCAGCGCCCGAACCGTCTCGATGATCGCGTCGCTGTGGCCGTGCGCGCTGTCGAGCACGATCACGTCCACGTCCGCCGCGATGAGCTGCTCGGCCCGCTCGTAATCATGCGCGCCGATGGCGGCCCCGACCCGCAGGCGCCCGCGGTGATCCTTGCAGCGCTGGGGGAACTCGCGCGAGCGCTCGATGTCGCGCATCGTGATCAGGCCCGCCAGCCGCCCTTCCGGCTCGACCAGCAGCAGCTTCTCCACCTTGGCCCGCTTCAGGATCCGCTCGGCCTCGTCGAGCGTCGGGTGCGGGGGCGCCATGACCAGGTTGCGGCTGGTCATGACCTCTTCCAGGCGCTTGTCGGGCGCCTCGAGGAATTTCATGTCGCGGCGCGTCACGATCCCGACCAGCTTGCCGTTATCGGTCGTGATCGGTACGCCGCTCACGTTGTGCAGCCGCATGATCTCGCGGGCGCGCGTAATCGTGTCGCCCGGTCGCAGCGTGACCGGATCGTTGATCACGCCACTCTCGGAACGCTTGACCTTGTGCACCTCGCGGGCCTGGGCCTCGATGCTCAGGTTGCGGTGAATGACGCCGATGCCGCCTTCCTGCGCCAGCGCGATGGCCAGGGTGCTTTCGGTGACCGTGTCCATCGGCGCGCTGATCAGGGGAATGTTGATGCGGATCGTGCGCGTCAGCTGCGTGGCGACGTCGATCTCCCGCGGGTGAACGCTGGCCCGCGCGGGCACCAGCAGGACATCATCGAAGGTAAAAGCATCCCCGAGGATCTTGGGTGGATATCTTCCGTCCGACATGGGCAAGATGATACGGCTCGCGCGCCGCGCGTCAAGTATCGGAACTTCCGTCGGTTGTCGTAATGGTAGAATGGGAGCGGACGCCCCGACCGGTTGCTCTGCCATCCGGCCGGCGGCGGACGCGGGAGCGGGAACCATGATCGG
>CAZVRR010000432.1:0-2316 GCA_964629745.1 uncultured Planctomycetales bacterium | reverse complement strand
CGTCCACCCCGCCGCGCGGGTTGGGCACGCCGTGGATCGCGAACACGACGTGCTGCGCCAACAGGACAAGTGCCGTCAGCAATAGCACCAGCACGTCATCCGGCCAGCCGACCATGCCGCTGGCGCGCTGCACGACTCCGAAGAGGATCCACGCCACGCCAAACGCGAGGGCCGCGCGCAGCAGGATGTGCAATACGAGCACGGGGGTATACCACGCCAGCGGCGCGAGCAGCGCCGCCAGCAGGATAGCCGCGCCTGCACCCCACGCCGCGCCCCGCAGCAGTCCGCGCCACGGCGTCCACTCCGGCTCGTCGCATCCATCGGAATTGAGGCCCGCCTCGTCGTCCGGCGTACTCATTCATGGATCTCGCAAGTTGTGTGTGCCAGTGTAAGCTGGCGGCGACCGCCTGCGCATTACAATTCGGAGTCGTCTTCCGAGCCGGATCGCGGCGGGCGACCACGAGGGCTTTCGGGAGCGCAACATGTTCTTCGAGCGGTTCACTGATGAAGCGCGCAAAGTCATGGCTTTGGCCAACCAGGAAGCGCTGCGCTGTGGCTCCGGTTTGTAACCGGAGAATCGTCCATGGGCTTGCGCCTCATGGCTCTGTTGGCGGCTCTCCCTCGATTCCTCGGTCCCTTGATCCCTTCTTCCTTGTGGCTCCGGTTTCCAACCCGGCCCGGCATCGCGGACGGTGGCACCCCTCAGCCGCCGCACACGGTATACTGAAACAGTCGAATCGCGTCGGCCCCCGCGGGGAGCACCATATGGTCGGGCAATTCACAAAGCGGGCTGAGAGCGTCCTGACCCAGGCCGGCCTGGAGGCACGGCGACTGCGGCACACGTATGTCGGCACGGAGCACGTACTGCTCGGAATTCTTCTGGAAGGTTCGGGCGCCGGAGTAAGTGTATTGAAGAGCTGCGCGGTCGAGCTGGCCGCGGCACGCCTGGAGGTCGAGAAGCGGGTCAAACCGGGACATGAGCAGGACACGAATTCGGAGCGGCCGTTTTCGCCGCTCGTCCGGCGGGTGCTGGAACACGCCTTGATCCAGGCGCACCTGCTCGGCCACCGCCAGATCGGCACCGAGCACCTGCTGCTCGGCCTGCTCGAGGAGGAGTGTCCGGCACTCGAAGTTCTGCGGGCCCTGGGTGCCGATCCGGAGACGCTGCGCGGAAAAGTCCTTGCGCTGCTCGGCACCGAGGACGACGACATCCTGGTGACATCCAGCGCTCGCTTTCTGGACCCGGTGCGGCGGATTTGCGCCGCCGCAAACCAGGAGGCACGGCGGGCCAGGAACCTGCAAATCGAGAGTGAGCATATCCTGGCGGCGCTTCTGAAGGAGGACGCTGGAACCGGCACGCAAATCCTCCAGCGCCTGGGCGTCAACCTGGACCGTGCGCGCGAGATCGTCGACGAGCTGACGAAGCGCGGGCCGGACCTCCAACTCCCGGGCAAACTTCCACGGAGCCCACGCGCGAAGCTGGTCCTCAAGCACGCCGTACGCGAATCGACCTTGCTGGGCGCCGAGCAGGTCGGCAGTGAGCACGTGCTGCTGGGGCTGTTGGGTCGTGATGTCGGTGCGTCCGCAGAGATTCTGCAGGGACTGGGCGTCACGCTGGATCGCGCCCGCGCAGAACTCCTGCGGAACCTTGCAGCGCCGCGACTGGCCGAAAGGCGGGCCGCCGAGAGCGGCGCCACGAAACTACCTGACGAGGACCCGGACGTATCCGCGGCGGCCATCTGCCGCAAGGACCCGGCCGGCCAACTCCTCGAATCGTTCCTCGCCGACGTGGAACGCCGCACGGACCGGGCGCAGGCGGAGGGTCGGCTCGAGGAGGCCGCGGCGTGGCAGGAACTCGTGGCACACTCCAGGCAACTGCTGCGGCAGCTTGCGCAGCTTCTACGGCGGCGGGACGAGCACTGAAGCTGCGATTACGATGATCGCCGTGACAGAGGAACTCACGGCGACTGTGAACGGCACATGCCCTTCGGCCCAGGCTGCCGGCACACCCGCGGAACCGCTGCGCGTTTCCGCCGTCCTGACTCACCATTGGCTCGTGCGTGTCCGCGGGGGTGAGAAGGTCCTGCGCGCGCTGTGCGAACTCCTGCCGGGTGCGCCCATCTACACACTGGTGCACGACCGCGACGGAATCGGCGCCGGGTGGCCTGACGTGCACGCCTCGCTGCTGCGCTTCCTGCCCGGCGCGCCGCGGCAGTAGCCGAAGCTGCTCCCGCTGCTGCCGCTTGCAGCGCGATCCGTGCCTTTACCCGCGGTCGACCTAGTCGTCTGCTCCGATGCGGCGATTTCGAAGGCCAT
>CAZVRR010000431.1:0-2349 GCA_964629745.1 uncultured Planctomycetales bacterium | reverse complement strand
TCCGGTGCCGATTCACTCGCTCGCGATCCCGAACGTGGTCGTCACGACTGCGCTGACATCCTTCACGATCGTCGACGTGTCATAGAGCCCGTAATCGGCCACGTCAGTCGAATCGGGCGCCGTGACCTGGAGCACCCCCATCTGCGCATCCCGCAGCACCCCCAGGCGGCAGCCGGTGCTGCCGGCGATCCTGTCGGCCCGGGCACGCGCATCCGCCGACGCGGCGGCCATCAGCTCAATCTTCAATGCTGCGAGCTGCGTGTAGTAGTACGCCGGCGCCTGCGAGACGACGAGCACGCCCTCCTGGATCAACTCGGTGACCCGGCCGGCGGATTGCTGAATGCGCCGGACAGCGTTCGTCGTCACCACGAAGCTGCGCGACAGCGAATAACCCACCACCTCGTGCGTGACATTCCCCTTATCATCGCGGCCATATTGCGTCTGCGTATCGATCGCACCCAGCCCGATCTCGGCGTCCCCGAAACCAGCCTGCTTCAGGTAGGCTTGCACGCGCTGGACGCCCGTGTCGAGGACGCCAAACGCCTCCGGCAGCGTCTGCCCCTCGCCGCGCACGCCGATGCGCCAGACGGCGCGATCCGACTCGATCCGCTGGCGCGTGGAGCCCTTGACGGTGATCGTCTGACTCTGCCGAACGGCCTGGTTGCCGCGCACCTCGTACGCGCGGGCCCCGACGATCGCGCTGGTCACCAGGCTGACCGCAAAGCCGAGCGTGACGACCAGGGCAACTGTCGTGAGATGCAGGCGGACGTGGTATTCCATGGGCGCTCCTCCGTTAGCGCAGCTCCGAACGTGCGGGCGAGTCGTCCCTAACTCGCTCCGCCGGTAGCATACCGCGCGCCGCCGGCGCCGCGTCAATCAAGTGCGACCACCCATGGAGCGATCACGGCCCACAGCAGTGGCGCCGGCACTGCCGATTTGGTCCGGCGCGAAACGCCCGGAACATCGTCCGCTTGACCGTTGCCCGCGCCTCGGCGAGGTCGTATCGTGGAGCGGCGCGACAGGCGCAGGGCGCGAAGATGAGCGGCGTGAGATCGGATGAACGGTTCGGGTCGGACTGGCGGCCGTACGGCGTGCGCCGGGCGCCGCATCCGCGCCCGCTATGGCTCGCCGGAATGCTGGCGCTGCTGGCGCTGCCCGCTTGCGAACGGCGGCCCGCCCCGACAAGCGCGCCGGCCACGTCGCCCGTGGCGGTCATCGAGAACCTGATCGCGGCACGGCGCGCCGGCGCCTACCAGCAGATCCGCGAACTCACCAGTCCCGAGCGCGCCGAGCAGGTGCTCAGGACGCTGCTGGCCGTCGATGCCTTTCTCTCCACGAACCAGCAGTTGTGCGACCTGGTACGCACACAGGTCGCGCTCGGCGTCGCCGACACGATCGATCACAGCCGCCTGGCCTATCACCTGGATATCTTCAGCCGACACGTGCGTGTGCTCGATGCGACGGCGGAGGGCTCCTACGCCACGGTCGCCTATCTCGTGGACGGCGAGCTGCCGGTGCGCCATGCCCCGTTGCGCCTGGTCAACGGCGCCTGGCGCTACGATCCGGGCCCGGGCCCGTACGAGGCCCTGGCCCAGGCGTTCGAGCGCATGGACCACGGCCTGCGACAGGTGCTGGACGCCTTGCGGGAGGGGCGGCTCTCGGCGGAGCAGATGCGGGACGACCCCCAGAAGCTGGTGGAAGAGGTCAGAATTCGCCTGCTGCCCGGGATCAAGTTGCTCCCGCCGGCGACGCAGCCGACCAGAGAGACGCCGTGACTTCGGCGCGGCGGACCACGCCACGCACGCTTTGGCTGGTGCGGCACGGCCTGCCCACGTATCGCGACGGCAAGCGTCCGGACGAGCCGCCGGGGCCGCCGCTGTCGGACATCGGCCGGCTCCAGGCGGTGCAGGCGGCGCAGGCGTTGCGTGCATGTGCGGCGGAAGCGATTTACTGCTCGCCTCTGGCGCGGACGATCCAGACTGCCGATCGGATCCGTGAGGTGCTGGCGGTTCCGCTGGAGGTGGCGGGCGACCTGCGCGAATGGCATCGCACCGAGTCGCTGTTTGAAGTGAACCAGCGCAGCGCGCGCTGGCTGGTGCGCTGGCTCGCCGGCCCGCAGCGCCGTGCCGTCGTGGTCGGCCACGCGTCGCCGCTGCTGTCAATCCTGCGTAGCGCGCTCTACCTGCCGCACCTGGGCTGGTACGTCGCCGGCAAGCCGCATGTGCTCCAGCTCAGCTCGTGCGACCGCTTCGAAGTCTCGATGGGCAGCGTGTTCCGGCTCGACGTGACGAGCCAGACTGTGACTGCGGCGCTGGTGTTCCACCCGGACCCCCGCGTATTGCACGCCCA
>CAZVRR010000430.1:0-2352 GCA_964629745.1 uncultured Planctomycetales bacterium | reverse complement strand
GACCTCTTCGGCCGGCTGTGTCGCCGGCGCGGGCGCACCCGCTGCCGCCGCCGGGACTTCCTCGCGTCCCACGATCGCCGCGCCGCGCGCCCGGGCGCAGAACACGCGTCCAACGGTGCAGGCCACGTACAGCGCGGTGCGATCCGGCTCCGGCGCGCCGAACACTATGCCGGCGGCCGGAATCTCCGCCACGACCTCGCCGTCGGCCAGCCGCGCGACCAGCACCGACTGGTCGATGCTCAGCACGAACGCGTGCGCATCGTCGATCGTTAGGAGATGACGACCGCGGGGCAGCCGCCAGCGATTGCGTTCGATCCCCCTCACCGTCGACCCCTCGACCGCCACCAGCCCGTCATCGGCGCAGTACTGGAAGACCGTTTCCGGCGTCAGCACCGGGGCCTCGTGCAGCGCACCGGAGAAGCGGGCCCGCCAGATGATCTCGCCGAAGCGCAGGTCGAACAGGTAGAGCGATTGGTCCAGACACGGGGCGTAGACGCCGACGTCGTTGACCGCCAGGTCGGCGGTGATCGATCCGAAGGCCTGGGTGCGCCAGCGCAGCACCTTGTCGTACGCGGTACAGGAGAAGATGCTCCCGTCGTCCGCCGCGAAAATCACGAAGCCGCCGCGCAACACCGGCGTCGACAGGATCGGCCCGGGAACCCGCACCTCCCAGAAGCGCAGCGGGTCGTCCACGTCGTAGCCGTGCAGCCGCCGGTCGAGCCCGCCCAGGAACATCCGCGTGCCGTCGCTGACGACCGCCGTGCCGCACGGGAAATCCAGGCGCAACTGGTCGGCCCCCTCCCCGGTCAGCCGGTCGTATTGTGTCACCGTGTTGGGCGTCGTGAAGATCACCCGTTCGCGCGCGTGGGCGGGCCGGCGCACCGGGTAGCCTTCGCGCGTGACCTGGCGCAGCCAGCGGCTGGCGCCCGTTTCGGCGTGCAGGGCGAACACGTAGCCGTCGTTGGTCGCCAGGTAGAGCGCATCGTCGACCAGGTAGACGGCCGCGAGGGTCTGCCCCAGGGCGGTTTCGAGCGGCAACTGGAGTTGCCAGGACTTGGCCAGCCCCACGTCGTGCAGCGCCGCGGCAGGCAGGTAATCCTCCTGCGCCGCCGCCTGCGGCAGGCCGGTCCACAGCACCAACAACAAAAGCTGATACAGCCGCATGGAGAGCATCCTGTACATCCGCGGCCGTCCCGGCGGCCACCGGCTGGGGTCCGCGTGTGGGCGATAGCCTAGCCCCGTGCGGCGGAACCAGTCAACCGGTGTAGGCGCCGACGCCCGGCGGGGCCTGGTGCCAGTCTGCATGCGAGCGTCCTTTCGCCACACGCCCGCCGGCGGGGAACGCCCCCGGCGGCTCCCTTGCATCCCGCGGACCGCGCTTCTATGCTTGCGCGTGCTGCGCGATGGCGGAGGCATCTGGCCGTCGCGGTTGGGCATGGTGGCCCGCAAGAAGGTGAAAAGGAGAGCACGCATGAGGACGGCGCGGTCAATCGCAGCACTGGGCTGCGGGGTGGCATTCCTGCTGACAATCGGATGTGGTCCGACCCCCAAGGATCAGCAGATCCAGGCATTGCAGGAAGAAGTCAGTCGGTTGCAGGCGGAGAAAACGGACTTGCTGGCGCGCTTGCGCCGTGCCGAGGCCGAGCGGGATGCGGCCCGCGCGCAGGTCGCGGAACTGCAGCGCCAGCTCGCGGCCGGGCAGGTGCAACCGCCGCCGCAGCCGGTAGTGCAACAGCGCGGCCCCTGGACGGAGTACGAGGGCTTCGCGTGGCAGGATATCAGCGACGAGATCCTGTTCGACTCCGGGAAGGCGGATCTCAAGTCGACGGGACGCGGCAAGCTCCAGTCGGTGCTGGACGATGTTCGCCAGCGCTGGCCGGACCGGCAGATCTGGATTGTGGGCCACACCGACACGGACCCGATCAAGGTCTCGAAGTGGAAGGACAATCTCGAGCTGAGCGTGCAGCGTGCCGCGACCGTCTTCCGCGAAATGAACCGCATGGGCGTGGACCCCACCCGCATGGTCGCCGCGGGACAGGGTGAGTTCCATCCCAAGGGCGACAACTCGAGCCGCGCCGGCAAACAGCAGAACCGCCGCGTGCAGATCATTGCCGTCCAGGTGCCGGAGCCGATGGCCCGCAGCGCCCCGACGGACGAGCGCGGCTAGCGCCGCTCGCCTCCCTGATCGAAGCGAAACGGAGGGCGCGGCCGGGTAGACTGCCCGGCCGCCGTCTTTTTTGCGCCCGCGCCGCGCCGCCGCTTTCTCTCATCCCGGCCTCGTGCTAGGCTGCGCCTGCCGCTGTCAGCTCGCACGCGGCGAGGTGGTGCGACATGGAAGTCCTGCCGGCAATC
>CAZVRR010000429.1:0-2393 GCA_964629745.1 uncultured Planctomycetales bacterium | reverse complement strand
GATTGGAGGAGTGGCGGGTGGGTTTGGTTGGGGTCGCGGGCATGCGATAAGCGCTCGGACGTGGCCGCGCCCGGTGCGGGGACCGGCCCGGCGGCGGGTGCCGCGACGGGTTCGCCCGGCGTTGCGTGAACGACCGGGCCTGAGAATGCGAGCCCCCATGGGTGGATCGAGTCATCCGCAATGTCACTCCCGCGGTGAGGCGGGCGGACGGCGGCCGCGCCAGGCCGTCATCAGCTCCTGGGCCGTCATCCTGGTCGTGCTCGGCGCTTCGGCTCCGGCTGGCGGCTTCGCTCCATCGCTTGCACGCTGACTATGCACCGGCTCCGGCAGCTCATCGCCAACCCGCGCGTCCGGAACGAGACGACCTGGGTCGTTGCGCACAAGGTTGCCGAGTTCATCGTCGTACTGGTGGGGCTGAAGCTCTTTACGAACCTGATGCCGGAGGGGGCGTACGGCGAGTACGAGCTGGCACTGACGACGCTCGGCTTTCTGGCGTGCATCTTCGAGACGCCGATCAGCCAGGTATACGTGCGCCACTACCACACGGCGCACGAGGACCAGACCGCGCGTTCGGCCCTGGCGCAGACGATGCGCTGGATGGGCGTAAGCACGGTGCTGGTTGCGCTCGTGTTCATCCTGCTGACGCGGCCGATGGGCGCGCTGTTCGGCCTGGAAACCTACACCGTGCTGGCGATGGGGCTGGTCTTCCTGGGCAATCGCTGGCGCTCGCTGCGCATCCAGGTGCTTGATGTGCAGCGCGACCGCCGGCGCGGCACGCTCGAGAACATCGGCTTCTTCCTGCTCCAGACCGCGCTGGGCGCCGCGGTGCTGCTGCTCGTGGCGCGCTCGGCCAGCGTGGCCCTGCTGGCGTACGCCGCGGCGGCCGGCGTGTTTGGGGCGGTCGGCTTCTACAACTTCCGGCGCGCGCTGGCGCGCCTGCCGGCGGGGCCTGCCGCGCCCGTGGCGCAGATGATCGTGCGCTACGGCCTGCCGCTGGGACTGTTGACGATCTGTCAATCGCTCCAGACGTTTGCGGAGCGCTACGCGCTGGGGTACCAACTCGACTACGAGAACGTGGGCCGCTACGTGGCGGCCTACCAGGTGTGCGGGTTTCCGTTCATGATGATGAACGCGGTGCTGACCACGCTCGTGCTGCCAATCGCGTTCCAGCGGGCGCGGGACGTCACGGACCCGCGGCAGCTTTGGGCGGCGGACAAGCTGCTGCTGGCGGGCATGGGCCTGTACGTGGGCGTGGGCGTGCTTGTGATCGTCGGCTACGCCGTCTCGGGACAGTGGCTCGTGCGACTGCTGGCGTCGAAGGCGTACGCCGTCCCGACCGCCAGCCTGGTCGTGATCGCCACGGCGCGGATGTTCATGTTCGCGGGCCTGCTTCAGCAGATGTTCTTCAAGGTGCACCAGCAGACGCGCTTCCTGCTCTTGTACAGCGCCATCGGCGGGACGATCGCCGTCGGCGCTGCGTGGGTATTCGTCGGTTCGTGGGGGCTGCACGGAGCCGCCGTGGCCGCGCTGCTGACGGGCGTGACCTACAACATCTTGCTGCTCCTGGCGCCGGGCGGCATGTGGACACTGCTGCGCCGGCTGCGGGCGGACCTCGCGCATGCGCGCAGCTCGGTCCCCGGTGTCACGCCGGAGGTATCGTCATGAGGCAGCGTACCCCGGGTCTTGCGGAAAGCGCGGAGCGTCGGCGGCGGGCCTGCGCCTCGCGCCGGACGGCGCGGGGCACGGAGGCGCGGTTCGCGAACGGTGCGCTGCGGCAGCCGGGCCAGGCGCCGCGGCAGCGGAGGTGCACGTGAGACAGATCCTGCAACATCTGCGAACGGGGCAGATCGAGGTGGCCGAGGTGCCGGCGCCCGGCGTACGGCCCGGGCACCTGCTGATCCAGACGCGGCGCAGCCTGATTTCCGCCGGCACGGAGCGGATGCTCGTCGAGTTCAGCCGCGCCTCCTGGCTCGGCAAGGCGCGCGCCCAGCCCGAAAAGGTGCGGCAGGTGCTGGACAAGATCCGGACGGACGGCCTGCTGCCCACCATGGAAGCGGTCTTCAGCAAGCTCGACGAGCCGCTGCCGCTGGGCTACTGCAATGCCGGGGTGGTGCTGGAGGTCGGGGCGGGCCTGGGCGACTTTGCGCCGGGCGACCGCGTCGTCAGCAACGGCGGCCACGCGGAACTGGTCTGCGTGCCGCGGAACCTGTGCGCCAAGATCCCCGAAGGCGTGAGCGACGAGCAGGCCGCGTTCACCGTCATCGCGAGCATCGGGCTCCAGGGCATTCGCCTGCTGGCCCCGACGCTGGGCGAGTACATCGTCGTATATGGCCTGGGACTGATCGGGCTGATCACCGTTCAGTTGCTGACGGCCAGCGCCTGCCTCGAACGGG
>CAZVRR010000428.1:1794-2398 GCA_964629745.1 uncultured Planctomycetales bacterium | reverse complement strand
CACCAATGCGGATAATGAGCGAATGATGGTGAAGAATGCTGTACGACTGACAGCACACCTTCTCTATCCAGGTATACGGAGCGCGGCGGGCGAAGTCAACTCGTGCAAGTGGGAAGGTACACTTCCAGACAGACCCGCGCGGGCGCTTACGGCACGGCGGCCGGGGCCGTGCTGCGCAGCGAGAGCCGGCCGAGCACGAGCGTTTCCGGCCGCGGATGCTTGTCACGCGAGGGTTCGCCTGCGAATTCGGCAAATGCGAATCCGCTCGCCGCGCCGAGGTTCTCGTACGCGCGCAGCGTCAGGATCCAGATCGGCCGGCCGGCACCCGCGCGCAGCGTCTGCTCCAGGGCTTCCGCCGAGTCGAAGTAGGTGCACTCATCGTGCACGATGTAGGGATAGGCGGACGACTGCCCCAGTCCCACGACGTAAAGCGTCTCGTCCGCGGGCACTTGCGCCGTCGCCGCCCGCAGAAACTCGACGGTCGGGCGCCGGTGGTCGCGGGCGGGCATCACGAACCCGCTCACCACGCCGTACGCGAGTGCGAAGCACGCGAACACGCCGACGTAAAACCGCCGGGCGTGCACCCCGTGCCGTGCCACGTGCA
>CAZVRR010000428.1:0-1784 GCA_964629745.1 uncultured Planctomycetales bacterium | reverse complement strand
AGATCGGCGAGCTGGCCGGCGAAGATCGAGAGCGGCGGCAGCAGCGGAAGCACGTAGTGCTTGTGTTTGAAGAAGCAGATGGTGAGAAACAGCAGGCCGGCCAGGAACCAGCACCAGAGAAACTGCTGGAAATACGCGTCGCGCCGACGGGCCTGCTGCACGAGCCACCGGGCCCCGATGGCCACGGCGAGCGTCGCCGGCAATGCCAGCCACGGGATGTTCCAGAGGTAATACAGGGGCGAACTGGCGCCCAGGTGATGCAGGCCGAAGAAGCGCAGCACCGAGTTGTACCCCCACTGCGTGAGCGCCTCGTCCCCGGCCACGCACAGCGCCGCCACGTGCCAGCTCCCCGCCACCAGCACGAAGCAGGTGACCGCCGGCGTCAGCAGCACCGTCCGCAGGGGCTGCCAACTGCGCCGTACGAGGCAGAAGCCCAGGACGGACACTCCGAGCAGGACCACCGCGATGGCGCCCTTCACCAGCACCGCCAGGCCGGCCAGCGTGTGAAACGCCGCCAGCGCCCACGCGGGGAGCGTCATCTGGTTCCGCCCCCAGTACAGCGCCAGGATGGCGTGCGCGCCGGACATGAGCAGTGCGAACGGCATATCCAATTCGCCGAGCCGGCCCTGTGTATAACTGTACACGCAGGTCGCCTGGATGAGCCCGGCCAGCAGCGCCGCGCGCCGGTTCACGAATCGATCGGCCAGTCCGGCCACCAGCAGACAAAGGCCGATCGCGCTGAGCGCCGCGGGCAGGCGCGCCGCGAATTCGCTGAATCCGCCGAGCGCCAGGAACGACAGCGCCGTGATCCAGTTCACCAGCGGCGGTTTGTCGAGCCACAGGCCGCTCGCGAAGTGCGGCACGATCCACTGTCCGTCGATCAGCATCCGCTGCGCGGCGTGCGTCACCATGACTTCATGGCTCGTCAGCGTGCGCGACGAGCCGAGGAACGGCAGGTAGATCGCGCCGGCATAGAGACCCACCGCGAGCAGCACCCAGCCGAGCGACCAGCGCGTGCGACGCGGTGCGCAGATGTGTGCTGCAACCGGGTGCCCGATCGTGACCAGTGAAGGCGAGTACATCTTCGGCCCAACCCGCAGAGTATATCACATCAGACCGCGGTTTCACACATGCGGGGTCGACGTGTTGATCAGGGCTGACCGGCCGCCTGCGCGAGCGCTGCCTGTTGCAGCGCCAGGAGCCGCTCCTGCCACGGCGGACCGCCGAGGTCGGGATACCACACCTGCTCCTGCCGCAGCGCCTGCTCGACCTCGCGGGCGTGACCCGCGGCCAGGCGCAGCGCCAGGTAGTGATAGCGCGCTTCCCAGTACCGCGCGGGGGCGCGCTGTCGCAGGTCGGCGTCCGCAAGCAATTCCGCCCACGCGCGCTGCGCCGCTTCGAGCTCCGCCGCGGTCGTGCCCGGCGAAACGGTCGCGGACAGCGTGCGCGCGTAGAGCCGCCGGTAGTGACCGTTCTGTGGCTCCGCCTGGCGCAGCGCCGCCGCAATCTCGCGCGCGGCTTCGTGCTCTCCGGCCAGCAGCAGCAGCTCGGCATGCGCGAAACGCACGCTCGCCAGCCGTTGCGCCGATCCCGCCGTGGTCAGCCACGCTTCCAGTCGCGGCAAGGGGCCCAGGGCGTCGCGCGCGACCTGCTGTGCTGTCTCGGCCTGGCCCGCCTCGTCCAGGCGCTGCGCCTCCGCGTGCAGCGCCGCCACGAGCGTCGCCAGCACCGGGCCGGCCTGCTCGTCCGGCCAGTCGGCCGAGGCGCTGCGCGCCAGTTCGGCC
>CAZVRR010000427.1:0-2428 GCA_964629745.1 uncultured Planctomycetales bacterium | reverse complement strand
ACCGTTCTGCCGCGCGCATATGGCGCAGTTGCGCCAAGACTATGCTCAGTTCGTTGCCCGCAACATCGAAGTTGTGGTGGCCGGGCCCGAAGACGCCCAAGCCTTCGCCGAATACTTCAGTAAGGAGTCGCTGCCGTTCACCGGCCTGCCCGACCCGACGGCCAGCGTGCTGAAGCTCTACGGGCAGGAAGTGAACCTGTTCAAGCTGGGGCGCATGCCCGCCCAGGTGCTGATCGACCAGGCCGGGGTGGCGCGCTATGTCCACTATGGCCACAGCATGAGCGACATCCCCAAGAACGAGGAGCTGCTGGCCCTGGGGGATGAGATCAATGCCGCGCCGGAGGCAGCTCTGGCGGTCGGTTGATGCCGCAGCCCTTTTCGAGCGGCTGATCCCGGAGATCAGCCAGGCGGGCTTGTCATGGACGACGATCCTGAAGCAGGCCCGCAACCTGCCGAAAGTATCATACAAGGAGCGAAACTATGCAACGCGATACCCTTCGTCAGGGTGTCACCATTATCGGACTGGTGGCAACCCTTGTCATCAATGCACTCGCCAACATCCTGCCGCTCAACGGCCTGCGCTCCGGCGATGTCACCGCCCGGTTCCCGGTCCTGTTCGTGCCGGCGGCCTATGTCTTCGCGATCTGGGGCGTCATCTACACCGGCCTCATCGCCTTCGCGATCTTCCAGGCGCTCCCTGGCCAACGGGAGAACCCCCGGCTGCGGCGCATCGGCGGCCTCTTCGTCGTGGCGAGCCTGGCGAACAGCGCCTGGATCTTCGCCTGGCACTATCAGAACTTCCCGCTCAGCATGCTGTTCATGCTCCTCCTGCTCGGTTCCCTGATCGGCATCTATCTGCGCCTCGGCACGGGCCGGACCCGCGTTAGCCAGGCTGAGACCTGGGCGGTGCGCGTGCCTTTCAGCATCTACCTGGGCTGGATCACCGTGGCGACCATCGCCAACGCGGCGCAACTGCTCTATGTGCTGGGCTGGGACGGCTGGGGCATTGCGCCGGCGACCTGGACGATCATCATGCTGGCGGCGGTGGTGGTCGTTGCCGCCCTGGTGGCCGTGACGCGGCGCGACGTGGCCTATCTGGCCGTGCCGGTCTGGGCTCTGATCGGCATCGCCCTCAGGCAAGCGCCCACTCCCGCAGTCTCGCTGGCGGCCTGGGTCGCCACCGGGCTCGTCGCCGCGTTGCTGATCTGGAGCGCAGTGCGCCCGCTCCGGTTGCCGGCAAGCGCAGCCAACAGTAGGCCGGCCGCCTAGAACGAGCGGACCCCCCTGCTGTTGTTCGCTGAGCTATCTCTGCCGGGTTGAGCGGTACGTCCTTCATCCGCAAGACGGGCCCTCTTAGAAGTTGCGGCGTGTGTGACTGAATCTGTCACACACGCCGCGACTTCAAGGAACCTTGCCATATCTTCGACGAAGACCACCGTAGCCGCCTCGCTGCGCCTGATCTACGCCGCAAGTCGGTCAGTCCGGCCCGGCGGTGTTCCCCGGCGCTCAGCTCGATCCGACCTGGCGGTGGTAGGCCAGCACCATCTGCGAGACATTGACCGCCGAATCCACGGCCTGGTGGGTGCCGAGCCCGAAACCGCCGGCATCCCCGCCCACGTAATATAGCCCGGCGATGGGGGTCTCGCCGTTCAAGCGCGGGTCGCCGTACTGGCCCACCGACAGCATCACGCCGTAGTCCTCACCCCCGCGGCCGGGCAGCACGCTGTCGCGGCCGACCACGGAGATCGTGGCCGGGCCAAAGGTCTCTTCCTTTTCGATGTGCGCCAGGATGTCCGGCTGCATCTTCACGACGATCTTCTTCACCTGCGCCAGGTACGGCGTAATATCGGTTTCCGGGTCGCCCAGGCACGACATGCAGGCGTACACGATCTGTTTGCCAGCGGGGGCCAGGCCAGGGTACAGGGAGGTAGTGCCCAGGTACACGTAGGAGTGATCCGGGAAGTGGCCGCCGGCCATGCGCCGGAAGTCATCCAGGGTGCTAACGCTGTTGTAGGTGATGAACACGTTCATCGGCGAGGTCAGCAGCGGCTTGTCCAGGAACCAGCGGTAACCGACATTGGCCAGGTTCATCTCCAGGCCCTTGACCCAGGCCACGTATTCAGGCGCGAACTGCTCCGCGCCGACCAGCTTCAACGCCGTGGGCTGGATGCCGGCGTTGCTGATCACGATCGGCGCGGCGTAGCGCACGCCCCCCGCCTCGATGCCCGCGACACGGCCATCCTCGACCAGGATCTGCTCGACCCGCGTGCCGAACAGCACCGTGCCGCCATATCTTTCCACTGCGCCAGCGAACGCCTGGAAGACGTGGCCCACGCCGCCCTGGTAGTAGCGGCCGCCGCCGTGTGCCGCGGTTTGCTGCACCGCGCGGATCATGGCCGCCGCGCTGACCCGGTCGGGCGGGGCTTCG
>CAZVRR010000426.1:0-2462 GCA_964629745.1 uncultured Planctomycetales bacterium | reverse complement strand
CACTGCTGTCTCAGCAGTGTCTTCTCTTCGGCCGAGGACGCCGGCCCCCGACCGGCACTGCTCACAGAGCAGGGGCACGATGGTCGACCGCGGCGGCTGGTGTGTTCGGCGGTTACGGCACCGGGACTTCCGGGGGCGTTGTCGCGGCTCCGGCCGGCACAACGGGCCGGGCCAGGACGCGGAACGATCGCTCCGGCGTCGCGTAGCGGCGCAACGTGTCACGCAACTGCTCCGCGGTGTACGCCGCGTAGTCCTCGCGGATCGACTTCTGGCGGGCGAGACTGACGCCGTGCAGTTCCAGGGCCCCGAGGACGGTCCACCAGTAGCTCGGCTCCTGCAGGGCGACGTCGAGCTGGTTGGCAATCTGCTTCTTCGCGTTGTCCAGTTCTTCCGCGGTCGGTCCGTTCTCGGCGAGGCTCCGCAGCAGCGTCTCGATCTCGCGCGCCATTTCCTCGGCCTGGGCCGGATCGCATTCAGCGGCGACGGCGAACAGTCCTCCGCCACGGTAGGCGTCGCCGGGCGCGGCGTGCGCCTGGGGTGAGTAGGTCCAGCCCAGCTCCTCACGCACGCGCTTGATGAGCCGGCTGTCCAGCACGTATGCCGCCAACTGGAGCAAGCGCACGTCGTCCACCGCTTGCAGGTCGGCCCCGATGAACCCCGTCAGGACCCCCCCCTTGGGCGTGATCGTCTCGACCTGGACCTCCCGTACCAGCGGACCGGTCACGGCCGGCAGGTTGCGGAGCGGATCCAGGTGATCCGCGCGGCGCGGGCGCGGCGGAAGCGAGCCGATGTAGCGCTCCAGCAGCGGCTGCGCCTGGTCCAGGGGCAGGTCGCCCACGACTGCGACCTCGATCGGCGCCGCGCGGAGCCGTTGCAGCCACTGCTGACCGGCCTCGCGCGTCTGCCGCTCGACGAGTTGCGGCGTCGGGAGCATGCGGCGCGGGTCGCCGCCGCTGGTCAGGTCGCGCACCGCCTCCATGGCCTTGAATTCGGGAAAGCTCTGATACATGGTCAGCCGCTGGAGCGATTCCTGGCGCCACGTGCGGAAGGCCGGCTCCTCGATCACGCCGTCGGTGAGCAGCACGTGCGCGAGTTGCAGGCCGATCTCGAGGTCCGCGGGCGAGCCGGTGATTTGCAGGCGGAACGTGTCATCGCGCGCCGCGCCGGTCACGAGGATGTTCTTGCCCGTCAGGATGTCGACGATCTCGGTCGAGGAGATGTGCGCGGTCGCGGGCGTGGACAGCATGAGCGCGGCGACCTCCGTCACGCCGGCGTTCTGGGCGGTTTCCTCGATTTGTCCGCCCGCGAGCGTGATGCTGACCAGGATCGTGTCCTTGTGGTAGTCCATGAAGCGATGGTGCACGCGCACGCCGTTGGCCAGCCAGGCACTGGTGATGTCCAGGTCCGGATCGGTGTGCGCTTCGACCACGGGGCCGGGCTGCGGCTCGTATTCCATCAGGTTGATGTGGCGTTCCTGGTCCTCCAGCGGCTCGACGTGGCGCGCCAGGGCGGCGCGAGCGGCGGCCAGCAACTGGTCCTCGGCCGGCAGCGGCAGTTCCGCCTGCTCGGGCATCTCGAGAACGAAGGCGAACGTGTCGGGTTTGAAGTGGGCCGCAAACGAGGCGTTCAGCTCCGGCAGTTCAATCGTGGGCAGCAGCCGGTTCAGCAGCTCGAGGTCCTGCTGGGCCGAGAGGATCGGCTCGCGTTCGTTTACCGATTCCATCATCTCCATCAGGACTTCCTGGGCGTTACGCGTGGAATCGGTGCGCACGGCCCGCTCGGCCGTGGCCTTGAACTCGGCCTGCACGAGCTCGAGCTCGCGGGCGGTGAATCCAAATTGCCGGGCACGCGCGATTTCGACGATCAGCTCGTCGAGCATCTTTTCCCAGTCTTCCGGCTTGCCGGACGTCGTGCCGTTCACGAGCAGGGCTTCCTGGTAGAACGAGACCACGCCGGCGCCGGCCTCCTGGTAGCTGGCCTCCCCTTTCTTGATCCGCTCGTCGAAGCGCCGCCCAAGCATGCGCGCGGTAAGCTCCTCCAGCAGGTCCGTGCGGGCCTGCTCGACGGTGGTCGTGGGCGGACGGCCTGGCCGCAGGTCGATCAGCGTCACGTCCCCGTTGGTGAATTCCGGGTCGGACACGATGATGCCGCGTTGCGCGGTGAAGGACTGGAAGCCGGCGCCCTGCGGCTGGGCCGGCGGCGTCGGTGCGCGGTACTCGCCGAAGCGCTTCGTGATGAGCGGCAGCAGCGGCTCGAGTTCCGTATCGCCCACGACCATCAGCGTCAGGTTCTCAGGCCGGTACCAGGTGCGGTAGTACGCTTCGAATTCCGCGCGCGGCGCGTTCTGGATCACCTCGGCCGTGCCGATCGGGATGCGATTCGCGAAGCGCGTGCCGGGAAAAAGCTTGGGGAACAGCTTGTCGCGCATGCGCTGCTGGACGCTCATGCCGGCGCGCAGCTCG
>CAZVRR010000425.1:0-2479 GCA_964629745.1 uncultured Planctomycetales bacterium | reverse complement strand
GCCCGGCCGGGCTCCGCGCGGCGTGCCGGGCTGCCCACCGGCGGCCCGCGCCCGGGCGTCGCCGCGGCCGCGACGGCTACAATACGCGCATGGCCCGTAAGAAGCCCGGCCGCAAGGTGCGCGTGTCCTTCCGCCAGAACCGCCAGCCCAAGCGGCGCGCGGGCGACCTGACGCGGCGCTACCTGGTCCAGTCGGACGCCGTGGAGGACAGCCGGCTCGTCGAGTCGGTGCGGGCCAAGGGCGACCTCTCCCGCAAGCGCACCATTCTCCTCGGCGCCGGCGAAGCCCCCCTGGTCGACGAAGCCCTCTGGCTGCGCGGGACGGTCATCGCCGTGCACGGGCTGATCTGCTACGTGGATGCGGACGGCGGTCAGACCTGGGCGTGCACGGTTCGGCGCATTCTCCGCACCCTGCTCATCGAGAGCCGCGCGCCGGTGTCGGTGGGCGATCGCGTGTGGTTCTCCGACCAGTCACGCTCGGCGGGCGGCGAGCCGGTCGGCGT
The DNA here is from genome assembly GCA_964629745.1 of uncultured Planctomycetales bacterium. Lineage (GTDB taxonomy): Bacteria > Planctomycetota > Phycisphaerae > UBA1845 > Fen-1342 > JAAYXS01. The sequence goes on along the minus strand of CAZVRR010000425.1, from coordinate 1,977 downwards.
GATCGAGCGCGTCGAGCGGCGCAGCAGCCTGCTGTCGCGCCGCGACGGCCGCGGGCGGCAGCACACGATCGTGGCCAACGCCGAGCAGTTGTTGATCGTCGCCAGCGTGGCGCAGCCGAAACTCAAGCCGCACCTCGTCGACCGCTACCTGGTCGCGGCACACAAAGGCGGCCTGCAGCCCCTGATCTGCCTGAACAAACTGGACCTGGCCGGCGAGGATGCGGGCATCGACGCGGACGAGCTGCTCATCTACACGCAGACGGTCGGGACACCCGACGAGTTCGACGCGGAGGACGAGGCCGACCACGAGCCCATCACGCTGGGGAGCGTCGTTCGCGAATGGCGCGCCATCGGCTACACCTGCATCCTGACGAGCGCAAAATCGGGGAGCGGACTGGCGGAGCTGCGCCAGGCCCTGCACGGCCGCATCACCGTCCTCTCGGGTCAGAGCGGCGTGGGCAAGAGCTCGCTGCTGAACGCGATGCAGCCGGACCTGAATCTCCCGGTCGCCGAGGTGAGCCGCGAAAGCGAGAAGGGCAAGCACACGACCACGTACGCACGGCTGCTGCGGCTGGCCGACGGCGGGTACGTCGTCGATACCCCCGGCATTCGCGCGCTGGATTTGTGGGACGTGAACCCCGCCGAACTCGAGGCCCTCTTCCCCGAATTCGCCGCGTTCCTGCCCGACTGCCAGTTCAAGGACTGCCTGCATCGCGACGAGGAGGGTTGTGCGGTCCGGGAAGCCGTGGAGCACGGACAGATCTCCCTGCGCCGCTACCTGAGCTACCTGAAACTATTCGACGAAGCAGCCCGGGCTGGTCCGCGCCACGGCTAGCCGCGCGCCGGCGGGCGCTGCCCGGGCCGCAGTGGGAACACACATGCAGCACCAGCCACCGGCAGACGCGACCCGACCCGACGCAGCGGCGCCCGCCGCACCGCACGTGTTGTACCTCATCTCCGACGGCACGTGCCGCACGTGCGAAACGATCGTGCGGGCGGTGCTCGTGCAGTTTCCCGACTCGCCGGTGCAGCTCGTGCGCAAGGCCAACGTCCGCCGGCCCGAGACGGTGCGCGAGCTGATCCGCCGGGCGGCCGACGAGCGGGCGCTGGTGTTTTACACGCTCGTCTACGACCGCGCGCGGGCCGCGATCCAGGAGGCCGCGCGGGAGTACATGCTGCCGGCGGTCGACCTGCTCGGACCGGTGCTGGTCAGCCTGTACGACGTGTTCAAGACGGCGATCCGGCCGAAGCCGGGCATCCTCTACACCTCGAACAAGGCGCACTACGACCGCATCGACGCGGTCGAATACACGCTGGCCCATGACGATGGCTGCCGCCTGGGCGACCTCGCCTCGGCGGACGTGGTGCTGGTGGGCGTCTCGCGCACTGCCAAGAGCACGACATGTTTCTACCTGGCGTACAGCGGAGTCCGCGCCGCCAACGTGCCGCTGTTCCCGGATGTCGAACCGCCGGCGCAACTGCTGGCCCTGGACAGGCGGCGGGTCGTCGGACTGACCACGAATCCCTATCGCCTGCAAAGCGTGCGCGAGGCGCGCCTGCGCGGCTGGGGCATGGAGCTGCACCCCGACTACGCCGAACGGGCCGCGATCGCCCGCGAGCTGCGGACGGCCCACGAGCAGATGGCGCGGTTCGGCTGGCGGGTCGTGGACACGTCCTACAAAGGCATCGAGGAAGTGGCGCGCGAAGTCCTGCAACTCGTGGCTGACGCCGGCGTGGCCGTCGGCCCGGCGCGCCGCACGGAATGACCGCCTGCCGGCCGCGTGCCGCCGCTGCGCAGGGCCGCGGCGGCGGCGTATAATGCATCATGCGCGCCAGGCAGCGCAGCAGGCGGCCGCCGAGCGGACCGCGGGAGTCGTCATGCAAGTGCCGGTAGTCGAGAACGCCCCGTCCTACCGCGGCCTCTACGTGTTCGATTTCGGCACGTGGACCGCCGTGGGCTACACCGCCGAGGAGATC
>CAZVRR010000424.1:0-2480 GCA_964629745.1 uncultured Planctomycetales bacterium | reverse complement strand
GGTTCGGGCAAGGACGGTGAGACCGCCCTGCTGGCAGCGTACCGCGCCTCAGACACATTCTGAGATAATGCCTTATCGGACGATAGGCCCGGTCGCTTTCGGCGCGCGCAGGCCTGACAACGGCAGCAGGGGCAAAGCGCTGGCGCCTTGCCAGCCGCCGGCCCGCGGGGCACCTTATGCGTGCGCGTACGGACAACCAATCCCATGGCGCAGCCAGGAGTTCTCGATGAACGATTCGCAAGCCCCCCATGAGCCGGATACCGGATTTTCGCGCCGTCAATTCCTGAAAACGACGACCATCCTGACCGCCCTGCCGGCGGCCGCCTTCGCCGGCGGCTGCGCGAGCACGCGGCGCGCCGACCAGCCGCGGCCGCAAGCCCGCGGACCCAAGCGCACGGACACGCTCCGCGTCGGCCTGATCGGCTGCGGCGGGCGCGGGACCGGGGCAGCCAAGGACTGTGTCGCCGCCGACCCGCAGGTGGAGATCGTCGCGCTGGGCGACATCTTCGCGGATCGCGTCACGTCGTGCCGGTCGGCGCTGTCGGAGCTCGGGCCGCGCTGCCAGGTGCGCGACAACACCTGTTTCTCCGGGCTCGACAGCTATCGCAAGGTGCTGGCCTGCGATCTCGACTTGGTGATTCTCGCGACACCGCCCGGCTTTCGCCCGCCGCACCTGAAGGCCGCGATCGAGTCCGGCCGGCACGTGTTCATGGAGAAGCCGGTCGCGGTCGACCCGGTGGGCGTGCGTACCGTCATCGCCGCGTCGGAGCTGGCGGAGCAGAAGGGGCTGGCCATCGTGTCCGGTACGCAGCGCCGGCACGATCCCGCGTACCTGACGATCATGAAGCGGATCCAGGGTGGGGCGATCGGCAAGCTGGTCGCCGGGCAATGCTACTGGAACCAGGGCGACCTGTGGGTGAAGCCGCGCGAGCCGGGGTGGACCGATCTCGAGTGGCAGTGCCGCAACTGGCTGTATTTCACGTGGCTCTCCGGCGACCACATCGTCGAGCAGCACGTGCACAACATCGACGTGATGAACTGGGCGATGGGCTCGCCGCCGGCGAAATGCATCGGCATGGGCGGGCGCCAGACGCGCACCGGTGCGGAGTTCGGCAACATCTTCGATCACTTCGCGGTCGAATACGAGTATCCCAACGGGGCGCGCGTGCTGAGCATGTGCCGGCAGGTGGGCGGCGCATCGGATCGCGTCAGTGAGCGCCTGGTCGGCACCAGCGGCGTGGCGCAGCCGGACCGCTGGATCCGCGGGTGGACGCGTTACGAGTACAAGCCCAAGGGCGAGCCGGTAAATCCCTACGTCCAGGAGCACGTTGACCTGATCCGGAGCATCCGAGACGGACGTCCGCTGAACGAGGGCCGGCGGATCGCGGAAAGCACGCTGACGGCGATTATGGGGCGGATGTCGGCGTATACGGGGCGGGAACTCTCCTGGGAGTGGGCTCTCAAGAGCTCGCAGCTCGACCTGATGCCGCCCGCCGACATGCTAGCCGGCGGTGCGGTGGGCATGGCGCCGGTCGCGGTTCCGGGAAAGGAGCCCCTGGTTTAGCGCAGTGGGCGATCTCGCGGGTCGCGTGGCGTCGCGGAGCACAGCGCCACGCGGCGCCGCGGGGCGTGAACGATCGGAAATCCTGTCAACCGGCTTTTCGGCAGGCCTATACTGTTTAGCGGGTCGTGTACGAAGATCGGCCCGACCGGTTGGCCTATGCGCTGCGTGCTCCGCATGAATCGTCGGTCGCGCGGGACAGCCGCGCTGCGCCGACACCCCCCTGCCACCTGTGCCCGCGGTTTTGCTTCCATCGCTTGCCCTGAATCGATATTCTGGATCGCGGGCACGACGACCACCGGCGGCGCGGCGCAGGCCGCGCCGAGCTGGAAACCTGCAAGCGACCCGCCACAGGCCGGGCGCGGGCGGGCGATGTGCCGGCGGGCATGATGCCCCTTGAGTTGGCAAACAACGCGAGCCTTACTGAGATTCTGACGAGGAGAAAGACTGTGCCATCACGTAAACGACTGGCTGCGCGGTGGATAGCGGCGAACCTGGTTGTGCTCGCCGTGCTGTGCGTTCCGGATGGGTTGGCGCAAGCGCTGCGCGCGACCCCCGGTCCGCGCTCGGACCTGAGCTGGCCGACCGGCGAGCTCCAGAATCTCCGGGTGGATACCGGGCTCCTGGAAAACCCGGGACGCAGCATCGAGGTGGTGTACAACACCGCGGTCACCGTGCCGAATGCCGCCTGGATCCGGTTGTACTTCGGAGCGATCGAGCTGGAAGCGGGCAGCATGGTCCGGATCACATCGGCCCTGGACGGCGAGGTGCAGCAGCTCGACGCCGCGGGCCTCGAGATGTGGAAATACTCGTCGGCCTACTTCAATGGCGAGACGGTGTATCTCGAGGTGCTGGCCGCACCGGGCACGAGCCGCAACCAGGTCGTGCTCGAGCAGGTGGGCGTCCTGATCATGGGCGC
>CAZVRR010000423.1:0-2481 GCA_964629745.1 uncultured Planctomycetales bacterium | reverse complement strand
CGCGGCCCCGCCGAAGGCTGGCAACGATTGACGGCACCTGAACCGGAATCTGATTACCTGCGAGGCGGCGAAATCGCCGCTTTCCTCGCCACGTGCCCGGCCGAACTGTGCGATCTGGTGCTGGAGTTGCGCGACCTCGTGCTGGATGCGACCGCCGGCTGCGTCGAGCGGCTGAAGTTCGGCGGCCTGTGCTACTTCAAGCCGCGGCATCCGTACGGGGCGATCGGCGGGAACGTGTGCCTGATTCATCCGCGCGAGGACCACGTGCGGCTCGATTTTATTCATGGCGCCGCGTTGCCTGATCCGGCGGGACTGCTGCGCGGGACGGCGAAAGCGAAGCGGTACATCGAAATCCGCTCGTTGCAGGAGATTCGCCGCCCGGCTGTCGCCGCCTTGGTCCGCGCGGCGGTGGCGTACAGCCCGGTTCCTCGATGACCGATCGGGCGGGCGAGCGGCAGTGCTCCAGGACCTGCGCCGCGCGTGCTATTCGCCTGCGGGCCTGGACGTGACCGCCGCAGGCCGGGCCGGGATGCACTCGTACAGGCGGTAGACGCCTGTCCGCAGCCGTTCGCGGATGGTCAGGGCGCGCGTCGAAAGCGACTCGAGCGTTCCGCCCGGGAATTCGTCCGGCGACCGGGGCTGGGCCACGGCGATGAGCAGCACGCGCTGACACTCGAGTCTCGCAGCGGCCCGCGACAAGATCCGCACCAGCTCGGCGCTGCCCGGTACGCGCGCATGCATGAGGTAGCGGATCGTGCGCCGCTGCTCATGCCAGCGCAGGCGTACGCGATAGCCGTCGCGTTGGACGTCGTCGAAGCAGGCTCCGCTCAGTCCGGATCCGTTCACCAGGGGCCGGCGCATCAGCAGCGCGGCTCCCAGGTCGGGGCGGGTGGTCGGAGCGACGAGCACCAGTAGGCCGAGCTCCTCGTGCTGCGAAAGCTCCTGTGCCAGCGCGGCGCGCAGCTCCGCCAGGGCGGGATCGAGATTGCAGCCGGGCGCGAGGAATCCCAGGCTTTGATCGCGCTGCACCAGCGGGCGGTTCACTTCGAGCCAGGCCGGCCATGCGTGCCGCCCGACGGCCGTGAGCACCAGTACGACCAGCGCGAGCTGCGTCAGCCGGACCATCCTGCGCCCGCGCGAGCTTTCAGCCGCGCGAGCCGCTGCCGACAGGTGTCCGTACGCCGCCGCGATCACGAGCAGGAGGTGGAAGTACAGCGTTGAGAAATAGCGCGTGTTGACCGGGTCGATACTGGACCGCGCGGCCGAGTAGACGACCAGCAGTACGTGTGCCAGCAGCGCCGCGGCGGCGAGCCCGGCGATGAACGAGACATGGGCCGGCGCGGCCGCGCGGCGGCGCAGGACGAGCACGACGCCGCTCAGTCCGGCGGCCGCGAGCAGCCACGGGCCCAGATCCGTGTGCAGCACCTCAACCGCCTGCGCCAGGCACTGGCCAAAAGTGCGCTCGGTCGGCCCGCGTTCGCCCATCCAGGTGTGAAATGCCACCTGGTTGCGGACCAGGTACGCGGCCAGCGGCGCCAGGGAGACGGCGAGCCACGCAGCGTAGGACCACACGAGGCGTGCGCGGCCGGTCCGAGAGCGCCAGACGCGCTCGATGCTGTAGGCGATGAGCACCGCCAGCAGGGCAAGACCCGCATACCGGGTCAGCAGGGCGGCGCCGACCGCGAGTGCCGCGGCTGCGTAGTAGCGCATCTGCTGCGTCTGGCGATGTCGGAGCACAGACCAGCACCACAGGATGGCAAACAAGCCGTACAGGGGCTCGGTCATGGCGCGCGAGTAGACAAACGCGAGCGCGGGCGAGACGAAAAAAGACGCCAGCAACAGCGCACTGGCCAGCGCGCTGCCGCTCATTCGCAGGAATACGCCGGCCAGTACGGCCCCGGCCAGCGCCAGCGTGACACCCGCGAGCGCCGCCGCCGCGTCGGTGGGGAACGTGAGGATCCGCGTCGCCACGGCCAGCAGGATGGGGTAGAGGGGTGCGCGGTTCGGCGGGCAGGAGAACGCCACCTGGTCGGCCGCGGTGAGGGCGTGCCAGGCGAACACGCATGAATCGCGCGCCAGGCCGATGCCGGTGCACCAGAGATAGGCGCCCCAAGCGAGTCCGACGAGCACGCTGAGCGCGATGAGCGCGCGCTGCGCCGGGCGAGCGACAAACCGACCGTGCTTCTGTCCGGCTTTCGTCATCGGGAGTGCACGGTGTGCTGGCCTGCGGTCTTGGGATAGGTTCCGGGGGCCACGACCTGCCCTCCCCACCTCTTGTATTGGCAGCAGAAAGCCTGCACAGACCACGACGACCATGGCCCCGCGCGGAACCGGGTCTTCCTGCAACCGTCGTCGCTCGCACGCGCCGGGCCGGCAGCTTCGCCAAGCACCGCCGGTGGTCGGCGGCCCGGTGGAAGACTACGTGGCGGCGATGGCAGGGCCGGGTCACGTGTGGTCGGGCACGACGATGCGTCCGAAGCC
>CAZVRR010000422.1:0-2504 GCA_964629745.1 uncultured Planctomycetales bacterium | reverse complement strand
CAAATTCGAGGCACTGCTCACAGAGACTCACAGAGCAGTGGCACGACGGCCCCCACCGGCTCCCGTGCCCGTACCCGTGCCACTGCTGTGTCAGCAGTGTCTACTTCCCCTGGGATGGCCGGCCCCCCCACCGGCGCTTCTCACAGAGGGGGTCTCAGCGGTGTCTTCTCTCCCACGGGGATGACCGGCCCCGCACCGGCACCTCACAGAGCAGTGGCACAAGATCAGGCGCCGCGGGGCCCTTGAATCTGCTCTAGAATTGCCGCCGTGCCCACCGTGAAGGCCCGCATCGAACCCGCGCGCTCGACCGTCCGCCGGACGCTCCTGGCCGGCGTGGCCGCAGCGCTCGTGTACCTGGCCGTAGCGGGCGACCTGCGACTCGATTTTCGCCAGTCGCCGCACCCGCATCACCTGCTCCTCGCCGATGCGCTGTGGCACGGCCGCTTCGATGTGCGGCCGGAAGTCATGGCCGAACTTCGCGCGCGTGACGTGCAGCAGGCGAACGAAATTCTCGACGCCGAAGCGCGCCGCCTGAACCAGACCTTCTCCAAGACCAGCCGGCAGCAGTTTGTGCAGGCCTGGCAGCGCGGCCGCAGCCTGCTCGACTGGTCGATCGTCGAGGGCCGCTACTACGGCTACTGGGGACCCTTCGTTCCCGCCGTCCTCGCGCCGCTGGTCGGACTCCTGGGCTGGCAGATCAGCGATCGGCTGGTCGCCGCCGTCGCAGGCGGGCTGAACGTCGCACTGTTCTATTTGCTACTGCGCCGGGCCGATCGGGCGGGGCTATGCCGCACGTCGGAGGCTTGCCGCGTCGGCTTAACGATCGTGTTCGCGCTGGGCTCGGTCCATTTCTACTCCGCATGCGTTGGCTCGGTCTGGTTTAGCGTCCAGCTGATCACGCTGACGGCCATCCTGGCCGCCCTGCTGCTCGTCTGCGGCCCGCGCTTCTCGCCGTGGCTGGTTCTGCTGGCGGGCGTGGCGTTCGGGGCGGCGATGCTGGGCCGCAACCTGATCGTGCTGCTGGGGCTGTTCTTCCCCCTCTTGTTCTGGCAACGATGCGCCGGCGTGCCAGCCGGCCGGCTCCGACGCTGGCTCGCATGCAGCGTGCTGTTTGCCGTGCCGTGCGCGACCGCCGTCGTTGTGCAGGGAGCATACAACCGCGCCCGCTTTGGAAGTGTGTTCGACAGCGGCCAGGCGGCCCTGATGCGCACCACGAGCGCCGCCGCACTCGTGCCCGACTACGAGCGCTACGGGCAGTTTCATCCGCACTACCTGGCAAAGAACCTCAAGTATTACTTCTGGAACTGGCGCCTGCCGCGCGATGCGCAGGGCCGCCTGACGTACGACGACATGGGCAACAGCATGTTCCTCGTGACGCCGCCACTGATCTACGCGCTGCTGGCCTGGCGCCGGCGCAGCCCAATCGCGCTGGCCGCGGCCTGTGGCGTCGTGCCGTTTCTGATCGGCCTGCTGCTGTTTCGTACCACCGGCTACCAGCAGTTCGGCAATCGCTACCTGCTCGAAGCCCTGCCCCTGCTGCTGGTGCTCGCGGCGGAGGGCATGACCGGCCGGCTCAACGCGCCCGGGTATGTTCTAATCGTGCTGGCCGTCGCGATGAACCTGTTCGGCACGTACCGCTTCTGCGGCGACTCGTTTCAGCGGGTCGCGCCGTTCGTCGGCTGGTACACGCTTCCCGCGCTCGGCGCCGCCGCCCTCGCCGCCGGCATCCTCGGACGACACCTCAACAGGCGACACGAATCATTGCTTGCAGGCGGCCACAAGCGTCTGGTCCCGCCGCGCCGGCGGGCGTAATATCCGGGTCAACTTGGAAGCACCGGCAATTCACTGATGTTCGCCCGCATTCACAGCATGGCGCTCGCGGGAATCGAGGCGGTTCCCTGCGAGGTCGAGGTCGATGTCACGGGCCGCGGGTTCGGTCATCCCACGATCGTCGGGCTGCCCGATTCCGCGGTGAAGGAGAGCATCGATCGCATCCGCAGCGCCCTCTACAACTCCGGCTTCGAGCTGCCGCGCACGCGTACGACGATCAATCTCGCGCCGGCGGACATCCGCAAGGAGGGCCCTGCCTTCGATTTGCCGATCGCCATCGGCCTGCTGATGGCCGACGACCAGCTCCGCAGCGACCGCGCGGCAGAGCTGCTGCTGGCCGGCGAACTCGCACTGGACGGTCGCGTGCGGCCGATCAAGGGCGCGCTGTCGCTGGCGCTGCTCGCACGGGAGCGGGGCTTTCGCGGCCTGGTCGTACCGCGGGAAAACGCCGAGGAAGCCGCGGTCGCCGAGGGCATCGAGGTCTACGGCGTCACGGCCCTGACGGAGGCGGCGAGCTTCCTGGCTGGCACGCTCCCGCTCGAGCCGGCGGTCATCGACCTCGCCGCCCTGTTCGCGCGCGCCGCGCAATACGATGTCGACTTCGCAGACGTGCGCGGGCAGGAACACGTCAAGCGGGCTTTGCTCATCGCGGCCGCCGGCCGGCACAACGTGCT
>CAZVRR010000421.1:0-2517 GCA_964629745.1 uncultured Planctomycetales bacterium | reverse complement strand
TCCTCGAACACCAGCACCTCGACAGAGTCCAGACGGCCGCCGCCGACACGCTCGCCCACGTGGCGGGCGGACTGCGGCACCGCGCCGCCGGCCGTCACGAGTTTCCGGCCGTCGGCGACTGGGTCGCGCTGAAACCGCCGTCGCCGGGGCACCGCGCCATCATCCAGGCCGTGCTCCCGCGCAAGAGCAAGTTCTCCCGCAAGGTCGCCGGCGACACGACCGTCGAGCAGGTCGTCGCCGCCAACATCGACACGGTCTTCATCGTCATGGGGCTCGACGGCGACTACAGTGTCCGCCGCGTCGAACGGTACCTGATCACCACCTGGGACGGCGGCGCCGCCCCCGTCGTCATTCTGAACAAGACCGACGTGTGCGCCGACGTGCCGGCGGCCGTGGCCGACGTCGCGACGGTGGCCAACGGCGTCCCGATCGTGGCGATCAGCACACGCCACGACCCCGATCTCCACCCGCTCGACCCGTTCCTGGCACCGGGCCGCACCATCGCGCTCCTGGGCTCCTCGGGCGTGGGGAAGTCCACGATCGTCAATCGCCTGATCGGCCAGGAGGTCCAGCGCACGCGCGACGTGCGCGAGCACGATCAGAGCGGCCGGCACACGACGACGCACCGGCAGTTGATCGCGCTGCCGGCCGGCGCGCTTCTCGTGGACACTCCCGGCATGCGAGAACTGCAGTTGTGGGACGGCGACAGCGGCGTGGCCGCGGTCTTCGAAGACGTCGAGTCCCTCGCGCCCGGCTGCCGCTTCACGGACTGCCTGCACGACACCGAACCGGGCTGCGCCGTCAAACGCGCGGTCGACCAGGGCGAGCTCGGCGCGGACCGCCTCGAGAGTTACCGGCAACTCCAGCGGGAACGGCGATTCCTCGCCTCACGCGTCGACGAGAAAGCCGCGCAGGATCGTAAGCGTCACGACAAGATGATTGGCAAACTCGTCCGGGACTTCAAACCCAGAGGCTGACAGGTCCAACTGAAGTCGGGCACTACGCCTGCGGATGCGCAGGGCTGAAGCCCTGCGCCACCCCATCCAACGCCGCGAGCCGTGGGCCGCGAGCCGCGAGCCGTGAATCGCGAGCCCGACCTAGAACCCGTAGATCGCGTTGAACAACAGCGGGAACGTGGCCTGCGTCTGCGCGCGGTGCTGCGGCCGCAGTCCGAACAGCACGATCCGTCCCGGCCCCAACTCGACCTGCACGACCGCCGCCCGTCCCGCCATCAACTCCTCGCCCTTCAGCCAGCCCGACGCGACGAGTCCGCTGTTCGGGTATCGCACCGCCACCGACACCTTCTGGCTCGGGAACGCATCGACGGCCGCGAAGAACGGACTGTTCACGTAGAACCCCCGCGTCTCGGCCGGCATCCCTGCGCCGAGGCCGCTGGCGCGATCGACTTCCACGCGCAGGATCGTGCCGGGCGCGAAATGCTGGTCGCGTGACAGGTCGCGCTTGAGATTGCGCACCGGCAACGAGAACCGATCGATCGCGAAATCGCATGCCGCGCCCAGCGTCACCAGCGTGCCTCCGGCGGACACGAACGCCTTCAGCGCGTCCACGCCCTCTTCACCCAATCCGCCGCGGTACTCGGGCCGCACGCTCGGCGCCTCGTTGCCGCGCACGAGGCTGTTCGCGGCCTGGTCGGCGATCAGGATCACGTCAAACCGCTCGCGCAGCCTGCCCGCCCGCATGTCCGCGTTATGCAGCGTCTCGTAGGGAAACTCGTGCTGCTCGAGCACCCACCGCGTCCAGCCTTCATCCATGTTGCCGGTCCACGGTTGATAGACGCCCAGCCTCGGCGCCTTCAGCCGGACCGCTCCTGCCGGCGCGGTCGCGCCAGCGGCTCGGACGGTGACGCCGGTCTCCGCCGCCACCGTCTCCACGACCGCCCGGGCCGCGCCGTCGATCTCGACGGTCGCCGACACGGCCGTACGCGCGAGGGACAACTGGGCGCCAGCCTTCAGCAACCGATTCACCGCGATCGCCCCCTGCGGCCCGCGGTAATCGAACACGAACCGCTTCCCGCCGCCGGTCACGGCGCCGCGCACCGCCGGCGCGCCCACCAGCGGCATGGCCGCCGCGCTGGCGTCCACGGGCTTCTTCACGAAGACGACGTCAGCGCCCATCAGCATGCCGAGCGACCACGCGGTCACGTCGTACGGCGGCTCCGGCGGTGACGAGGGCGACCGGCGCACCTCGGGATACGTCTGCCGCTCGAGCAGGTCTTTCGCGTATCGCGCGAACACCTGGTCCATCGGCACGATGAAGGTGCCGGCCGGATACTCGTTCCCGTCGGCCTTGAACGCCGCACCGGCCCTGAGCACTCTGACGCCGCCCCACTGCAGCCGGTCGACCAGCCGGGCCGCGGCGTTGGGATCGTGGTTCGCGTCCGGGCGGATCAGGATGGCGGCGGGATTCCCCGCGCGCCCTGCCTCGACGGTCGTGCGGTTGATTTCGTAGATGTGGCGCAGCAGTGTCTCGCGTTGATCGGCGGCGCCTTCGAGCAGG
>CAZVRR010000420.1:0-2568 GCA_964629745.1 uncultured Planctomycetales bacterium | reverse complement strand
GCGGCCGCAGTCACACCGACATGATGCACGCAACGGGAGCTGGCAGCCAGCGGGACCGCGCCTGGGACGGCACACCGGCGACGGTCAGCGCGGCGGCGTGGGAGCGGGCGGGGTGTCTTCGCACTCCAGGGCGCGCACGGTCTTCACCAGCTCGCGCACCGGCTCGGCCGGAATGAAGATCTCGCTGCGCAGCGTGCGCTCTTCAAAGTAGCCGCCGTAGCTCACGAGGGCGGTGCCGGGCGCGTCGCACCGCACCGGCGGCATCGGGGCGCCGCTGGCGTGTCCCATGCGCACCGCGAAATTGAAGAAGCGCGGCACGTCGACCAGGATCAGGACCTGCGGATGCGGCGCGATCGCACTGCGCGCCGCGATCACGCGCAGATTGCCGGCCAGCGGCGCTGCGTCGCCCTTGACCAGGTGCACCAGGCGCGTGCGCGCGACGTTGCCCGACCCGGCGGTCGTGACCACGCCGAGCGGATGCATCGCCGTGCAGGTCAGCATGGCGGGGCCGTACATCGCCTCGAACAGCCGGCGGCTGTCCGGATCCGCGTGCCCGAACGACATCTCGAACGTGTAGGCTTCGGTCGGGCCGATCCGTTCGGCTCCGCAGCGGACCGCGATGTTGTCGCCCAGGCCGAACGCGCCGAGCAAGGCCGGGTCCAGCTCATAGGCGCAGCGCATGTTCTCCAGCACGCGCTGCGGCTCCGACGTGAACTGGATGCTGCTGAAGGCCAGGAACTGCTCGGGCGGCGGGCTCGTGACCATGGCGAGGTTGAAGCCGCGGATGTGTTCCTGGACCTCGAGCGCCGCCCGGTAGGCACGCTGAAACTGCTCCGTCGCGACCCGCTCTTTCAGCGCATCGCTGCGCAGGAGCGAGTCCATCAGCTTGGTGCTCAGGCTCGGCAGACCGGCCGGCCGCTCCCAGTCGCTGGCGAAGACGAACAGAAAATCCTCGTTCGGCAAGCCGCGCAGCGGCTCGTTCTGCGTACGCCGGACCTTGCCGAGGTAGTCCGCGATCGATCCGTCCGCGCGACAGACGGCGGCGTCCTGCCAGGTGATGCCGGTCGCATCAATCCGCACGCCGAGGCTGTACTGCTCGAGCTGCCCGAGGACCTCGCGCGCCATGTCGAACAGCCAGACCACCGACTGGATGGAAATATCGGGCTGCGGCTTTCCGACCGCCATCGCCATGCCGACGGCGGATTGCGCCGCATTCAGCGCGGGCACGAGCAACGGGGCCCAGGCGGGCACATGCAGCCCGACGACCAGCTGGTGCGTCGCGCACCACTGCGCCGGCCGCGGCCCGAAGCGCTCCTCGAAGCGGTTCGACCCCTGCAGCGCGGCGCGCAGCGTGACGACGTCGTCGCAGATCATCACCACGTCGGATTCGAGCGCCGCGAGCGTCTCCTCCCCGAACAGCCGCACGCGATACAGGCCGGTCTCACCCGGCTCGGGCGTCGCGCCTTGCCGCCAGGTTTCCGGGTCACGCGCCGTGCACAACACCAGCGCGCTCGTACACCCCGGCGTGAGGGCGAGAACCCACGGGCCCGCAGTGTCGAGGCCCTCGGTGCCTTCCAGCAGTTCGAGCTGCTTCAACAACCCCCGGCTGTCCAGCCCGGCGAGCTTCTCCACTTCGATCTGGCGTCCGAACTCGGCCAGCGAACTCGCCAGGCGATCGAGATTGGGCACCGCGACGACGAGGGCCGCTTCCGCGGGGACATGGGCGAACAGCCGCGTGACCGGTACTTCGGCACGCGCGGCCAGCGTCGCCAGGAGCGCCAGGCCCAGGCTCGTCAGAACGCGTTTCATGCGTCGCACTCCCGGTGCGGCCGCTCAACCCTCTGACCGGCACCGCCAGGCGAAAAGCCCTCTGCCCCCAGGTTCCAGTAGGATAGCGGTTCAAAGCCGCGACCAGCCGCTTTTATTACAACTTTCCACAGCCAGCATTCCAAGTGCAGCCCGACGCCAGATCAGCCGATCTACCCGCGGGGAAGCGCCTGCTTTGCAGCGAGTACCGAGCAGTGGCGACGGGCAGCAACACGCTGGTGTCGGACGAAGAAGTCGCCGCGGTCACCGGCGCCGCAGCGCCGGCCACGCCCGACACGCAGCTCGATCCGGTCGCCGGGACGCCGGGCATAGTCCCGATCCCCGTTCCGACCGACAGCCCCTTCCGCGCACGCGCCGCGGGCTCCGACGCAGGCAGCACGGCGCATGCGGATCCGTCCGAACCCCCTCCCGAGAGCGCGGCGCCGCGGCGCGGGTTTCTGCGAAGATGGCTGGGGCGCGCACCCGCCGCAGCGCGTGCGCCGGCCCCGGCAGAACCGGCGACACCGCGCGTGCCGCTGCTGCTGCGCATCCTGGACACGCTGCTCGAGATTGTGAACGGACCGTTTGAATTCCTTCCGGCGTACGTGCGGCGCGCGATCGGCATCCTCGCGATCACCACGCTGCTGATGTCACTCCTGGCTGCGCTGGCGCTGCCGCGCCTGATTCCGCGGCGTGACGCGGTCGGCTTTGCACAGGCCGCGCGCCGCGCTGCCGAAGCGCCGCGTCCGCCCGCGCCCGAGG
>CAZVRR010000419.1:0-2569 GCA_964629745.1 uncultured Planctomycetales bacterium | reverse complement strand
GGGTGCCACGGTCTGGCTTGGCCTTTGGAACAAAGGCGAAGCCAGGCCGTGCCACGCTCCCCTCGTCTGCGAGAATCTCGTTGTCGGGTGGCACAGCGGGCCTGGGAGTGCCAGGACCACATCGATGTTGGGTGCCACGGTCTGGCTTGGCCTTTGGAACAAAGGCGAAGCCAGGCCGTGCCACACGGCCATGACCCACAATTGCGGTGCGGCTATGGGCGCAGTTGACGCAGCCGCTCGAGCGCCGATTCCAGCAGGTTCTCAGCGGGGGCAGAGTCCGTCGCCGGCGCGGAAGTGGGCCTGGTCGTCAGCGGCCGTACAGGTCTCGTGGTCGGCGCGGAGGACGGCGCGGAACCGTTTCCCCGCACCAGGCGCGCCGCGGCCCAGTCCACGTGGTCGGACCGCTGCCCGTCGGAGGTCGCATCGGCCAGCAGCGTCAGCCGCCGTGCGCCCTGGAGGGGAATTCGCAGCGCGATCGGATCCGAATCGCCCGTCAGCACGGGGCTGCTGAAGACGCTGCGGCCGTCCAGCTCCACCGCCACCGTCACGCTGCCATTGCCCCGCGTGCTCGCATCAATGCCGACCAGCGCCTCGAACAGCTCTGCCTCCGGCGGCACGTCGTAGACCAGGCGCGACGTCGCGTGCGTGCCAAGACCGCGCAGGTAGACCTTCTCACCGAGCTGGATCACGCCGCCGCCGACCGAGCGATCGCGCTGTAGCTTGCGCCAGCCCTGCCGCGCGGTCCGCGGGGTCAGGTCACTCAGGTATGACACGCCGGCGGGCGCTGTCACCGGCGGCGCCCGCAGCCCGGCTGCAACGATCCAACCCGCCAGGCCGATGGCGGCGACGCACGCGCCCAGCGTCGCCCAGCGGAAGAGCGGCACCAGCACCGGCGGGCGCGCGACCTCTACTTCGAGCGGCAGCGGCAGCGTCGTCGCCGCCGGTTCGCCTGGCCGGGCCCCTGCCGGCCAGAGCAGCGCCACGAGGATGCCGCCGAAGAGGACGACATTCGCGGCACCGATCTGCGGCGACAGCGGGGCGGGGGAGAGGACGCCCGCGAGGTTGAGCAGCAACAAGGCGGTGAGCAGGAAGAAGGCGCGCTCGCGCCAGCGGCTCGAGACAGCCCAGGGCGCGAGCAGCGCCAGTGCCGGAAACGCGTAGCGTTCGTGCATCTCGGTCGGGAACAGGTAGAACGCGAGCCCGAGCAGGCCCGCCGCACCGTACCGGGCGATCGGCCCGGGGCGCAGCGAATAGAGCGTCAGGACCAGCGCCACGACCAGTGCGTAGCCGACCACGGAGATGTGGCGCCACGTCAACCACAGCATCCACGATGCGTCGGCCGGGAACTCGGTACGTCCCTGGGCCACCAGCCGCGCGACCAGGTTGGGAATCGATGTATCCGGCGCATTGGGCGGGCCGATCACGTGCCAGAGGTTGTAGGCTCCCTTGGACAGGTCGTGATACTGCCCGATCACGTGGACGTAGCTGCGCTGCAGGACGTCGTCGACGGTGCCGGTCCAGGCGAAGGGTGCGAGCACCAGCGCGGCTAGCACCACGAACGTCAGAATGAACGCGAATACGGCGCGCCAGCGGCCGATCCGGTAGACCTCGAACAGGATGAGTGGCACGAAGGCGACGGTCTGGAACTTGGCCAGCATGCCGGCGGCGGTCGCCGCACCCGCGGCGCTCCACGTGCGCCGACCCGTCCAGACCACCGCGAGGAGAACGAACAGCGTGTAGATCGAGTCGACCTGGCCCCAGTATGCCGAGTCGTAGATCACGACCGGGTTCAGGAAGTACAGCGCCGCTGCCGCCGTGCCCGCCCACGCCCCCAGCAGCCGGCGGGCCGCGAGGAAGAGCACGAGCGCGATCACCAGGTCGAGCAGGCAGGCCGGGATCTTCAGCAGGACCTTGAAGAGCGCATCGGTCTGCGCCTCGGCGGGCCAGAGCTCGGCGACGTGCCCGACCGCCTTGAAGAGCAGCACGCCCAGCGGCGGGTAATCACAGAAGCCGCGCGTGGCGTAGAACTCGGCGAGGCCCTTGCTCGCGAGTTCGCGGGCCCAGGCGATGAACAGGACCTGGTCATCCTCGTACCCGAGGCGCAGGTCCGCGATCATCCAGGCGCGGACGGCGCCGCCCAGGAGCAGGATGCCCAGCAGCGCGAGGACGGCCCGGCGCGCTCGCGGGGGCGCGGTGGGCCTTGCCGCATCGAACTCCGCCGGGGGGAGGCGCGGCTCGAGCACTTCGCCGGCGACGGCGGAGTCGGCCTCGTTCATTCGTCGCCCCCAGGTTCGGCGGCGCGGCGGATCCGTTCCTCGAGTGCTTTGGCTTCGGTGGCGGCGCGGAGCACGAAGCGCGCGTCGGCCCAGTCGACGTGGTCGAAGCGCTGGCCGTCGGATGTGGGATGCGCCTGGAGCTGGATCTGCCGCGCGCCGCGCAGTGGGATGCTCACGTGGACCGGCTCCACGCTGCCGGCCAGCGTGGGCGTCTCGAACACGAGTGTGCCGTCGAGGTACACGGAGGCCACGGCGCTGCCCTGGCCCTCCGTCTCGTCGTCAATGCCCACGAG
>CAZVRR010000418.1:0-2613 GCA_964629745.1 uncultured Planctomycetales bacterium | reverse complement strand
GCCCCGCGGCCCGCAGGCGTGCCAGCATCGACTCGTCCAGCTTCGCCAGCCAGGCGGTGATCTCCGGGTCGTGCGCGCGGCGCAGCGCTCGGTCCGCGATGATCGTTTCGAGCTTCGCCTTCCACGCGGCGGCCACCTTGGCGCTGACGCGGCCGAGACGTACAGCCTTTCGCGGTCCGTTCGGGGTGAGCGCGAATTCGATCCGCCGCAGCCCGCTCGCCGCCAGGAACCGGAGCTTGGGCTTCAGGTCGGCCGGTACGTGCTTCAAGGGCGCGGCGTATTCGGCGCGCGTGTAGGTTTCGATATCTGAGCGCGAGACAAGACGGGAGCACCGGCTCAGGTCTGAAAGATCGCCCACGAGTTGTGGGTGCAGGCCCGCGTTCTGACCTACAGGCCCAGAGCCAAAGAAAGCCACAGTTACGCGTCGGCGGGTCTCCTGCGACCACACAAAGCAGGCCCGTTCTGCGCGTTCCGGCGCGGGCAGGCACCGCCGGCCCGGATGCCCTGAATTGACCCGTTTCGACACGCGAGGTAAGGTACCACTCGCGGCGGCGTGTATTTTTGAAAAGCGGATCGCATCGAACCCGCGAGATGGCGGCGCGCCGCAGTCTTGCCGTGACTCGGACGACATCCTGCCACGGGAGCCCACATGAATCCCGCGCCGGACACACAGCCGGATCCGGCCCTGCTCGAACTGTTCCAAGCGGAGATGGACGCGCATATTCCCATTCTCAGCGAGGGGCTGCTGGCACTCGAGCGCGGCCAGGTCGCCGAACCGGACATCGCAGCCATGATGCGCGCCGCGCACTCGATCAAGGGGGCCGCGCGGATCGTCGGCATCGAGGCCGCCGTGCGGATCTCACACGTGATGGAGGACTGTTTCCTGGCCGCGCGCGATGGACGCGTGGTCCTGTCCGGAGCCGCAGTGGACACGCTCCTGCGCGGCGTCGACGCGCTCCAGCGGATCTGCTCGTCGCAGCCCCCGCCGACCGCCGGCGACGCCTGGCTGGTCACACTGCACCAGCAGATCACCGCAGTGCGTGATGGCCTGGGACCGACTGTTGCGCCCGCCACGTCAGTGCCCGGCGAGCGCTTCACCGCACCTGCCGCGGACATCCATCCGGCCGTGCAACCCCCCGAGATTCGCATTACGGTTCCCCCCGACTTCGATGCGGCCGCCGCGGAAGAGCTGCGCAGGAGCCTGGCCGCTGCACTGCAGCATTCGCCCGGCTGCGTGCGCCTGGATCTTGCCGGTGTGCGGCACGTCAGCGCGGCGGCGCTGGCGTTGCTGGGTGCGCTGGCCCGGGATGCTGGCCCCGGCGCACCCGGGGCGCGGGTACTCGTGGACGGCGCCCCCGCTGCGGTCGCGACGCTGCTTCGCATCGCCGGCCTGGAGCGTGCCTGGGCCCAGCCTGCCTGAGCGAGTTCGCCGATGGCCGGTGAGTCGAGCCCCATCCAACGCTTCGTCGTCGAGGCCCGGGAGCACCTGGCCACGATGACTTCCGCGATCATGGCACTGGAGCGCGGCGAGAGCGACGTCACGCAGCGGATCGAGGAACTGCTGCGGGCAGCACACAGCCTGAAGGGCGGGGCGGGGTTCACTGGCCGCACGAGGATCGAGGCGCTGGCGCACGCGATGGAGACAGCGGTCGAGGGCATCCGTGACGCCGCGGTGACCATCACCCCGGCCGTCGTGGACAGCCTGCTGTTCGCGCTCGATCGCGTGAGCGCCCTCGTCGATGACGCCGAGCACAGTGAAGCGGCGGACATCACGGAACCTCTTGAGCGGCTCCGGCTGATTCCCGGGCCGCGGTCGGCGCCGTCGGCGCTGCCGAGCCCGGGGCCAGCGGCGCGGTCGCCGGCGCCGCTGACGGCCGGCAGTTCGGCCGCGGGCGCCGCCGAATTCCAGGTCTCCCAGCGTGTGCTGGAGTCCTGGGCACAGCACGCGACGCATCTGTACGGCGTGAAGCTGGACTGGTTCCAGTGCGAAACGGAATGCGGACTTGCCCCGCTCGAAGTGGCCCGTCGACTCGAGCAGGCCGGCAGCGTGCTGGAATCGCGCATGGAGCTCGCCGGACCGGGCCTGGCCGCGGGCCAGCCGCTTCCGCCGTTGTGGTGCTGGGCGATTCTGTCGTCGCCGCTCGGGCCGGCCGACTTCGCGCAACAGTTGAGCGTGCCCTGCGCCGCGATTGTGCGCCTCGAGCGCGTCGGCAAGGCATCCGGGCCCGCGGAAAAGGCCGTGCATCCGCCGGCGGCAGTGCGCGCGGCCAGCTCGCCCAGCTCGCTCCGCATCCCGGTGGCGCTGATCGATCGCATGCTGGCGCTGGCCGGCGAGCTGGTCCTGGTCCGCAACCAGGCAGCGTACGCGACGGAAGCGAGTCACACGCCGACGCGCCAACTCGTGCGGCGGCTCAGTGCGATCACGAACGAGCTGCAGGACGCCGCGCTGCGCATGCGGATGCAGCCGGTTGGAACGCTGTTCGATCGCTTCCCGCGCTTCGTGCGCGACCTGGCGCGGCAGCTCGGCAAGCAGATCGAGCTTGTGATCCAGGGTACCGAAGTCGAGCTGGACAAGACCATCCTCGAGTTGTTGGCGGACCCGCTGACGCACCT
>CAZVRR010000417.1:0-2635 GCA_964629745.1 uncultured Planctomycetales bacterium | reverse complement strand
TATGGCCTGGCTCATCACGCCTGGCTGTCGCACTGTCCCGCGCGCCCGGCGCCCGCGCTCGCCGCATCCGCGGGCTGATCGCAGGCCCGCAGCAGCGCGCCACGCGGTGCCAGGGGGGTGCCAGCCGGTGTCACGGTCCGGCACAGCCGGGCTGTGCAGAATGACCATGGGCTCGCGCCCATGGCTCTGTTGGCAGCCACCTTGCCGTTCAGAGCCCGCCGCACAACCGTAAGCCGTGCTGGTTGAACAGGGCGACGAAGGACGCCCCAACTTCGGATTGATTGAAAAAGGGGGTGCCACGGTCTGCGTAGCAGGCCGTGCAATGAGTCTGGTGTGCCACGGTCTGCGGAGCAGGCCGTGCAATTACTCCCGCGCCCGCAGGACGCCGCGCAGGTACCCCGTGACTTCCGCCCACGTCGCGTCGCGCTCGTCGGTGCTTTCCGCGTCCACGTAAACGCCGAACACGGGCTGGCCGAACAGCCGGCCCAGTCGCGACTCGACGATGATCCGCGCTGCCGGCGTCGCGAATGCGTCCGACGCCAGCCGCTGCACCAGCCCCGTTCGCGCCGGCGGGATCGCGAGTCCGACATAGCCCTGCCGCTGCAGCGCATCGACCTGGGCATGAAACTCGCCGAACTCCTGCCACGGCAGCGTGTACGCCGCGTTGCGGAAGCGCACGCCTGCCCCGCTCTCCGAATCCACCAGTTCCAAACCGTCATGGCGAATCGCGCGACTCTCCCGCTGTAGATCGTCCCAGATGCGCGCGAACCGCTCCTTCGCGTAAAAATGCCCCGAGCACGAGGGCGTCGTGCACAGGCCGGCGTCACGCACGAGACGGCACAATTCGCGCAACGGCGGATCAACCAGTTCATAGAACTCAGGATCGTCGCGCAGCCGATGTTCCAGCGCCGGCGCGTGGTAATACCAGCGCGGCGGGTGCGGTGCGTCCGCGGCGAAGTACCATTTGCGCAGCGGGAATTCGCTCAAGGGAACCAGGCCGGCGCTGAGGTCCGCCTGGATCGGCAAACCCGCCGCACTCGAGTGGACGGCCGGAAGCGGTCGCGCTTCGATACAGGTTGCCTCGTCGTCACACCAGCCGCGCCGCATCCGGGTCTCCGCGTTCGGGCCGGCTGACTGTAGTCGCGTCGCCGGGCGTGAGCCGCGCTGTCGATCGGCAATTCCGGTGTGGCGGGCGCGGCTGACGGCGAAGTCAGCCCGCCGGCGGAGCCTGCGCTTCCGCGCTGCTACGATCGGGACAGCGATCGACAGGAGAAACCCATCGTGGCAGATTATGGAAGTCCGATCGTTCGAGCGCGGCCGGAAATGAGTCTCCCCGCCATCCTGGCCATCGTATGTGCGATGACCAGCTTCCTCGCCGGTGCGTTCTGGGGCTTCATCCTGGCGCTGCTGGCGATCGTTTTCGGCCTGATTGGGGTGCTGGTGGCGCTCGCGCCACGCAGGCGCGGCGGAGTGGCCAGTATCCTATCAATCCTGGCCGGCGCGTTCGGCATCGTCGCCGCGCTGTTCAAGATCGTCTTCTGACCCGCAGCGCCGGCGCGCTCACGTCAGCAGGCGATCCATGGCCGACGCGATGGCCCGCAGTCGCGTGCTGTCGCCGCCACCGACTTCGGCGGCCGCCCAGCCGTCGAACCCGATCTCGTCCAGGGCCGCGCACACGGCCGGCCAGTCGCAGTCCCCCTCGCCCAGCTCGACGTCGAACCCCTTCCAAAGCCCTTCCTCGTCACGGCGCTTGCGGCTGAATTCCTTGATGTCGAGCTTGATGATGCGCCGGCCGAGCGTGCGAATCCATTGCTCGGGCCAACCGTAGTTCACGATATTGCCCACGTCGAAATGCCAGCCGACCCACGGGCTTTGCAGCTCGTCCGTGTAGCGCGCCGCTTCCACCGGGCTGAGCAGGAAGTTGTTCCACACGTTCTCGATCGCGATCGACACCTTCAGCTCGGCGGCCAGCGGCAGGACCTTGCGGATCTCCTCCTGCGAGCGGGCGTAGGCATCGGCGTACGAAATGGACTTCTGGACGACCGCCGGCACCAGCAGCACCGAGGTGCCCCCGTAGCGGTGGCAGTCGCGCAGGGCCGTCTCGAGCGCCGCACGCCCTTGCGCGCGAACCGCCGGATCCGGATCACCCAGCGTCAGTTTCCAGTGCACCGAGTCCACCACGCCGTCGATGACGATGCCGCTCGCATCGCGGGCGCGCAGCACCTGCGCCGCTTCGAGCTCATTGGGACTGTCGAGCTCCACGCCCTCGAACCCGGCCTCGCGCGCCAGCCGGAACTTCTCCTCCACGCTCGCCCCGACGCCGATCATGCCGTATTTCAGCGACTTGCGGATGTGCCGCCCCCGGGCGGCCTGCGGCGGCTCGCCGGCCCGCACGGTCCGCATCGGCCATAAAGTCCCGGCGGCGATCAGGCTGGAACCGGCGAGCAGGAACGCGCGGCGATCGATGGGCTCACTCGTCATGGCAGCAATCCTCCGCCCACACTTTCCCGCGGAGCGGCGATCACTGCAAGCGCGCGGCGCCCGGGCGGCGGTCATGCCTGTCGTCCCGGGTGCCGGCTCGTAGCGCGTGAGTATGCTGCGCCGTTACGGCTTCTTCGGCTGCTCACCCTTCGGC
>CAZVRR010000416.1:0-2636 GCA_964629745.1 uncultured Planctomycetales bacterium | reverse complement strand
TCGACGAAGTCGGAGCCCGAAATGGAGAAGAAGGGCACATCGGCTTCGCCCGCGATCGCCTTGGCCAAGAGGGTCTTGCCGCAGCCCGGCTCGCCGATCAGCAGCACGCCGCGCGGAATCCGCCCGCCCAGGCGCTGAAAGCGCTTGGGGTTCTTGAGGAACTCGACGACCTCGTAGACGTCCTCCTTGGCCTCGTCGATCCCGGCGACGTCCGCGAACGTGACGTTCGTATGTTCCTTGGTGGTCAGGCGATGGCGGCTGCGGCCGAAGTTGCCGAGCATGCCCGGCCCGCCGCCCGTCTGGCGCAACTGGCGGAACAGGAAGAACCAGACCAGCGCGAACAGGAGCAGCCAGGGCACGGTAGTGGCGAGCACCTGCAGGAACATGCCGCTGGGCTCGCTGCGGATGTCCACCTGCTTGCGCGCCGGGCTCTTCTCCTGGATCTGCTGGCGGATCTCCTCGAGCTTGTCGGCCGCGCGCAGGTAGACCACCTCGAACTTCTTCGTGTTGCCGGTCTGCGGCGCGGGCAGGCGCTCGTACTCGCCGACGATCGAATCCTCGCGGATCGTGACGGTCTTCACGTTGCCGTTCTGGACCTCGGTCCAGAAATCGGTGATCGAGATGCGATGGGCCGTCCCCATGCTCTTCTGGAACATGAACATGAGCAGGATGGCCAGGCCGGCGATCAGGAGCCAGCTGAACGCGCCGCGCGTCATCCGCGGCGGCGGGCGCGGCGGGCCGCCGCGCGGTTCCGGGTTGGGCTTCGAGTCGTCTGCCATGTACCTGCCTGCTGCCGGCCGCCTACCAGTCGCGATACATCTTCGCGACGATCCTGGCCGCCATCCGTTCGATCGTACGCTCCTGGGCGAACTCTTCCGTCTCCCCGGCGGGGGGCAGGTAGTCCGCCGCCTGCAGCTCGACCGGTTGGTCTACGAGCATGCGCCCGGAGCGCAGGTCCTTCCACTGGACCCGGACGGCCAGGGTGAGCTGCTTGTCGCGCGGCAGGCGCGACTGGAAATCCGTCGCGAAGGCCGCCTGCCGCACTTCCAGGACCTCACCCGAGAGAATGGTATCCGCCTTTTCAGGTCCGGCCAGTCGATAGGGCGTGTCCGTGTTGATCCGTTTCTTGACGGCCTCGGTGAGCTTGAATTCAAGCTCGCGCCGGAACTCCTTGCTGCCGAAAATCTGCACGTGCACCGTCTGCACGTCGTCGCGGAAGATCTCGCCCGTGCGGTAGCCGCAGCCGGGCACGCCGGCCGCGACCAGCCACAGCGTCAGCCCCAGCGCGCCGCGGGCGCAACGCGCCGTGCGCCCCGGCCGCCGTCCACGCGCGGTCATGGCACTTCCTCCTCCAGCTCGACTCCCAGCGCCCGCAGCCGCTGCTGCGCCTCGGCCGCCGCCAGCGTGCCCGCCCAGTCGCGCAGCAGCGCGCGGTAGTAGAACTCGGCCGCGGCGGGCTGGCGCGTCTTCTCGTACCAGCGTGCGATGTACAGGTCCTTCTCCGCCCGCTGCTGCCGGATGCCCTCGAGGCGCTCGTCGACGTTCTCGCGCTGCGCGTAAGAGGGATAGGCCGACGCGAGCTGCTGGTAGCGTTCCTCGGCCTCGAGCAGGGGACGATCGTCGAATTTGATGCCGGGGAACAGGGCCTCGGCGGCCACCGCGCTGCGATACATCGCGAGCTGGGCGAACCGCCCGCCGGGATATTCGCGCGCCAGGTTCGCGTACTCCTCCTGGGCCAAGTCCATTTCCCCCTTGTTGAAGTAGTAGTCGGCGCGCGTGCGCAGGGCGGTCTCGCCCAGGCGCGTGCCGGGCACACGCTCCCAGATCCGGTCGAGGATCTCGAGCGCGTCTTCATACGCCGGCAGGCGCAGGAACTTCCAGACGATGCGTTTCTTGCCGGAGAGGAACGCCATGGCGACGTCGTACTCGCGGGCCAGCGCCGCCCGGAACAGCTCGCCGCCCGTGTTCTCCACCACGATCTCGTACTGCTGGTAGGCCTGGTAGAAACGCTGCGACTCGAACAGGGCCTCGCCGAGCAGGTACACGCCTTCGTAGTAGCGGTCATCGCCCGAGTTGGCTTCGACCCATTCCTCGAGGCGCTGGCGTGCCGCGCGCGTCTCGCCCCGTGCCAGCAGCGAGCGTGCTTGCTCGAGGGCGCCGGCGGGCGACTCTTCCGGGGCGGCGGGCTGATCCACCCATTCGCCCGACTCGGGATCCAGGACCTGCCGCTCGCGATATTGCTGGTCTTGCAGGGCATTGAGCAGGACCAGGCCCAGGTTTGTGTGCAAACCACCCGGCGCAGCGTGGGCCAGCGCGAGACCGATGATCGCTCCGCACAGGCGCCCGGTCGGAAAGCGGAGATTCATGGCGGCGATTATAGGGCTACCCAGGACAACGGGAAGAGCGCAGCGGGACGGGTTGCCACGATGGGCCGGTGCGTCCCGGCGCGGCCGGCGGGCGCCGGGGGAGCGGGCAGGTCCAGCGCACTGGCGCGAGAGGGACCGCTTTCGTCCGGCGGCGCATGCCCGCGGCCACCCCGCGCGGCGCAAACGCGGAATTATCGGCTGCTGGGTGCGTTCTTGAACTCGGGGCCGACTTGGCCCGATTCGAAAGCGTGACCTCTTCATGGACCGCAT
>CAZVRR010000415.1:0-2637 GCA_964629745.1 uncultured Planctomycetales bacterium | reverse complement strand
ACGGCCCACCGGCCCTGCTCGCGGCCGCCCGACGCTGGGAGACCGCGATCCGGCAGGAATGCCTGGCCGAGCGCATCGAGTACGGCCCGCTGCCGTCGGCACCGCCGCCCGTCAAGATTGACGGGCACACGGTGCACGTCGCGATTGACCGGCTGTAACGCATTCCGCACGTCCGGCGCCCGCTGCGTGAACGGCGCGTGGCACGGCCTTGGCTCGGCCGAAGCCGAGCCCAGACCGTGGCACCCAAAATTAGCCCAGGCCTGCCGAAGCCGAGCCAAGACCGTGGCACCCAGAATTAGCCCAGGCCTGCCGAAGCCGCGCCAAGACCGTGGCATCCAAAATCAGCCCAGGCCCGGCCGAGGCCGAGGCAAGACCGTGGCACCAAATCAGCCTTGGCTCGGCCCGACGTCGAGCCAGGTACTTGTTCACAGCACGCGCTGAAGCCGCTGGCTACTGCGCGTCAGCGAGCGAGAATTCGGCCAGCGTCTTCTCGAGCTGCGCGTGCAGCGTCCTGCTGCTCGCGGGACACAGTTCCAATGCCGTCTTCTCCAGCTCGATCGCCCGCGCCGAATTGCCCTGCTTGAATTCGGCGAGCGCCAGTGTGTCCAGGTACGACGGGTTCCGATGGTCCGTCAACTCGTTGGCCCGGCGCGCCAGACGCAGCGCCAGCTCGCCGTGCTGCGAACCGAACGCCTCATCGGTCAGCAGCTTCCACGCCAAGTTGTTCAACTGCATGGCGTCTTCCTGCCGATGCGCGAGGAGCTGCTCGGCGGCCCGGGCCGCCCCTTCCGTGTCGCCGCGCGCACTCAGAATCTCCAGCTCCTGCTCGATCAGGCCGACGTCCTGCGGCGCCGCGGCCCGCAGCTTCTGGATCCGCGGCCACGCTTCCTCCCAGCGCTGCTCCCGAACCGCGCGGGCCAGTTCCTGCCGCTCTTCCGCGCGCTGCCGCTCGCGCGTGAAGATCCCGCTGACCAGCTCGCCCACGTCCGGCAGCCCCGTCACGCCGAGCGAGACCCGCAACAGGCGGTCGGAGTGCGTGACGAGCAGCGAGGCCACCGTATCGGTCATCGCCTGCGCGAACGGCTCAATCTCGGCCGCCTCTTCCGGGCTCATGTGGGCCCTGGCCAGAGCCGCACAGCGCGCGGGATGCGCCAGCAGCGCGAACGTGGTGTGGTCACCGAGTTGCTCGACCGCGTCGGCAAAGGCCGCATCGGTGAGCACCGACGGTCCGCCGCGCCGTGTGCGCAGGACCTGTCCCAGCGCGGCCTCGCTCGTGGCGACGGTCAGCTCGTGCCCGTCTCGCGCCAGCAGCATCGTGAAGCCCGCCTGAGCGAATTCGTACGCCTGCACCGGCGTGCCGGCGACCTCCCGCGGCGCACCCTCGAGCGAGGCGCCGCCGCCCGCCAGGCTCGCGATTCCGAGGATCTCGCGCCACAGCGCTTCCGACTTGGCCGGATCGTTGACCGTGATCACGACGCCCACGTCGGGGACCCGCCCGGCGGGCGCCGCTTCGGTCGCCGGCGGCAGCACGAACGCCGCGACGCCGTTGACGTTCGCAAAAATCTCGCGCCCGATGTCGAGCGCCGTGACGACCTGCGGCGCAGGGCTTTCACCTGCCGGGTATGTCGCCGGTGCTTCGTTCATCGAAAGCGCCAGGACGGCGGCCACCCCCGCCGGCACCCCGGCCAGCGTGGCATGATCGATCGGGGGCCTGCGCAGGAAATTGTAGATCAGGTTCCGGTGCCCCTCGTCGAGCCGCAGCGTCAGCGCCAGCGCGAGCCCGTCCTGGCTGACGTCCAACCGGCCGCACAGGGCACGGAAGCTGCGCGGATCAGCCAGCGCGTGCACCAGCGACAGTTCATGACACTGCGTCGCGCCGGCAGCCATCATCCCGTTGAGCATCGGCATGATGGGCTTGGGGTTGACAAAGAAGTAAGCCAGGGCGCCCTGCCGATCCGCCATCACCTCCGCCAGATCCGCATTCTCGGCCAGCGATGCCGTCGCGGTGCCGCGCATCCGCTCAATCACATCCTCGATTTCCGACGTGCTCGACCCTCCGATGACGAGCCGGCTGGTGAGCGTGATGAACATGCCCTCGACTTCATACGTGGCATACCCCTGGATCGGAGGCACGGGCTTGCTGCCGGCCGGCAAAGCCGTCTCGATCAGCCCGCGCACCAGTTCCATGTCTCCCGGGTGGAACACGACCACGCCGGCCGGCCGCTGCGCGGCAGGATCGACACCCGTCACCGCGAGGGCCAGGCCGCGCATCCCGAATAGCGCATCCACGATCGCCGGGCTGATGGCGAGCCGATTCTGACCCGCCTCGGGCGCGGTTCCGTCGGCAAGCAGCCCGAGCGCCTCGATGAACCCGCGCAGACGTTCCCCGGGCCGGTTGATCTCGAGGTACGCAAGCGGCGCGGGCGGCATCAGGCGCGCAAAGTCCGTGATCGCCAGCTCTTCCTGGCAGGCGACCAGGCGGCTGCGCGCCTGGGCCTGCAATTGTGGCTCCGCCGCGCTACCCGCCACTTCGCCGTACAGGGCCGCCGCGGCCGCGTAATCCGCCCGCTCGTTCTCGAGGTAATAGGCCTGATAGAACTTCTGTTCAACAGGTTGCGCCTGTAGCTGACGCGCCAA
>CAZVRR010000414.1:0-2671 GCA_964629745.1 uncultured Planctomycetales bacterium | reverse complement strand
GGCCCGCACCGGCGCAAGCCGGCGCGCCGGCGGCCGAGGAGCCCGAGGACATGGAGGCCGACGAATCGCACGAGGCGCCGGAACACAGTCTCTTCGACGAGCACGGCGGGCCGGACCTCGACCTGGCGGTGCCCCTGCCGCTGGGCGAGGTGCCCGAGATCCCTGACGACGGGCAGGACGTGGTCGAGGCCGAGGTGAGCGAAGTGGAAGCCGGGCCGGCGGAAGCAGCCGAAGCGCCCCCGGCCGGGCGCCGCCAGGGCGGCCGCGGGCACGATCGTCACCGGCAGCGCGGCGCTGCGGCGCGCCACGAGGGCGAGGAGGAAGAGGAAGCGGCCACCGAGGCCGCGCCGGGCACGAAAGAGATGATCATCAACGTGGCGCCGGGCGAGGAATGCCGCATCGCGATCCTCGACCAGGGCAAGCTCGAGGAGCTGTACCTCGAACGTGCCAGCTCGGAGAACCACGTCGGCAACATCTACAAGGGCATCGTGACGAACGTCGAGCCGAGCATCCAGGCGGCGTTCATCGATTTCGGCCTGGGGAAGAACGGCTTTCTGCACATCTCCGACCTGCACCCGCAGTACTTCCCGGATGGCGGGCAGCCCGCGGAGAACGTCGGACGCAAGATGCCGCGCCGCAGCCGGCCGCCGATCCAGCGCTGCCTGCGCCGCGGGCAGCACATGATCGTGCAGATCACGAAGGAGGGCATCGGCACCAAGGGTCCGACGCTCTCCACGTACCTGAGCATCCCCGGCCGCTTCCTGGTCATGATGCCGGGCATGCGCCAGCTCGGCGTCTCGCGCAAGATCGAGGACGACGAGGCCCGCGGCAAGCTGCGCGGCCAGCTCGACGAGCTCGAGCTGCCCGAGGGCATGGGCTTCATCGCGCGCACCGCCGCGTCGGGCCGCACGAAGCGCGAGCTGCAAAGCGACCTGAAGTACCTGACGCGGCTGTGGAACACCGTCACGCGGCGCATGAAGGAGGAGCGTGCCCCGGCCGAGCTGTACCGCGAGTCGGACCTGGTCATCCGCACCATCCGCGACCTGTACAGCCCGGAGATCGCGCGGATCGTCGTCGACGACCCCGGCGTGGCGGCCCGCGCCCGCGAGTTCCTGCGCATCTTCAGCCCGCGCTCGGGCGACATGGTCGTCGAGTACACCGACCCCGAGCCGCTGTTCCACAAGCGCGGCATCGAGGCGGAGCTGGAACGGCTGCACTCGCGGCACGTCCCGCTCAAGTCGGGCGGCTCGCTGGTGATCGACCCGACCGAGGCCCTCGTCGCGATCGACGTGAACAGCGGCAAGTTCCGCACGGAGGACGACGCCGAGGCCACCGCCTTCAAGATCAACCTGGAGGCGGCCGACGAGATCGCGCGCCAGCTGCGGCTGCGCGACCTGGGCGGCGTGATCATCTGTGACTTCATCGATATGCGGCAGGAATCGCACAAGCGCGCGATCGAACGGCGGCTGGCCCGCAGCCTGCGCCAGCACAAGGAGCGCGCCAAGATCCTGCGCATGAGCCAGTTCGGCATCGTCGAGATGACGCGCCAGCGGCAGCGCGCCAGCCTGACGCGCAGCGTCTACCAGGACTGCCGCTTCTGCCGCGGCACCGGCCTGGTCAAGACCGCCGAGTCCGTCGCGCTCGACGTGATGCGCCTGATCCAGCTCAACATCATCCGCGACGCCGTGCGCGTGATCGAGATCGGCGTGTCGCAGGAAGTGGCGATGATGCTGCTCAACCGCAAGCGCCAGACGCTGGCGGCCCTGGAGACGAAGTACCGCCGCAACATCTCGATCCGGCCGGAACCGGCGTTCGGGCTGGACCACGTCGAGACGCGTTGCATCGATCACCGCGGCCGCATGATTCCGTAGCGGCACAGGCCAGGGGGCGCCGGCCCGGTCGGCGCCGGCGCCCCTACAATCGGACCGGCGGCGCGAAGTGGCTGGAGAGCGTATGGAACCCAAGCAACTGGGCGAAGCGTTGCCGCGCCTGGTGGACCGCATTGTCGCGAGCTACTTCGCCGACCCGCGCACCCACCACATCGACAAGCAGTACCTGCCATCCACCGCGGCGATCATCGAGATCTGCGGCATGCTGATGGAGCTGACCTACCCGGGCTACTTCGGCCGGATGGGCCTGACCCGGCACAACATCAGCTACCACGTGGGCGAGCTGCTGCCCAGGCTGTGGGATGCGCTGTCGGAGCAGATCAGCCAGTCGCTCTGCCACGAGCAGGAGGCCGGCGGCAGCAACGGGCAGCAGCTTGCGCCGTGCCACGAGCAGGCCGTGCGCCTGGCGAGCGAGTTTCTCGAGTGCATCCCGGAGATCCGCGCGCGGCTGGCGGAGGACGTGCAGGCGGCGTACGACGGCGACCCCGCGGCGTGGAGCACGGCCGAATGCATCCTGGCCTACCCCGCGATCCACGCGATCACGATCTACCGCTACGCCCACAAACTGTACGAAATGAACGTGCCGCTCGTGCCGCGCATCATGTGCGAACATGTGCACCGCGAGACCGGCATCGACATTCACCCGGGCGCCCGCATCGGCCGCAGCTTCTTCATCGATCACGGCACCGGCGTCGTGATCGGCGAGACGACCGACATCGGCGAGAACGTGAAGCTCTACCAGGGCGTGACGCTCGGGGCGCTCTCGTTCCCCAAGGACGAGC
>CAZVRR010000413.1:0-2698 GCA_964629745.1 uncultured Planctomycetales bacterium | reverse complement strand
CCAGTTGCTTCACTTCGTGCCAGTTCACGGGGCGCAGGCACTCGAGCGCGTCGGCGCCGAGCGATGCCCGGACCGCGGGTTCGAGATCGCGCAGGAGCTCGTCGAGCTCAGGCTGCGCCAGCCGCTTGTATGCCGCCGGCCTTTCCAAAAGCGCCGCCAGGCCCGCGGGCCGGTGCGGTCCGGCGATCTCAGGTCGATTACGCACCGCGCGCAGCACGTCGGACACGAATAGTCGCCCCGAGCTTACGTGTCCGGTTGCGACGAAGAATGATGCGCGCAGATGGTGCCGCGCCAGGAGCGGCGCCGCGAGTGTCGCCGCGCCCGCCGCGCAGTCATCAAATGTCAGGGCGAAAGCGGTTTCGCGACGCCAGCCGTGCTCCAGGTCCTGTAAAACCTCAGGCAGGAAGACCACCGGCCCGAAGTCCTGGACGATCTGGAGATGTTGCGCGAATTGCGTCTGCGTCACGAAGTACCCGGGAAGCCACGGCTCGTGTCCCCATTCGTCGGCGCAGACGCCGTGGTAGCAGAGAATGCGCAGACCGCGACGACGCTGGAACGCGCGCTTGAGGAGACCCAGCCGGTGAAGCGTGCCCGCCGCCGCGGCCGTCGCGCGGCGCCAGGGGGATTCGCAGCGCACGGATGGCGCAGGCGGGACGCTGCGGACGCAGTCGGCAACCCGGCTCATTGCTCTGTTTATCGGCAGCCGGCGGACAGGCGGGTAAACGGTTGAACCCGTGTCGGGTTCGGCGCGTCTGAGACGCCGCGGCTTGGCGCTCCGGCAGGGGCGTCGCAAGCCGCGACGATGCGCAAGGTCTTGATGCCGCGCGGCTTCCGCTCACGCCGGCGGCAGCCCCAGGCAGCGGCGCCAGGCGCTGAGCTGGCCCAGGTGGTTCATCACGTGACCGCCCAGGTAAAACGCGAACACGGCGCCGAGAGTCGGCAGCATCTCGCGTGAACGGCCCTCGGCGGGATTCGGCGCGCTGAACACCTCGTCCGCCGCGTCGTGCACGGCTCGCTGTGCCTTCTCGTACCCCGAGAAGTACCGCTCCGACAGCTCCTCCAGGCTGGGGTAGATGCTGCCGTCCGGATCATCCCGGCATTCCACGCCGGCCTCGAACAGCGCAACGTATGCGGCGGGACACTCCACGCCGGGGTCGCGCCGGCCCAGCCGCTCCATCGTCCTGGCCGGGTAGAGCGCCAGGTGGCCGAGCACGAACGCCGCATGGTTCGACGGTACCACTACGCCCCCCGGACGCGCCAGGCGCGCGTAGTTCTGCGGCGTGACACCCGCGAGCAGGCGACGTGCCATCAGGATCCCCGGCGTAGCGCTGGCAGCGATCATTTCTCCGATGCGACTCATCGATCCTCCTTCCGCAACCTGGGTTAGTCAGGCCCGACGGCCTCTGCGATCTCTGATTTTTGAACCGTGCCGCGCATTTTCCACTGCACCGGACGCGACGTACGCAGCCGGGGGTGCGGTCCGCCTGCGTCGCACGGAGCCCGCGGGCGGACCCCGATCCGGTCGTGTGTGCTGGTGTGGGCAGAACCTGACGGTATCGTGCCGGCTCCGGCGTCCAGAGACACGGGAGCGAGCGGCGGAGAAGTCCGCGTTACCCAGGAGAGAGACCATGCGAGGGACGATTCTGTATTTGGCGCTGTTCGCCGGCGCGGGCGCGTTTGCGCAGGTGAGCACCTCTTCGCCCGCCTCCGATCCCGCCGGCTGGCGCTTGGAGTTCGTGGCGAACGACAAGCTTCCGCCGGTGTTCCGGCAGGGCGCGGCGGCCCGTTGCGACGGCAGCACGATGACGTTTTTCCTGGGCAACTTCGACGACAGTCTTGCCGCGCGCCGGCCGCTGCTCGTCTACCTCGATGGGTCGGGCGCGCAGTCGCATTTCGTGTCGATGGGCGAGCGGACGGGCTACGGTATCTTCGGGCTGGTGGCGCGGCGCGCCGGCGGACAATTTCATGTCGCCACCGTCGAGAAGCGCGGCGTTTCGTTTGGCGACGCGAGTCGCCACGGCAGCGCGGAGGGTGCGTCCGCCGAGTACCAGCAGCATGCAACGCTCGCCGACCGCGTGGCGGATGTCCGGTTGCTGCTGGACGTGCTGCTGAACGAGCCGAACGTCGATCCCGCGCGCGTCGTCCTCCTGGGCCATTCGGAGGGCTCAGACGTGGCCGCCGCGGTCGCCGGCGCGGATCCGCGTGTCACGCACGTCGCGTTTCTCGCGTGCGGCGGCGCGCCGCAGTTCTACGATTTCTTCCTGATGCGGCGCAAGCAGTTGGCCGAGAGCGGGGCGTCGGCGGAGGAAGTCGAGCAGGGCATCACGGCCCTGGAGAACGAGATCCGGGACATTCTGGCGCAGCCGGAGAGCGAGACGAAGTTCTGGCTGGGGCATGCGTACAAGCGCTGGGCCACGTTTGCCACGCACGCCGCGGCGCAGTCGCTGCTGCGGAGCCAGGCGCGGCTGTTCCTGGCGCACGGCAGTGCGGACACGTCGGTGCCGATCGAGTCGTTCGACTATCTCGTGTGCGAACTGCTGCTTCAGCGCCGCCCGGGCGTGACCATCCGGCGCTATGCCGGCCGCGACCACAGCTTCAATCCGAAAGGTGTCGAGCCGTCCAGCGAGCCTTTCCTGGAGGTGTTGAACGAGGTCCTCACGTGGGCCGCGGCGGACTGACCACCTCGGGTGCGTGGGTG
>CAZVRR010000412.1:1395-2817 GCA_964629745.1 uncultured Planctomycetales bacterium | reverse complement strand
GGACCGCCGCCAGGCCACCGGCCGGCCGAAATCGGGCAGCCCGTCGGACCGCCAGCCGAACCGCTGCACGCAGACCACGCGTTTCCAGCCGGGGCTGCGGAGCACCTTGGCGTGGTAAACGATCCAGTCTTCGCTTCCGTCAGGCGAGGTCACAAAGCTGGCGTGCCCGACGCCGAAGACGTCGCGGGTGCTCTCGAAGATCGGCGTCGGGTGCTTGTGCCAGCCGGCGCGAGCTCGAGCAGGCCGAGCTTGTACGTCGCGTCCCACGAGCTGCTGCACGAGTACACCACGAACACGCGCCCGTTGCGCTGCAGGACTTGCGGCGCCTCATGCAGGCCACGGCCGCCGGGCATGTCGTTCACGCGTTCCCATACGTAGGTCGCGTTATCGCACAGCCGCACGCGCGGGCCGCGGGTGGTCCAGGGATTCTCGAGGGCCGCGAGGTAGAGATATTGCATGTCCTCCTCGCGCGGCCAGCCGGACCAGAGCAGGTAGTTGCGGCCGCCGAGCGTGAGCACCGTGGCGTCGATGGCCCAGCGGTTGGGACCGCGGCCGGCCGGGTCGTCGCCCGTGTAGAGCATGCCGCGATCAATGTACGGGCCGCAGGGGTCATCGGCACTGCTTTCGAGCACGCCGGCGCGATGGCCGGCGTTGTAACGTGGTGCGCTGCTGGCGGTGTAGTAGATGTACCAGCGGCCGTTCAGCCGGTGCAGCTCGGGCGCCCAGATCTGGTGGCTGTTCCACTCGCGGCGCGGGGTCCGCCAGATGATGCGCCGTGTGCCGCGGTCGGTCAGCCGATCCGACGTCCAAAGCCCGATGGCACAGTCGGCCACCGGTTCGCAGGAGTAGTAGCGTCCTTCGTGCTGCACGACCCAGGGATCCGCGCCCGGCCCGATCGGGTTGCAGTACGTGGATGACGAAATAGTAATGTCCGTGGGCGTATGGAGAGTGGCCGCAGTCAGGAGGGGTTGGCTCATCTGGGGTACATCGGATTCCGCAAGGCGCGGGCTCGACGCGCCGGGCAGGCGCCTACTCCCTTAGGCGTACGCCCAGGGTACAACGCGTCTCGGGGCACCGCAATTCCTGCTCGCCGTGCGCCACGCTGATCCAGGGGCGGTTGGTACCCCATATCGTCGTCGATGCACTCCAAGGGAGGCCGGCACGTCCACGAATACGAATATCAACGAGTTGCTGGCGAACCGGGCCCTGAAAGGCCTGAATCCCCCGCCCGAGGAGTACGAGACAGTCAGCCCGAGCGATGACCTGAACCGGCACCAGTCGACCAACGACACCTATCCGACGGCTCTGCGCATCGCGGCGATCTGAATCGTCCGCGACTGGACGCCTCGGGTCGGAGCCGCCCCCTGCGCAGCGCTCCCCGCGCGGCACGTCGACCTCAGGTGCGCTATTCGCCGATGATCT
>CAZVRR010000412.1:0-1362 GCA_964629745.1 uncultured Planctomycetales bacterium | reverse complement strand
GCGTTTGCGGCGCCGGCCGTCGAACTCCCCGTAGAAGATCTGCTCCCACGGCCCGAAATCGAGCCGGCCGTCGGTGATGGCGACGACGACCTCGCGCCCCATCACCTGCCGCTTCAGGTGTGCGTCGGCATTGTCTTCGCCCGTGAGGTTGTGACGGTACTGGCCGGTCGGCTCGTGCGGGGCGAGCCCTTCCAGCCAGCGTTCGTAATCGTGGTGCAGGCCGGGCTCGTCGTCGTTGATGAAGACGCTGGCCGTGATGTGCATCGCGTTCACGAGTACGAGCCCCTCGCGCACGCCGCTGGCGCGCACCGCCTGCTCCACCTGTGGCGTGAGGTTCACAAAGCCCCGGCGAGCGGGCACGTCCATCCACAATTCCTGGCGAAATGTTCGCATGCGTGGGCTCCGGTGGCCGCGCTCGGCCGCAGGTGATCATCCCGCGCCACGGGAGCGCCGCACAGTCCGGCGCGCTACAACGTGGTCAGGCCGCCACGTCGCGCCGGGGCATACGCCTTTGGGCTAATTTCTATCCCGCGCGAGGCCGGTATAAACAAGTCAGGAGATGCACCGTGGTCGGGGCCGCTGCGGTGCTTTCCGCAGCGCGGCGGCGATTGCTGCGCGCCGCGGCTGGAATCCCTCTTTTGGTCTCTTGAATGGATCGCATGGCTGTACTGCAAGAACCCGCAACGAGCGGGCAGGAAATGGTGGCGCTTCTGCACGCGCTGTCGGCGGTCCGTCGGGGAACTGCGGGGGTCCGCCTGCCGGTGGAATGGACCGGGGTGGCCGGCAAGGTCGCGGATGCGTTCAACGACGTGATGGAGCTGAACGAGCGCATGGCGAGCGAGTTGTCCCGGCTGAGCCGGGTCGTGGGCAAGGAGGGTCGGCTCAGCCAGCGCATGTCATTGGGCGACGTCGGAGGCCTGTGGCAGGACTCCTGCGACTGCGTAAACGGGCTGATCGACGACCTGGTGCACCCCACGAGCGAGACGGCCCGCGTAATCGGCGCCGTGGCCAAGGGCGACCTGTCGCAGAACATGGCCCTCGAGGTGCAGGGCCGCCCGCTGCAGGGCGAGTTTCTCCGTACGGCGACCACGATCAATCGTATGGTCGAGCAGCTCGGCTCGTTCGCCAGCGAAGTCACACGCGTGGCCCGCGAGGTCGGCACCGAGGGCAACCTCGGCGGGCAGGCGCAGGTGCCGGGCGTCGCGGGCACCTGGAAAGACCTGACCGACAGCGTGAACAGCATGGCCGGCAACCTGACGGCCCAGGTGCGCAACATCGCCACGGTGACGACCGCCGTCGCCAACGGGGACCTGTCGAAGAAGATCACGGTCGACGTGAAGGGCGAGATCCTCGAGCTGAAGA
>CAZVRR010000411.1:0-2844 GCA_964629745.1 uncultured Planctomycetales bacterium | reverse complement strand
CGCGTGCGCTCCGTCACGCTGGCCAGCATGATATTCATGATGCCGATTCCGCCCACGAGCAGCGAGATGCCGGCGATGCTGGCGAGCACGATCTGCCACAGCCGCTTGGTGCGTTCGGCCTGCTGGAGCAGCTCGAGCGGGACCATCGCCGCGTAATCGACCGCGCGGTGCCCATGCTGGAGCACGCGCGTCGCCATGTTCGAGACGGCGAGCACGTGCTCCTCGCTGTCGACCTTGAGGTACACGTCGGAAAACTGCACCTGCTTGATCTCGCGCGAGCCGCTGCGGCCCTTGAACTTCAGCTCGCCGTAGCGCAGATCCGCCGTGCTGAGCGGAAGGTACACGTCACGGTTGATGTCCCGCGCACCGAGGCCCTTGGCCGGCGTGCCCGCCGTCTGCACGTCCTGGAGCACGCCGATCACTTCGTACGGCGTCGGGCCAGTGGAGCGACTGATCACGTCGAGCGTCTGGCCCAGGGCATCCTCGTTGGCAAAGAGCTCGCGCGCGATTTGCGCGCCGATCACGCACACCTTCGAGTGATTCCGTTCGTCGAGGTCGCACAACTGCCTCCCGCGCCGGATGCGCACGTTGACGACGGAAAAGAGGTTGTGGGTGGTGCCGAGCACAACCGCGTCCATCTTGCGCGAGACGTGGCGGATCTCGTCGGCCACCTCGCGCATCAGGACGATGTCGGCCACGTGCGGCAGGTCGCGCAGGCGCTGCACGTCGTCCATGCGCAGCCCGTACTTCTGCACCTGCGTCTGGCCCTCGCTGACCTGCTGCGTGCCCGAGGGCTCCACGCTGCGCAGGATGATGTTCTGGCTGCCGAGCAGGCGGATGCTCTCGAGCTGCTCCGCCGAGGCCCCCTCGCCGATGCTCAACATGCAGATCACCGCCCCGACGCCGAAGATCATCCCCAGCCCGGTCAAGAGCGAGCGGAGCTTGTGCGCGCGGAGGTCGGTCAGGCCCAGCCGCAGCAGCTCCAGCGACAGCAGTGTTCGCAGCAGGCGCATGGCGGCATTGTACTGCCCGGGCGGGCCGCCGCGGAGCACGAGCCCGCGGACGCCGGGCGACCTTCCGGGACCGCACGCACCGGCGGATGGTTCCCGGCGGCCGACCCGTCTAGAATTCGCGCGGTCGCACCGCCGGCGCTTCGGTCCGGCAGCGCGCCGGCGTTTCTTCCGGCAAGGGTCACAGCGTGGTCGAGTCATCCGGTTCCCAGCCTGCTTCCGCGGTGCCCGTCAGCCCGCCGGATTCCGCGTCGCCGCCCGCCACGGGGCTGGCGGCCCGGTACTCGGCACTGCGGATTACGCTGCCGTACGCGGTGTTCGGCGTGCTGTGGATTCTGTTGACCGACCGGCTGCTGTACGCGCTGGTGAGCGACCGGCAGCTCGTGGAACAGATCCAGTTGCTCAAGGGCTGGGTGTACGTGCTGATCACCGCCGGCCTCGTCTACACGCTGAGCTACAACCGGGCCGCCGCGATCGAACGGTCGCACCAGCGCATGCGCGAAAGCGAAGCGCGCTACCGGGGCATCGTGGAAACCGCGTACGAGGGGATCGCGATCATCAACCCCGAGCGCCGCTTCGACTTCGTCAACCAGCGGCTGAGCGAACTGCTCGGCTGGTCGCCGGCGGAGCTGCGCGGACGGCCCGTGGCGCAGTACGTGGCCCCGGCCTGTCGACCGGTGCTCGCCGCGGCTCTCGATCAGCGGCGCGCGGGCCCCGCCACGCAGTATGACTGCCAGTTCGTGCGGCGGGACGGCTCGACCGTCTGGTGCAGCGTTTCCGGCAGTCCCCTGATCGGACCCGCGGGCGAGTACGTCGGCGCCATTCACATGCTCAACGACATTACCGAGCGCCGCAAGGCCGAGGAGGCCCGCGCCCGGAGCGAGGCCACGCTGACGAGCCTGTTCCAGGCCGCGCCGATCGGACTCGGCGTGCTGCGCAACCGGATCTTCGGCTGGATCAACGACCGCCTGGCCCTGATCACCGGGTACTCCGTCGACGAGCTGACGGGGCAGGACGTTTCCATCCTGGGACCGGCGGAGGAGACCGCGGACGGGCTGCTGACCGAGGAATCGGTGGATGGCGGGGCCGCCTCGGGGCCGGTGGAACGGCGCTGGAAGCGCAAGGACGGGACGTGGATCGACGTGCTGGTCCGCGCGGCGGCCATCGATCGCGCCGATCCATCCGCGGGGATGGTGCTGACCGCCGTGGATATGACGGAGCGCAAGCGGCTCGAGGAGCGGCTGCGCCAGGCGCAGAAACTGGAGGCCGTGGGGCAGCTCGCCGGCGGCGTATCGCACGATTTCAACAACATCCTGACGGCGGTGCTGGCCAACACCGAACTGGCGCGCGGGGCGCTGGTCGGTCGCGTGCAGCCGGATGATCCGGTGCTGGAGTACCTGGGGCAGATCGAGCGTTCGAGCGAGCGTGCGGCGCGCCTGACGCGACAGCTCCTCGCGTTCGGGCAACGCCAGATGGCACGACCGCAGGTGCTCAATCTCAACACGGTCCTGCGCGACACGGAGAAAATGCTGCACCGGCTGGTCCGCGAGGACATCGAGCTGAAACTCGAGTTGCCGGCCGACCTCTGGCCGGTCTTTTCCGACGTCGGCCAGATCGAGCAGGTCGTGATGAACCTGGTCGTGAACGCACGCGACGCGATGCCCGCGGGCGGCCAGATCACGGTGGCGACCTGCAACGCCCAGCTCGACGAAGTCTATGTCGCGGCCCACCCCGAGGCACAGAGCGGGCCGCACGTGCTCCTGGCGGTGAGCGACACGGGCCAGGGCATGGACGAGGAGACGCGGGCCTGGGCCTTCGAACCGTTCTACACCAC
>CAZVRR010000410.1:0-2866 GCA_964629745.1 uncultured Planctomycetales bacterium | reverse complement strand
ACTGGGGGCGCAACGAGCAACTGCAACTCGCCCAGAGCGCGCAAGAGCAGCACGCCGCCGCCGCCGCCTGCGAAGCGGTCGGGCGGATCCTGGTGAGCGAAGGCACTACGGTGATACTGCCGGAACTCGCCGAGCAGTTGCGTCTCGACATGGAGACCGTCGCGGGCCGGCTCGACGCCTCGGACGTCGCCGAGCCGACGCAGGCCATCCTGGATCAGATCATTGCGGCCCTGGAGGAGATCGTGGGCGCAGTGCAACTCCGCCGGCAGGCCGAAACCGAGAAGATGATGCGCCCGCCAGGGGCGGCCGGCGGCGAGGGCAGCATGGCTCTGCTGCCGGCGTCGGCCGAGCTGAAGCTGCTGCGATCTTCGCAATTGCGGATCAATGAGCGCACCCGCGCTCTCGAGGCCGCTCCGGCCGGCCCGGTCGCGGCGGAGGCGCTGGGCCAACTCGCCGAGCGGCAGCGCCGGCTGGTGCGCATGGCGCGCCAGATGCACGAGCGGGACTGAGCATGCGGTGGTGTACACGATTCATCCTGGTGCTGTTCGCGGCAGGATCCGTCGGTCGCGCCGCGGAGAGCGGCGACGCGCTGGACGCGCTCAATACGGGTTTCCTGGCGCACGTGCGCGGCTTGGCGTCCGCACCGGCCGGCGCCGCGGCGGCGGTGGCCGAGGCCTGGGAGTCGTACCGCACGAGTGCACCTGAGAGCTTTGTGCCCGACGCGCTCGCGCTGCTGTACGAGGATTACCGTGCGGGCCTCGCTGCATACGACGAGCAGCGCTACGACGAGGCGGCGCGGTTGCTGTCGCCATTGCAGCAGCACGAGGACCCGTATCTCGCGGCGAATGCGCGGTATTTTGCCGCCCGCGCCCGCGTCGCGCAGGGCCTGCTGGAGGAGGCCGAGGCGGAACTCGACGCCGCCGGCGCGGTTCCGGAACTGGCGCCGTACACACCCTACACGGCGCACCTGGCCTTCCTGCGTGCCTACTGCCAGGCGGGCAACCTGCGCTTCGATGCCGCGCTGGAGACGCTCAAACAGTTACAGGCGCGCTTTCCGCAGGCCGCCGAGCCGGTGCAGGTCGGCATGCGGCAGTTGCAGCTCGAGCTCGAGCGCCGCGAACGCGGCACGCTCGACGAAGTGGCCACCGTCATGGAATATTCCGCCGCCCGGCTGAACGCATCGGATACGACGCCGCGCCTGCGCAGCCGCCAGGACGAGATCATCACGCTCCTCGATCGCCTCATCGAGGAGACGGAGCAGCAGGAGCAACAGCAGAGTTCCTCCGCCCAGCGTCGCTCGGCGGTGCCGCAGATGCCGCGGCAAGGTGCGGAACAGTCCGTGCTGCCCGAGTCCGGCCAGGGACAGATCGGCGAGCTGCACCGCGCGCCGCAGGCGGACCCGGGCGAGATGTGGGGGCAACTGCCGCCCGCCGAACGCGAAAAGCTGCTGGACGCTCTGCGCGAGCGCTTCCCCTCGCGGTACCGGCAGCTCGTCGAACAGTACTATCGCTCGCTGGCGGAGGAAGAATGAGACCCGCGGTCGGCTGGATCACGGTCGCACTGCTTGCGAACCTCGCGCCGCCGTCGATCGGCGCGGAGCCGCCGGCGGGTGTGTCGGTCGAACTGGTGCGGCTGGACGGTCGCGTCCAGTCCGGCCAGCTCGTGCAGGTCACACCCGAGCTGGCCCTGCAGACGACGGAGGGACTGCTCGCGATCGCCTGGACGGACGTGCTCAGCATCGAGCCGCGCGACGCCGCGGCCGGAACGCCCGATACAAATGTCGCGCCCGCACCATTGCTGTTCGTGCTGGCGGATCGCTCGCAATTTGCAGGTGCGGTGAGTGCAGCGGAAGAGTGCGCCTTCACCGTGGCACTTGGCGGCGGACGCGTGGTGCACGTCCCGCTGACGGCGATCCAGTCCATCCGCGTGCCGGCCGCCGATCCCGCGGCCGCAGGCGAACTGGACGAAGCGCTGCGTGCGCTCGCCGACTCCGCCGACCGCGGCGGTGAGTTGCTGGACGTGGCGGTGGCGGCGCGCGGCGAGCGCATGGCCGTATTGCGGGGGCGCATCCGGTCGGTCGGCCCGGAACAGGCGCTGATGGACTGGAACGGCCGCGAGGTGGCCCTGCCCTGGTCGCGCCTGGCCGGACTGGGATTCGCGCGTCCAGCGCCGCAAAGTTCCTCCTGTTCGGTTCACCTGCACGACGGCGCGATCCTGGGCGGCAAGATCACCGGCGGAACCGCCGCGCTGGTCCGTCTGCGCAGCCCGTTTTTCGAGGAGGAACTTGCGTTACCCTGGACGCAGATTCAGCGCATCGATTGCCGGAGCGAGCGGCTGGTCCTGCTGTCGGATCTCAAGCCGGCACGCTACGAATTCGAGCCGTTTTTCGACAAGCACTGGGCCTACGGAGTGGACGAGAGCCTGACGGGGCGCCCGCTCGAGCTGGGCGGACAGCGCTTCGTGCGCGGCATCGCCATGCACAGCCGTGCGACGCTGACGTACCGGCTGGACGGCTCGTTCGCGCAGTTCGCCGCCCGCGCCGGTGTGCTCGACGAGACGGCCGGCCGCGGCTGCGTGACGCTGCGTGTGCTCGGCGACGACCGCGTACTGTGGGAGGCACGCGGCGTCCGCGGCGCCGAGCCCCCCCGCGAGGTGTTGGTCGACGTGCGCGGCGTGACCGACCTGACGCTCGAGGTGGATTTTGATGAAGACCTCGACCTGGCCGATCATGCCGCTTTCGGCTTCGCGCGACTGATCCGGTGAGGTAACCGTTGCGAAGTGCCTGCTGGATGCTGGTGCTCGTGCTCGCCGCGGCGACCGCGGCGCGCGCCGCTGAGCTCGCGGCCGCGCGCACGCTGGGCCGCGC
>CAZVRR010000409.1:0-2885 GCA_964629745.1 uncultured Planctomycetales bacterium | reverse complement strand
CCACGTGCGCTGGCGGCGCTGCTGCCCGAATTGAGCGCGCGGGTCGACGTGCCGATCCTCGTCGTGCAGCACATGCCGCCCGAATTCACGCGCTCGCTGGCTGAGTCGCTGGCGCGTCTGACGCAGCGCACGGTGGTGGAAGCCGGCGACGGTGCGGCACTGACGAGCGCGCACATCTTCATTGCGCCCGGCGACCGGCACCTGGTGCTGCGCGGCACCTCCAGCAACCCAGTCGCCGGGCTGAGCAGCGCACCGCCCGAGAACGGCTGCCGCCCGTCGGCGGACGTGCTCTTCCGTTCGGCTGCCGCGCTGCTGGGCCGGGGTGTGCTGGCCCTGATTCTGACGGGGATGGGCTGCGACGGAACGGCGGGGCTGAAAGCGATTCACCGCGCCGGCGGGTACATCATCGCCCAGGATGAGGCCAGCAGCGTGGTATGGGGCATGCCCGGCAGTGCGGTGCAGGCGGGGGTGGTTGACGAAATCCGGGATCTGCAGGAGATGGCTGCGGCGGCGGCCGCGGTGATCCAGGGGGCGCGCGCGGGGTGAGCCATGGAACTGCGGCACGCGACCCTGCTGCGCCTCTCGGACGTGATTCGCGAATTGTGCGGGCTGTCGCTCGGGTCGGACAAGGCTTACCTGGTTCGGCATCGACTGGCGCCCCTCGTGCAGCGCGAGCGACTGGCCAGCTTCGAGCAACTGCTCGAGCGCCTGCAGGGTCCCGGCGCGACGCGACTGCACGACGCGATCATTGAAGCCATCACCACCAAGGAAACGAGCTTCTTCCGCGACCACTCGCTGTTCGCCGCGCTGCGCGCGAACGTGCTGCCGGAACGCGTGGCAATGCTGCGCGGCTCGCGCGGGCAGCGGCAGCGGATCCGCATCTGGTCGGCGGGCTGTGCGACGGGGCAGGAACCCTACAGCGTCGCGATGCTGATCCGCGACCTGCCCACGCCCGGTCCGGACGCCGCGCCCGGCGACACCGCGTTCACGATTCTCGCCACGGATCTCTCGGCCGAAGCGCTCGACTTCGCGAAAACCGGGTGCTATGACGAGAATCACGTGAACCGCGGGCTTTCGGTCGAGCTGCTGGAGCGGCACTTCACCCGTCACGGCCGGTGCTGGCTCGTCAAGGAGCCGCTCCGCCGGCTCGTTCAGTTCCGCCGCTTCGACCTGCTGCACCCGCCGGCTGCGCTGGGCGCCTTCGACCTGATCCTCTGTCGCAACGTGCTGATCTACTTCGACGAAACGACGCGCGAGCGCGTCCTGCGCGGCTTGTGCGGGGCGCTGCACCCGGGCGGGTGGATTGCCCTGGGCGCCGCGGAGAGTCTCTATGGCAGCCGCTATCGCCTGGAGCGTGTCAACGCCGGCCGGGCCATGCTGTATCGCAAGCCGGTCGCGTGACCGGCGCCTTGCAGTGGTGCGCCCGCTACAGCCCGCGCGGTGGCGACGGGCCGACCTAGAACCGCACGTGAACGAGGCTGCAGTCGTCGTTCAGAGGTGCCTCGAAGCCGCGCGACATGCGCGCCCGCTCCAGAATGCAGTCCAGAAGGTCCTGCCGGCCTTGCTGGGCGGCGACGAATGCGGAAAAGTGCTCCTGGTCTGCCATCTGCCCGTCCGGCTGCGGCAACTCGACGGCGCCGTCGCTGTAGAGCAGCAGCTCGGCGGTCGCCGGCAGCTCAACACTGGCGTTCAGGAACGGAATGGGAATGGGCAGGCCGATCGCCGGCCCGTCCGGCGTGAGTTCCCTGACCGCGCCGGCGGCAGTTGCGCCGCCGCCCCACAGCAGGGCCGGCGGATGCCCGCCGCCGCTGTACGTCAGGCGGCGCGTCGGACGTTCGTACACGCCGTACCAGATCGTGAAGAACTTTCCGCCGTGCCGGCTCATTTCGAAGATCGGATTGAGCCCGGCCATGACGGCGGCCGGATCCAGGAAATCCGTCTGCGGCAGGGCCTGGTGGGACAGCGAGTTCAGGACCGAGACTGCCAGCAGGGAGGAGCCGACGCCATGTCCGCTCACGTCGAGCAGGTAAACCGCCAGGTGATCCTGGTCGAGCCACTGGTAGCCGAAGGCGTCGCCGCCGAGCTGTGTGGATGGCAGGAAGCGCCAGTCGATTTTGACCGGACCGTCGGTCACCACTGGGGGCAGCAGCGACCGGACGTACTTCGCCGCTTCGGCGACTTCCTGCGCGAGCTGACGCTCACTTTCGGCGAGCTTGCGATAGGCTTCATTGCGTTCGAGCTGGGCGATGTAGCCGCGCGAGTGATGCCGGATGCGCGCCACGAGTTCGACGCGATCGGGCAGCTTGACGAGGTAGTCGTTCGCGCCGAGGGCGAAGGCCTGTGCCTTGGTCGCCGGCTCCTCCCGGCTGGACAGAACGATCATCGGCGTCTCGCGCGTGGCCGGGTTGGCGCGGAAGAACTTGAGTAGCGTGAGCCCGTCGACGTCGGGCATCACGAGGTCCTGCAGGATGACCGTGGGTTGCAGCTCGTTGGCGAGCGGGATGGCCTTTAACGGCTCCTGGCAGAAGTGCAGCTCGATGTCCCCCTCGGGAGCGAGCATCTGCCGCACGGCAT
Source organism: uncultured Planctomycetales bacterium (assembly GCA_964629745.1). Lineage (GTDB taxonomy): Bacteria > Planctomycetota > Phycisphaerae > UBA1845 > Fen-1342 > JAAYXS01. Next base: position 311 of record CAZVRR010000409.1, on the reverse strand, counting down.
GCCCGACAATCGCCTGGTCGTCCACGAGCAGGACGACGGGCGTCTCGCGCGGCGGTCGCGGGCTGCTGTCGGCTTCACCTGCCACGTGCGGACCTTCGTTCGGTCACCCCGGCGGTTCGGCGCAAACGCGCGGCACGGCGCTGCACCGGGTACGCTGCGGACGCGCATCGTCATCGGCCGCGCGCCAGTGTAAGCGAAGTGGTGCCGGGCGGCTATCGGTTGAGGCGGACGAATCCAATGCCTCCGACCGGAAAGCCGCGCGCCGGTGTATATTGCCGGTATTAAGAGCAAGGATGAAGAGCGCATGGCCG
>CAZVRR010000408.1:0-2900 GCA_964629745.1 uncultured Planctomycetales bacterium | reverse complement strand
CCAGGCCCGGAATCCACGCGCCTCCGCTGGCGAGTTCCGCGCCGTCGGGCGACCAGGCGACGGAGTTGATTGCGGCGTAGCCTGCACCGATGGTGCGGACGAGGCGCGCGGTTGCCACCGTCCAGAGCTTGACGGTGTTATCGGTCGCCGAAGCGGTCGCGAGGATCACCCCATCGGGCGAAACCGCCACCGAGATCACGCCGATGTGTCCGCCACCCAGCCATAGCAAGTCGGGCGACCCCTGCGCGTGCGCTGCATTAACCAGCGCGAGTTTCGCCAACAGGACCAGAATCCCCCCCGCCATAACTCGACGAAACATAAATTGCTCCAATCCCGAAATGTCGGCCCGTTCCAGTGTAGCGAGGACGAGAAGCTGCCGTGTGGGACCAAAGGCCAACAACGAGATTCGTGCAATCAGGACGTTGTTAGTCGCCCACGAGCGGTTCGATGCCGTCGATCGATACGCCCGCGGCTTCCAGCGCCGCCACGGCCGCTGAGCGCTCGGATGCCGGCAGCCGGAGCGCGGAACCGCAGTCGCTGCTCAGGTGCCGTGGCGTGGGGATCAGTTTGACGTCCAAGCCCGCCTTCCGCAGCACGCGTTCACCGCGGATCGCATGAGAAGTGGTGGGGACCAGCAGGACCATGTACGGCGCGCTCATCCGCGCGCCTCCGCCGCGAGGCGCCGCAACCCGTCCAGCGCGTAACCGATATCAGCCTCGGTGGTGAAGAGCCCGGGCGAAAAGCGGACCGTGCCGCCCGGCAGCGTGCCCAGCGTGCGATGGGCCTGGGGCGCGCAGTGCAGTCCGGGCCGGCACAGAACTCCGAATTCCTCGTCCAGTTGCGCGGCGATGTGTGACGCGCTGCACCCGGCGACCGTGAAGGAGACGACCGCCGTCTGCCGCGCGGCCTCGCGCGTCCCCTGCACTGTCACGCCCGGAAGGCCGGCCAGCCCTTCCAGCAGCAGCTTCGTTAGCGCCTGCTCGTGGCGCCTGATGTCCGCGATCCCCCGCTGGAGCACATGCCGCGCGCCGGCCGCGAGGCCCGCCAGCCCGACGGCGTTGGGGGTCCCGGCCTCGTACTTGTCCGGCAGGAACTCCGGCTGGACCTCGTGCTCCGAGCGGCTGCCGGTCCCGCCGTGTACAAGGGGCGGCAGCCGGGCGACGTCGAATCGTTCGCCGAATGCCAGGCCCCCGACGCCAGGCGGACCCAGCAGCCCCTTGTGCCCGGTAAAGGCCAGCAGGTCGATATGATCCGCTCCGAGATCGAGCGGCCAGACGCCCACGGTCTGCGCCGCGTCCACCAGCAACGGCACGCCGTGACGCCGCGCGATGACGCCGATCTCGCGCACCGGCAGGACCGTGCCGCACACGTTGGAGGCGTGGTTCATCACGATCAGTCGCGTCTCGCGGCGCAGTGCGGCTTCGACATCGGCGGCGCGCAGCGCTCCGTCCGGGCCGCAGGGCACCACGGTCACGCCGACGCCTCGGCTCTCCAGCGCGCGCAGCGGACGCATGACGGCGTTGTGCTCGATCGCGCTCGTCACGACGTGGGTGCCCGGCTCGAGCAGGCCGAAGAGCACGAGGTTCAGGGCGGTGGTCGCGTTGCCGGTGAAGATCACCCGCAACGGGTCGCGCAGCCCGATCAGCTCGGCCACGGCTTCGCGCGCGTCGAGCCGGATGTGCTCGGCGGCATTGGCCAGGCGGTGCGCGCTGCGGCCGGGGCTGGCGCCGACGTCGCGCAGGTAGCGCATCATGGCCGCCGCGACTTCGTCGGGCTTGGGCCAGCTCGTGGCCGCGTTATCGAGATAGGTAAGTGGCCGGGTCACGCGTGCTGCTTGCGGAACGTCAAGGTGAATACGCCAGCCTGCTCGTTGCACGTGACCTGCCAGCCGAGCCGCTCGCCCGTGCGCGAGCAGTTCTCGACCTGGTCCTGCCCGTCCACGAGCACGGCCACCTCGCCGGAACCGGCTTTCACGAGTGCCGCGCGCGTCAGAACCGCGGGCTGCGGACAGGAAAGGCCACGTGCGTCTAGGCTGGTGCCCATTGCTTCACCTCTTTGGTTGCGAAACTCTCACGGCCGAGCAGTCCGATCGCGCCCACCACGATCAGGCCGATGACGACGGCATGCGGGGCGTACTTCGCCGCACCGGCCAGCATGAAGTTGTGCGAAAACGCGGCCCCGGTCAGCATGCCGAGGACAAAGATTCCCGCGTCGCCGTCGCCCTCGCCGGCCAGGAATACCTGGCGGCCGGGGCAGCCGCCGGCCAGCGTGAAGGACAGTCCGGCGAGCAGCATGCCCGCGAAATTCAGCCAGTGCACTGAGTGGGCGGCGAATTGGGGAATCACCTTACCGTCCGGCCCCGTGCCGAGCGTGAAACCGGGCTTGAACTGACCGAAGAGCAGGTTCGCCACGAACGCCGCGCCCAGGAAGGCCAGCACGCCGCGGAGCAGGTGCGCATCGCGCATGAGGATGACGTCGCGCAGGGCCCCGACGGTGCAGAAGCGGGTGCGCTGCGCGAGGAATCCGATCAGCAGCCCGGCGCCGAGCGACAGGAGGACCGGGGCAGATTTCGCGCCCGGCCCGGCGGCGCTTCTGAACAGCGGGGCCTTCCCGGGCTCGCCGAACTGCGGGTACCACAGCGCCAGGCCGAGCAGGGCGGCCATCACGAGTGGCATGGCCAGGCCGGCGAGCGCGCGGCCGGGGTAGGAGCGGCCGAGGCTGAATCCGCCGCGCAGGAACATCACGCCCGCGCCGATGCCGGTTGCCAGGCCGACCACGCCGAGGATGGCGTTCCAGTCGCCGCCCGCCAGGCGCAGCACGGCCCGCCATGGGCAGCCGAGGAAGATCAGCGCGCCGATCATCGCGAACATGCCGAGGACGAAGCGGATCATCGGCGACGA
>CAZVRR010000407.1:0-2974 GCA_964629745.1 uncultured Planctomycetales bacterium | reverse complement strand
GCATTCGAAAACGTCGGAGTGCCCGTGACCAGGTCGGAGCCACGCACCCCGGCTGGTCCACAGGACCCAGAAGGAGCCACCGAATGATGGGACGGCTCCTTATCGCGATTCTCTCTTTCTGGCCCGTGCAGGATGCGCGGGTGGGTCTCGGGGGCGCGGCGCTTGGCAGGGACGACAGCGCTGCGCCGGAGGCCCGTTGCATGACGACGGCCACCTTTGCCGAAGCGTGGGATCGGTGCCACGAGTCGAACGAACTGCAGGCCGCCTTGCGCGTCGTGCCCGGCGGTGAGCCGCTGGCCGATGAGCCGGGGGCCCTGAATCTTGTGCGGCAGTACGTGCAGGCCGGCGGGTTGAGCGCTGCGCGGCTCGCGAAGCTGCTCGAAGTGCGACCCAGCGTCCTGGATCTGCTGCTTACGAAGCCGGAAAAGCTGCCGGTCGAACAGCGGTCGACGCTGCTTCGCAGGGCGGTCGACGTGGCCAACGCAACTGCACACCAGGTGCAACCGCAGCCAGCGGTGCGGACGGCCGTCGACAAGATCATCCTGGGTGCGGCGCGAACGGCACAGCGGGCGCGCGTTGTCGCGTTGGCGTCGGGCCCGTCCGGCTGCGGCAAGAGCCACGCGGCACGGACGGCCGTGCGTGAGGCGATTCCCGGAACGCTGGTCGTGCGCGTCGGCACGGACGGGCGCAGTGCGAAGGGTGTCCTGCGGCTGATCGGTGAAGCGGCGGGCATCGGACCGGCGGGGCGGCCGGTCAGCATCAAGCTTGGAATCGAAGGGCTGCGCGTCGCAAAGGCCGCGCTGCTGATCTTGGACGAAGCACAGTCGCTCTCGACGTCCGCCATTGAGGCGGTGCGGTCGGTCTTCGATGAGTCCGGGGTGGGCGTGCTCCTGATCGGAACCCGCGTGCTGCAGCGCTTCGCGGACGATTCGGACGATCCGCTGCTCGCCCCGTTGCTGGCACGGATCAGCGCGCGGGTCTCGATCTGGCACGAGCTGATGGCGCCGGACCAGGAAGGCAACCGGCGGGCCTGGCTGAGCACGGCTGAGCTCAAGGCGATTCTCGGGATCCTGCAGATCCGGGCTGACGCCGCGGCGGTTGCGACACTGCACCGACTGGCGAACTTCAGTGCGGGCCTGCTGCGGCGGGCCCTGGATACCGCCCGGATCGCCCAGCTCGTGGCGGGGCCGGAAGCGGCGGGCATCACTGCGGGCGACGTCGAGACAGCGCTGCGGCTGAATAGGGCGCGAATATGAGCGGCAACGTACAAGTCGGCATGGTAAAGCGTCCGCGGCTGACGCCGCGCCGCGAGCAATTGGCGCGCGAGCGGCTGCGGGCAGTGTGCGGATTCTTCGATTTCATCGAGCAGACGGAAGCACGCCGCGCAGCCTGGCGAAACACGAATCGGCGCTGGTGGGGGCGCGGATTGCCGGCGGCGCCGACGCGCGGGGTCTGGCAACGGAAGCTGGCGCAGCGTGGAATCCGGATGAGCATGGCGGCGTTACGCCGCTGGGAGTCTCGGTTTTTGCAGCTCGGCGCGGACGGCCTGGTGGATGGGCGCGGCCGCCGGCCTGGCATGAGGCCCGCGGATCCGGTGCTCTTCGGTCGGCTGCTGGAGGCTGTGGCGGCGGGCGAAAGCGTGGCGGCCGCGGATAAGGAGCTCCGGGCGATCGCGACGGCGCAGGGGCGGAGCTGGCCCGTGCTGCGGACGCTGCAGGTGCGCGTGGCCCGGCACCGCGAGACGTTGAAGCGGAACCCGCATCTTTTTGCCGGGCTGAGTGAGAACTGAGCACAGGGGTGGGTGAAGGCATGGACGCCGCTGTGGATCTCCGAAGCCTGAACGACTCGCGTAATGCGGCCAAGAATCGGCCTACGGCGCCGCAGGCGGTGTTCAGCGCAGTGGGGTGGGGTTACGGGGTGGGGGAATCGTCTGGCGGCGATTGGCGTGCGTTCCGACGTGGACGCGCGAGGAACGAATCGATGATTCGCGGCCGGCGTGAGCCGCGACGCGGGCCGGGCGCCCCGGTCGAACAGAGGGTGGTCAGCGCCAGGCGAGGTGCGTACTGCTGGGCGGCGCGCGGGCGAGCGCGCGCCACTCACGTGGACGAGCTCGCGGCAGAGTGGGTTCCTACCCTGTGTAAATTTTACACAGGGTTTGCCACTGGCCTCTCGCCGACAAGCCGCGCGACCTGCGGAGACACGAACTTCCCCGCGGCGAGTGGCCGGCGGGGGCGCCGGCTGGTCGCGAACCAGCCATCAGAGGGCAGTCGCCGAGTATCGCAAGACAGCATGTCGCCGCGCCGGGCGAGCGGCCGCGGCGGCGCGCTTCACTGCGGCAGTCCGTACCAGCCAAAGAACCGAGGACACGCTATGGCGTTTGAAGTAGTCCCGCGTGGCCAGTTCCGACCCCGCGACGGGTTGGGCGAAGGCCAGGTGACGCTCGACAAGAATGGCCGGCTGTTGGCACGCCAGGAAGACCTTTCACTCGTGCAGATCAACGGTTCGGCGATGGTGCTGATTGACTGCGCCACGCTGCGGATTGCACTGCGCTGCTGCGCAGACGACGGCGAACAGGACCTGGCCGTGACCGTGAGCGAGACGCACAAGGGCGGGCATAGGGATAACGGCCGGCGCAGCCTGCAGCTCGGCCGAGCGATTCGAAAGCTCGGATTGGAGCCGAGCGCGTGTGTGGGGCGATACCAGCTCAAGACGAAAGACAACCTGCTCATCCTCGAGCTGAGCGGTCCGTCCTTGACGGAGGATCCAGGGGACCAGACGTCGACAAAGGGGAAGTCGCGGGCGGCAGCGGACCGGCAAGCGAGTACCTGTCCGCTGCCACAGCGATCAGGGCGGACCTGATCGGCTCGCCCGCAGTGCGCATTGTAGCGGAGTTTCTCATGACCCGGGAACGAACAGGATCACGGGCCCTCGCGAAGCGCCGTGCGGAGGCCAGGCGGAAACTCGCACACCATGC
>CAZVRR010000406.1:0-2975 GCA_964629745.1 uncultured Planctomycetales bacterium | reverse complement strand
GCACGAAGAACATCCAGCGCCAATGCAGCCGCTCCACGGCGATGCCCAGCTGCGGCACGGCGAACCCGACGAGCAGGAGTCCGCCGAGCGCGCCGGCGCCGATCTGCCCGAGCTGGATCATGATGCCGAAGATGCCCGAGAATCGGCCGCGTTCGCGGCGCTCGAACCAGGATGTCTTGACCTTAATCATGCCGGGGGCGCCGAACGCCTGCGCATAGCCGTCCAGCAGGCGAATGCCCACGAAGGCGAGCAGCAGCCAGGAGATTCCCGACATGGAGGTGAGGCCGAACAGCAGGTTCAGGACGATGGTCCCGATCGCCCCGATCGCCATGGCCTGCTTGCCGCCCAGCCCGTCGGTGAACAAGCCGTTGATGAACTGCCCGCCCGCGTACCCCATGTCGCGCGCCGTGCTGATCTGCCCGTACTGCTTCTTCTCGAACTGGAACTCGTCCATGAGTTCCGGGGCCACGATCCCCAGGTTGTAGCGGCACAGGTAGTATCCGCTGTACAGCAGGCCCAGGAAGAACCAGTTGCGGAAACGCCGGCGGCGGAATCCCGGCGGATGGGCATACCACCAGCCGTACAGCATCTCGCGTAAGCTGGCCATCACGCTGCGGTCCTGGGCGGGAATCGCGGCCGTCCCGCGTCCGCGCGACACACTGGGACGAACCGCCTGCCGGGACGGGGCATTCCAGCGCAAAGACGGGCGCGCGTCAAGCCGGCGGTGGTTCGCCGCTGGCAACGCGGCGGCCGAAATTCACGCGCAATGCATCGACCGCGAAGACGTTGCGCGGATGCAATCGCGCACCCGGCCACGCCAAGGTGGCCGGCCGCTTTCGCGTGAATATCCTCTTCAGGCGACTTCCGCCAGACGAGGTGCGACCGTGCCGGTAAAGCTGGGTGCGCAAGCGGAACACGGATTTGACCAGCCGCTCGGCTTGCTGTGCGACTGCCATCGCCGCATCGAGCATTTCCTCGGCCTGCTCGTGAAAGTGCACCAGGCGTGCCGTGGTGGCGCATTGAGCGGCGAGCCGCGCTCGGCAGTTGAGGCCGCGCTGAAGTACTTCACTTCCGCCGCACCTCGGCATACCGAGGACGAGGAGCAGTCGCTGTTTCCGCGGCTGCGCGGGCAGGGGGCAGCCGCGACGGGGGCTGCCCTGCAAAAGCTGGCCGAACTCGAAGCCGAGCACGAGGTCGCCGACACGCTGCACGGCCAGGTGGACAGCCTGTTCCGCCGGTGGCTGGAATCAGGTCCCCTGCCCGGACCGGACGAGGGTGAGCTGGAGCGCGCCCTCGCCACCTTGCGGGGGATCTACACCCGGCACATTCAGGTCGAAGAGCGCGAAGTCTTCCCGCTGGCGGGCACGGTGCTCAGCCCGAACCAGCTCGCGGAGCTTGGCCGGGAAATGGCCCGGCGCCGCGGCCTCGCTCCCATTCATGACCCGGGGCGCACGGAATCGGAACGCTAACCAGCCGCGGCCGCCGGAACGTGGCGGTCCCGGGCGCAGAAAGCGGAGGAACGCCGATGTCGGAGCAGCAGGACACGTATCCCGCCGTCACCCGGGAACTGACGCAGCGCCGGACGAACCTGGCCCCCGGCCCGGCCGAGGCGTTCAAAGCGTTCAGCAAGAGCGTATTCGCCGACGGGGCCGTGCCGGCCCGGACCAAGCAGCTCATTGCGGTCGCGGTAGCGCACGTGACGCAATGCCCCTATTGCATCCGCGGGCACACGAAGGCGGCGCTGCAACACGGTGCTTCGCCCGCGGAGATCATGGAGGCCGTCTGGGTCGCGGCCGAGATGCGTGCCGGCGGCGCGTACGCCCACTCCCTGCTCGCCGTGGATACCATCGCCGAGATTGAACGTCACCCGCCGGCTTAGGCGCACCGCATGTCCTGTGACCCGCCCGTACTCTGGACCATCGGGCACTCGACACGCAGCAGCGAGAAGTTCATCGGCCTGCTGCGCCAGCACCAGGTTGAAATCCTCGTCGACGTGCGGCATTACCCCGGTTCCCGGCGCGTTCCCGCGTTCAACCAGGACGCGTTGCGCGCGGCGTTGGCGCCGGCGCACATCCGCTATGTACACCTGCTCGAGCTGGGCGGCCGCCGAACACCGCGCCCCGACTCGCACAACCTGGCCTGGCGCAATGCCTCGTTCCGCGGCTATGCCGACTACATGGAGACGCAGCCGTTTCACGTGGGCGTGGCGCGCCTGCTCGAGCTGGCACGCGCGGGTCGGACGGCTGTCATGTGCGCGGAGGCAGTCTGGTGGCGCTGCCACCGTTCGCTGATCGCGGATTACCTGAAAGCCACGGGCGTGCGGGTCCTGCACATCCTGGACGCGAATTCGACGCAGGAACACCCCTACACGTCCGCTGCGCGGCTGGTGGCCGGCCGGCTGTCCTACGAAGACATCTCCCCGCTGTTCGATGCGTCCGGGCCGGGAGCGCGGGAGTAACCCCGCTCACTCCAGGGCCTCGGCGAACCGCTGCGCGACGATCGCGTTGCCCTGCTCGCTCAGGTGATTGCAGTTTACGAAATTCGCATCGTCGGCCTGGAGCTCCGCATCCGCCGCCGCAATATCGACCAGGCGCGCCCCGCGTCGCCCGGCGGCCGCGCGGATGCGTTCGTTGAGCAGCGCCACGTAGCCGTTGGCGTTGCGTGCCTGGCCGGGCAGCATGATATCGAGCGGCAACTGCTCGCATCGCGTCATGCTTTCCCGTAGCGAGAAGTAGGTGGCCACGTACACCGCCAGCCCGCCCGCCTGTCCCGCCTCGATCGCGTCCTCGAGATTGCTCTCGATGGCATCCAGTTTTTCATCGAGCTGCGTCGCATACGGGTAGCTCGCTGCCAGCGGTGAAAAGAGCAGCAGCCCGTCTACCTCGCCCATGAAGTCGATGATGTCGACGCCCCCCTGCCAGTACAGCAACGTGTGCGCGTTCGGGTAGATGTCGCGGGACAGGAGCACTCGCAGC
>CAZVRR010000405.1:0-2978 GCA_964629745.1 uncultured Planctomycetales bacterium | reverse complement strand
TGTCAGCGTCGCGTCGAGCGACGCATTGGCCGCAAGGTTCACGTAGAACTGCGACGTCGCCGAATCAGGGTCGTCGGTGCGCGCCATCGCGATGGTGCCGCGCCTGTTGCGCGCCGCATGGGCGGACTCGTTGGCAATGGCGGCGTGCGTTTCCTTCGGCTCCAGGTCCGCCGTGTAGCCGCCGCCCTGGATCACGAATCCGGGTATCACGCGGTGAATCAGCGTGCCGTCGTAGAAGCCCTCGTCGACATAGGCGAGAAAGTTCGCCACCGTGACCGGCGTCGCGTCCTCGTCCAGCTCGATGACGAACTCGCCCAGCGACGTCGTGACGCGGGCGCGCGCGTAGCCTTCCTGGAAGACGGGATCGTTGATCGGGCAGCCGGCCAGGAGGAAGACGGCCAGACCAGCGGCGCCGACAAGTTTGGTTGCGTTCACGGCTATGCTCCTTATGGACCCGCCGCGCAGCCGCCGCCCTACGGCTGCGTCACGGGTGGGACAAAGGCGTCGGGACTGCTTGTCGCGAGTGAGGCACGAATGGCCTGTGCGAGGTTGTCGCTCACGCCCTGCTGATCGATCGCGCGGTTCGCGTTGTACTGGGCCAGCGGATCATAGTGCAGGCTCACGTTGAACGGGCCGGGAATCATGTTCCGCAGGAACCACTCCTGGACGAACGTGTCGGCGTTGCCGGGCACGTAGAGGATGTCGCCGCCGCGCAGGGCCACGTCCGGCAGGCGGCCGGCGAGCATCCCCTTCAGGTCGAGCTTCACGTGCGCGTCGTTGCCGTCGGGCAGCTCGCGGATCAGCGTGGCCTCCTTGAAGTCGACGTACTCGCGCAGCCCGCCGGCGGCCGCGATGGCCCGCAGCACCGACAGCGTGCTGGACGGCGGGATCACGACGGGGCCGGGGGCGTTCACGAGCCCGGTCACGTAGATCATGCTGTTGTCGGCGTCGACGTTCACGATGTCGCCCGACGCCAGGGGCGGGGCGAGCAGCGCCCGGCGGACGTCGTTCGCGTCGGCTAGGTCGTACACCGTTTCCGGCTGGCTCGGATCGACCGGCTTGACGCGGACCCGCGATGACAGCGTGTGGCCGAAGCCGCCCTCCGTGCCCGCCGAGCCGTACCCACCGGCCTGCGCGACGGCGTACAGCACGTTGCGTTCGTTGTCGCGCAGGCGAACCAGCCCGGGCATCGAGACGGAGCCGAGGACGAGGACCGTCGTGGTCTCGGGCTCAAGCAGCCGCACGAAAACGCTCAGGTCGTTCGTGACCCGCGGCACGTGCGCCGCCATGATCGCCTGCTCGGCCTGGTTGAGCGTCATCCCGGCGACCGCGACCGGGCCCACGATCGGCGGCACGATCGTGCCGTCCTCGTGCACGCGCAGCTCGAGCATCGTCGGCGTGTAGTGGTCTTCGGTCAGGCCCAGCAGCCGGATGGACAGAATGTCGCCGGCGGTAACGTGATACGGCTTGATTTCTGCCAGTGCCAGGTTCTGCGGATCGACCGGCGCGGGCTGCGTCTCGACCACCTGCTCGGCTTCCGCCAGTTGATCGACGCTGATGCGCAGGTCGTGCTTGCAGCCAGTGAAAAGCAGCAGCACCGCGAACAGGTTCGCGGCGTTGCGCAACGCGCATGACGGTCCTGCCGCTCGGTTGAATACACCGAGGTGCGGACGCTGGAACAAGGTTTCGGCATGCACCAGATCTACTTGCATCGCCGCTCTCCGGAGTGGGTAGTTAAAAGAAGGGATCAAGGGATCAAGGCCGAGGGACACAGGGACATAGGGACGAAGGGACACAGGAAGGGCCGCCTACAGAGCCGTCCTCCGGTTGGAAACCGGAGCCACATGGGAAGAAGGGACATAGGGACTGAGGGACACAGGGACACAGGTTGTGGCTCCGCTTCAAGGGAGGGCTGCCAACAGAGCCATCAGGCGCGAGCCGATGGACGTTTCCCGTACTCCGGTTGGAAACCGGAGCCACAGCCTATGTCCCTGTGTCCCTCTGTCCCTCCATCCCTCTACTCATTCCGCGCCTGCGCCGTCTGCAGCAATTGCTCCAGCTCGCTGCGCTGCGCGGGCGTGAAAACCTTCTGCTGGTCATCCGCGGCCAGCGCTTCCTTCACGTAGTCCGCGACCGGCCGGTAGTCGTTGAGCTGGACACAGACCTGGGCCAGGTGCCGCAGGGCCTGCGTTCGCAACGGCGAGCCGGCGGGGGCGAGCGTGAGAACCTGCTGGTATTCGTCGCGCGCCTGCGCCAGGCCATCGGGCCGGCGGCGCAGCACCCAGGCGAGCGTGTCGCGCAGGTTCGCTTCGTCGGGCCGCAGCGCGACGGCCTTCCGCGCCAGCTCGAGCGCCTCGCTGCTGCCGCCCTCGCGTTCAGCCAGCACCCACGCCAGGTTGTTCAGCGCGTCAGGATTCGTCGGACTGAGCTGCGCAGCCCGCCGGTACGCCTGCTCCGCACCCGGCGCATCGCCCGCCTGGTACAGCTGGTCGCCTAGTGCCAGGTGGCATGCCGCCCGGTTCGGTGCGAGCGTCGCCGCCTGCCGGCAGAGTTCGAGGCCGACGCCGCGCTGGGCGGGCGCCTCGGCTAGGGCGAGCGAGGCCGTGATCAAGGCCTCGGGCACCCACTCTTCGCTGCGGCCCGCCAGCTCGCGTGCGAACCGTGCCAGCGCGTCGAAGTCCTTCTGTGCCGCGAGCAGCCGCAGGCGCGCCCGCGCGACGGCGGCGTGCCCGGCATCCAGCTCGGTCGCGGCGTCGAGCCAGCGCTGCGCCGCGGCAACGTCGCCGGTCGTCAGCGCCAGCTCACCCAGCGCCAGGATGACCGGCAGGCTCGACCGGCCGGCGTCGCTCTCGTGGTAGCTTTCGAGCGCGACCTGCGCCGCCTCGTTGTCGCCGCCGGAGGCCAGCGCCTGCGCGTGCAGCAGTTGGGCGGTCTGGTTCTCCGGCGTTCGGGCGATCACCTGCGCCATGCCGCGGGCG
>CAZVRR010000404.1:0-3001 GCA_964629745.1 uncultured Planctomycetales bacterium | reverse complement strand
AGACTGTGACTGCGGCGCTGGTGTTCCACCCGGACCCCCGCGTATTGCACGCCCAGTTCGGCCCGGTCTGCCGCACGGCCCCACGCCCCGTCGTCGGCCACGGCGAAAACACCTTCATCGAGCGGCCGAATCTCCTGCACCTGCTGGGCGCACAGCGGGGCTGACCCCCGGCAGAGGCGCGAAAGCGTCTATGCGAATTCATCGGGCAGCACGCCGGCGGCGATGTCGGCGAGCGCGGCGCGATTGCGCAGCGAGACGCGCTGCGCATCGGGCATGTCAATCAGGTCCAGTTCCGCCAGGCGCCGCAGCGTGCGCGAGAGCGTCTCGCTGGTCAGGTTCAGATGACTGGCCAGGTCCTTCTTCAGCGTGGGGAGGGCGAATGCCGCCGCTCCGGGGCCGGCGACGCGCAGCAGGTAGCCTGCCACGCGGCCGGTCGCGTCGCGCAGCACGACGTCCTCGAGCAGCCCGAGCAGTTGCCGCACCCACAGCCCCATGCCCAGCAGCAACTGCAAGCACAGTTCGTGGCTCGCTTCCAGCAGCCGGCGCAACGGGTCCGCCGGCACCAGCACGCACACGGTCTCTTCCAGCGCCTCGGCATTGGCCGGCGCGCGGAAGCGCGCAATCACCGCCACCTCGGCGAACGTGGTGCCCGGGCCGGCAAAATGCAGGACGTGGTCCTTGCCGCTGGGCGCCAGCTTGTACACCCGCACCAGGCCCGCGCCCACGCAGTAAATCCCCGGCGGCTCGTCGCCCTGCCGGAGAATCTGCGTGCCCTTGGCGAAACTCACGCGCCGCGCCAGGCCGGCCAGCCGCTCCAGGGAGTCTCCGCTTAACCCGCGGAATAGTCCGCACTTGCGCAGGATGTCCACCGTCGCCGCGTCCATCGCCAACCTGCCGGCCAGGAAAAAATCGCTCGCTTGATGCAGATCAAGGCTGCCTTGGGCGGATTCTCCGATACTTCCCCCGCAGTGGCAAGCCCCCGGCGGCGCCACGCGAAAGGATGCGGCGATGCAGCGCGATGTGATCATCATCGATGAAGCCCTGTGCGACGGGTGCGGACTGTGCGTGCCGGCGTGCGAAGAGGGCGCCCTGCGGATCGTCAACGGCAAGGCCCGGCTGATGTCCGACCGGCTGTGTGACGGCATGGGCGCGTGCCTGGGTCACTGCCCGCGCGGCGCGCTGCGCATCGTGCGCCGCGAGGCGGAAGCGTTCGACGAAGCCGCCGTCGCGGGCGCGCGGCTCGCCCCGGGCGCCGCATCGACCCCCGTACACGCCGGTTGCCCCGGGGCGCGCCAGATGCAGTTCGGCGCTTCGGCAGCCCGCGCCGCGTCAACTCCGTGCAGTGCAAGCGCACCCACCTCCGCGCTGACACACTGGCCGGTACAATTACGGCTGTTGTCGCCGCAGTCGCCCTGTCTGCGCGGCGCCGCGTTGCTGGTGGCGGCCGACTGCGTACCGGTGGCCTACGCGGGATTTCACGGCGAACTGCTCGCCGGCCGCAGCGTGGTGATCGCCTGTCCCAAGCTCGATGACACGCGCGGCTACGTCGAGAAGCTCGCGCAGATGATCCGCGAGAATGCGCCTGCGGAGTTGACCGTCGCGCGCATGGAAGTCCCCTGCTGCATGGGCATCGTGCAGGCGGTGGTCGCCGCCCGCGACCTGGCGGGCAGCGCGCTGCCGGTGAACGAAATCGTCATTGGAATCCAGGGCGCCGTGCTGGCGCGCCGCACCCACCCGTCGCGGTCCGACGAGTGTCGCGCCAGCGCCTGACGCGCCGAGCATTTTCAGGAGAGTTGGATGTTCTGTAATCAGTGCGAACAGACGTTTCGCGGGATCGGCTGCAACGAGTACGGGCGCTGCGGGAAGAGCCCCGACGTACAGGCGTTGCAGGAAACGCTGCTCTACGGCGTGAAGGGAATGGCCGCCTACGCGCACCATGCCCGCCGGCTGGGCATGTCGGACGAGTCGGTCAGCGCCTTCATCGAGGAAGCGCTGTTCGCGACCATGACGAACGTGAACTTCGACCTGGACAGCCTGTTCGAGCTGGTCCTGGAATGCGGCCGCAAAAACCTGCGCGTCATGGAACTGCTCGATGCGGGCCATACGCGCCGCTTCGGCCAGCCGGCGCCGACCAAGGTGTTCGAGGGCACCCGCGCCGGGCCCGGCATCCTCGTGACCGGCCACGACCTGCTCGACCTCGCCAACCTGCTCGCGCAGACGGCCGGACGCGGCGTCAACGTCTATACCCACGGCGAAATGCTGCCGGCCCACATGTATCCCGAGTTGCGGCGGCATCCGCACCTCGCCGGGCACTTCGGCGGCGCCTGGCAGAACCAGTTCACGGATTTCGCCGCCTTCCACGGCCCGATCCTGGGAACGACGAATTGCGTCCTGATCCCGCCAGAGGAGTATCGCGACCGCCTGTTCACGACGCGCGTGACGGCGGTGCCGGGCGGCCGGCGCTTGAGTGGCGACGACTTCACGCCCGTCATCGACGCCGCCCTGCACAGTCGCCCGCTCCCCGAACACTGCGTGCGGGAAAGCACCATCGGGTTCCACCACTCGGTGCTGCTGGGGCTGGCCGATTCGATCGTCGCGGCCGCCAAGTCCGGCCGCCTGCGCCGCGTCTTCCTGATCGGCGGCTGCGACGGAGCCGAACTCGGGCGCAACTACTTCACCGAGTACGCGCGCCTGACGCCGCCGGACACGCTCGTCCTGACGCTCGGCTGTGGAAAGTACCGGCTGCGCGATCACGACTACGGGAGCATCCGGCTGAATGGCAGCGGCGAGGTGCCGCGCTTGCTCGACATGGGGCAGTGCAACGACAGTTTCGGGGCGATCCAGGTGGCCGTCGGGCTGGCCAAGGCCCTGAATTGCGGCGTGAACGATCTGCCGCTGACGATCGTGCTCTCCTGGTTCGAGCAGAAGGCGGTCGCGGTGCTCCTCACCCTCCTCCATCTCGGCGTGAAGGGCATCCGCATTGGCCCGGCCGCCCCGGCGT
>CAZVRR010000403.1:0-3008 GCA_964629745.1 uncultured Planctomycetales bacterium | reverse complement strand
GGGCCAGCCGGCCGGGCGCGTGCTCAGCAGGTTTTCGAGCGCGACATCGGTGCCGCCCCAACGTACGACGTGCTCCGCGAGCGTGCCCGCCAGCGCCTGCATGCCGTGGTGCCGCTGCATCAGCGTAAGCAGCGCGTGGTCCTGGATGCCGCGCCGCAGGCGTTTCAGCCGGATCGAGGGCAACGGCTGATCGGCCACGCCGAACGGCCTGCCGGGGTAGATCAGTGCGCCCGCGCCGGAGCGCAGCATGGGCGTGTCGTCCACCGCGCCGAATTCGCCGGCCGACTCGAGCCACAGCGCGCCGGCACCATACCGCAGTGCCAGCCAGGGGAGGCTGCGCGCGTCCGTCGGCAGACTCTCCACCGCGAGTGTTCCGCTGTACGGCGGTACATCCGGCAGGATCCAGGTGCCGCGCCCAAGCGCCCGCGCCTGCTGCATCGCCGCCGGCTCGAAGGCGAACGCCGAGGGCGCCCAGATCGAAATGTCGAGCGACTCGACGGCGGGCGCTTCGTACCAGCCCAGGCCGCGCAGGGAGCGGACCGGCAGGTGCGCCACGAGCGGCACCTCCGTCTCGCTTTGCCGGATGATCGCCGCGGCTCGCTTCACGCGCTCGACGCTGCCCGCGGTCAGTGGCTCGGGTGGAATCAGCCGCACGAAGGCGCCGGCCAGCCAGTTGCGTTGCTGGAAGTGTTCGCGGCACTCGGCCAGGTAGGCCGCGAGCAGCCGCGCATACGCAGGGGAGTCCAGGCCGCCCTCGCGTGCGGCGCTGGGATAATCGAGCGAAACGGGCAGCGGCCAGTACGGCGTGGGAACCAGGTCCGCGTAGCTCTCGCCGCTGATGAACTCCGCGACGAGCGCGTCATACGGTTCCCAGTCGATTGCGACTGTGCGGTCGCCGACGGCCCGGTACTTGGGAAACGAAGCCCACAGCAGCGGGCTGACGCCGTGGTTGTGCAACAGGCGCATGGCGCTCTGGACCAGGGCGATCGCCGGCTGGTGCTGTGGCACGTCGGGCAGCAGCCGCAGTTCCTCGGCCGGCTCGCGCGGCCAGTTCAGGTGGGCCGTGAGCAGGTCGCGCGGATCCAGCCGCGCCAGCACGGGCAGGGTCGGCGCACCCGGCAACGCCACCGGCAGCACGTGCAGGCGCAGCGCCAGTTGCGTGACGACGACCTGGTCCGTGGCCGACCGGACGGTCAACCGGCCCGCATACCAGCCCGGGTCGACCGTCGGCGGGACGTGGAAATCGATCCAGACGGTTTCCGTCCCCCGTCCGCTCAGCCGCAGGGCGTCTTCCTTCCGCGGCGCCCAGGGAACCAACACGTCGGGAATGGCAACCGGCAGCGTCGGCCTGCCGACGTGCTCCGGGTACCAGCTCCGGAACTGCTCCAGGCGCACCGCGCGCACTCGGAAGAACGCGGCATGCTGGGCGGCGGAGAGCGTGCCGGCGTCGCCCGCGAGATCGGTGAGTTCGACCAGCAGCGGGGTGGCGGGCGGACTCGTGGTGCGGAGTGCGAGCTGGAAGGCGATGGTCTCGTTCAGGGCGGCCGCGAGGCGAATCTCGCTGCGCGTCGCGGAGAAGAGTTCGGATTCGAGCTGCGGGGCGCTGTCGGCGCCCAGGAAGTCGGTGTCGCCGACCGCCCAGACCTCCAGCCCCGTTCGTCCACCCGGCAGACAACCGGTCATCGTCAGCAGGAACAGGACAGCGAGTCCGCTATGCGACAGCGTCACCAGGCGCGAGTATCTCACCAGCGCGGCTCCGGCCACCCCTGCGCTTCGTACAATTTCAACGGCGACTCCGGCTGCCCCGTGCGGGCCGACAGGTACATGGCTTGCAGCAGCGCGGTGACGGCAGTGTGGCGTTCGAGCGTCGCGTCGTTGGCCGCGACGAAGTCGCCCTTGCCCGGGTCACGAACGGCGGCGGCAAACCGCGCCAGCTCCTCGGGCAGGAAGTGCTCCGGGAAGAAGCCATGTTCGGCCAGCGTCTGGGCCTCGCGCGACCGCAGCGCCACGCGCTGACTTTCCACGACCACCGAGAGTTCCGCGCCGTGGTGCTCGGTCGATTCGAAAAAGGGCGGTACGTCCCACGTCGCATTGATCGAGGCGGAGTGTGCGCCGTCATAACGCAGGATCGCAGTGGCGACGTCCTCCGTCTCGCGCGGCACCTCGCCGGGCCGCCGCCGGACGCTGGCCACGATCGCGGAGACGCGCGCGGGCAGATGCCGGACCGCGACGAGGCCCTCGAGCATGCCGTAGGCGTCGCTCGCCAGGACCCCGCCGGCGGCGTCGGTCTGGCTGGCGCGCCACGACTGGACGGACGGGCCCGGCGCGTGGACGTACAACTGGCTGAAGACCGGTTTCACGCCGTTCCCCTGCTCGAGGGCCCAGCGTACCTCGGCGGCGATGAAGTCCCACCACGAGGCGACCCGGTAGGCCAGCCCGCGTTGCCGCACGCGCGTGACGATCTCGGTCGCCTCGCCGAAGTTGCGCGCCAGCGGCGGCATGCGCCAGACCGGCAGGTTGTGGCCGGCCGCCATGTCGGCGAACTCGACGCCCGCCTTGGTTGATGTCGCGAGCAGCAGAGCCTCGGCCCCGCCCTGCGCGAGCATGACGCGCGGGTCATCGAACCACGGCACGTCGGGCAGCCCGTCTTCGGCGCGCTTGCCGCTCTGGGCAACCAGGGTGAATGGGCCCTGCGCGAGTGCCGGCGCGAGCAACTGCACCCCCTCACCGTCGGCCAGGAGCGCGACCCGCAGGGGCTCGGACTTTCGCGCGGGGCTCATGGACGTATAATCCCGGCCGGTCCAGTGGAACGGTTCGAGCGCCGCATGCCAATTGTGCTGCTGGTCATCCTCGCTGCCTCAGCCCCAGCCGCCCGTACGGACATTTTGCCCGCCGCCGACGGTTCCCGCCACCTCCCGGCCCCCCCGGCGGAACCGGTGCCGGCCGCGCCCACGCCGGACGCTGCGGACTACGCCCAGATGCTGCGCGAAAGTGACGAATTGGAGCGG
>CAZVRR010000402.1:0-3027 GCA_964629745.1 uncultured Planctomycetales bacterium | reverse complement strand
GCACTAGCGCCTGCTTTTCGCATTTCAGTTCACCGGCCGCATGATAACTCCCGGTAGGGGCGCCGGGTATCGACCCGAGGCTCGCTCCGGCGACCCCGCGGCGAAGGTGCCCGCCCGGACTACCCGTGCCCCCGCCCGTCGGCGTTCCGCGCTGGGCCTTTGCGCAGCCCGCCGGCCAGTCAGTCTCCCCGCTCCGACCGGCCCCGCAGACCGCCGGACGCGAGGTCGACCCCCAATTTCCATGTTGGTCACCATTATCGTGACGCAGCTTGATGGCGGCCGCCGACCGAGAGGCCCTCGCCGTTCGGCTTCGCGGCGCCTTTGTCCCGCCGTGCGCTTTCGATCAATGTTCGCGTGCGATTCTCTCGCACCGGCGGGATGACTTGGCCGCCGGCCGCTGCCGGTTGCTGTCTTTCGCTCCAATGTCCAGCCATGCGTGAATCTTGAGCGGAACTCCTGAACCCGCGCGGTGCAGCGCTACACTACTCCTGCCTGTCTATCTCGGCTTCCATCAGACGTTTTGTCTTAACCGGATCGTCGTCTGCGATCTCCAGCACGCGAATACTTGCCTCCAGCACAGGGGCATAGCTTACGCGCGGTTCGAGCAACCAGAACTCGAATACATCATTAAATGCATCGACAAGACATTCGTATGCGTCTGCCTCTTCCGGCCACAATCGCTGCAGTTCCGCTGGAGTTTTGATCTCACGCGACACGACCTTTCGCAGGATGTGAGCACACTCTCGTGCCACTTCGTGAAATGCGCGGGCCATCGCGGCACTCCCGTATTCAGCTGCCACTGTCATCATAGATCCCGCGGACGATGACTGCTACCGCCGCGTCGCTCGGCGTGATGCGCTCGAGCACGCTTTGCATGGTTTGCCAGAGGGCGTTGATGGCGCGGTGGGCCAGGCTGCGTAGTACTGTTTGATGTTGCTGAAAGCCAGCTCGATCGGGTTCAGGTCGGGCGAGTACGGCGGCAGGGAAACCAGGCTGGCACCGGCCGCCCGGATCAGTTCCGGCGTGCGTGGACCTTTGTAGCTGGAGAGATTGTCCAGGATCACCACGTCGCCAGGGCAGAGCACGGGGACCAGCACCTGCCCCACGAACGCTTCGAATACGTCGCGGTTCACGGCGCCATCGACCTGGGTGGCGCACCGCATGCCTTCCAGGCCCAAACCGGCGATGACGCTGGTGGTCTTCCAGGGCCCGTGCGGAACCCTGGCCACGAGGCGTTCGCCGCGCGGGGCACGCCCGCGCAGGCGCGTCTTTTTCGTGTCCATCCGGCGCACCCACGTGCGGCTGACACCTCGGCGACCTGCTTGGTCCGTAAGCCTGCGACACAGTCTGCCAGCACCCGCTGTCGCAGACCCATGGAAAACTGCCGCATCGCAACACCTCGTTGTGTTGCGACCAGCGATAAGCGCGGGCGCGCTCCCGGCGCAACAGGAAGCATCAGATTGCTCTAGCGTCGCACAACGCCGCCAGAGTAACTGTCGCGCCGGTTTTCTTCCGGTGCCTGCACGCTTGAAGAGCGGTGCCACAGAGGCAGTACCGTGCATCGCGGAGAGCCCGAAATCAGATAACTTCTTGAAGCGCAAGCGCCGTCTACCGGTATCGCGACTACCATGCCCAGGCACGGATCCGCATCCGGCAGCGCAACGCCGCAGTGGGTGCGGGCCGGCCGCGGGGCGGCGGCGGGCGTCGCCCCGGAAATAAAGGAGTGACGCAACACGATGGCCGCATGCGCGTGCGGGCAGTGCCGGCGCTGTGTGCCGGATTCTCCACGCGCCCGTCAACTGAATTCTTGCTGGAGGCCGAGTATCTGGCTCACCACACGCCAGGTGATCTGGCGATGCGGGAGGATTGTCGATGTCCACGAACATCAAGCGGATTGCGATCTCGACGGGCGGCGGTGATGCGCCGGGCCTGAACGCCGTCATCCATGCCGTGGTGTATGCCGCGGAGCCGCTCGGCTGGGAGGTCTTCGGCATCCGCGCGGGCTTTGAAGGACTGCTGGCGCCCGAGGAGTATCCCGACGGCGGGCTGGTCCCGCTCAACCGCGCGCGGGTGCGCGACATCCCCCATCTGGGGGGCACGATCCTCGGCACGACCAATCGGGGCAACCCGTTGAAATACGAGGTGCCGCAGCCGGACGGCTCGCGCCGCGAGGTGGATCGCTCGGACGAATTGATCCAACGGCTGCGCGATGCCGCCCTGGATGCACTGATTTGTGTCGGCGGCGACGGGACGCTGGCGATCGCGCTCCATCTGAGCCGCAAGGGCGTGCCGATCGTCGGGGTGCCCAAGACCATTGATAACGACCTGCAGGCCACGGTGGCGACATTCGGCTTCGACAGCGCCGTTTCGTTCGCGACGGAATGCATCGATCG
This sequence comes from uncultured Planctomycetales bacterium, assembly GCA_964629745.1. Classification (GTDB taxonomy): domain Bacteria; phylum Planctomycetota; class Phycisphaerae; order UBA1845; family Fen-1342; genus JAAYXS01. The sequence continues at coordinate 634 of CAZVRR010000402.1, read as the reverse complement.
GCTGCACTCCACGGCTGAATCGCACCGACGCGTGATGGTGGTCGAGGTGATGGGTCGCTACGCCGGGTGGATTGCGCTGCACGCAGGCATTGCCGGCCGGGCCGACGCGATCCTGATCCCGGAGATTCCGTTCGATATTCAGAAGGTGGCCGAGCATCTCCGGCGCCGGACGGCGGGTACGCAGAAGTACGCGATCGTGGTCGTAGCCGAGGGGGCCAAACCGGTCGGCGGACAACATGTCGTGAAGGTCTCCGCTGAGGCCACCCATGTCGAGCGGCTGGGCGGGATCGGCGAGAGCGTGGCGGCGCAGCTCCAGGAGCTGGCGGGGCTGGAAACGCGGGCGGTCGTGTTCGGACACCTGTTGCGCGGCGGATCACCGACTTCGCTGGATCGCCTGCTCGGCCTGAACTTTGGCGCCGCAGCGGTCCGCGCGCTGGCGGCCGGAAAGACGGGCGTGATGGTAGCCCTGAACCCGCCCCGGACGGAGTGCGTGCCGCTCGAGCAGGCGGTCAGCAAACTCAAGCTGGTGCCGCTCGATGGTCATGCGGTGCTCACGGCGCGCGCCTTGGACATCGCGCTGGGCGATGAATAAGACCGGCGCCGTGCAGGACGACACTGTCCGCAATGCGGCCAC
>CAZVRR010000401.1:0-3045 GCA_964629745.1 uncultured Planctomycetales bacterium | reverse complement strand
TGGCTTCGATGCGGCGTTCGATGAGCTTCTCGTCGCCCGACGCGGAGTCAAAGCGGATGTCCCCGCCGTATTCCTGCATCAACGCCGCCAGCCGGCCGAGACGCTGCTCGCCCAGGCTGTTGAGCCGGGGCCGGTCCGGGAGAAAATGGGAGTCGTTGATGCTCATGTCAGCCAGGAGGGCGTTGTCCATCATGTGGGTGTACAACGGCTGGAGTGAGCTGGTCTCCTCGGCCGGTCCATGGGGGGGCGCGTTCAGCCGCGGCCCGGGAGAATTGCACCCCAGCACCGACATGCAGACCGCCGTAGCCCAGAGCCGTGAGAGCTTCATGGCACGCTCCTTCCCGCCGCGGCCGAGCCGGCCGGGCGGGAGTCCTGCGGAATGCGGGCCGCACCCGGCACGGCGCCGATAACCGCTCGCCGCCGGGGGGCCCTAACCTCTGAGGGAATCGGTTGTTTTCTCGGGCAGGTTGAAACTCGGACGCGCCCCTCCCTGCCGCCGGGCGCCGTGGCCGGCGTCGCGGCCCCGCGGACGGTCCGGCGCAGTAGAATCCGCCGCATGAATCACTGGCGTCGCCTCGTGGCGCTGGCCCTGATCCTGGTCACCGGCGGCTCGCTGCTCGCCAGCGGGGGATACGCGTGGTACTTGCGCAGCGGGATGTACCGGCGGCACTGCGCCGCCAGGCTGAGCGGGGAGCTCGGGCTGTCGAGCGATATCGGACGCGTGATCCCGCGTTCGCACACCACGCGCCAGTTTGACAACGTCACGGTGTGGCTGCCGGACCGGCGCGACCGGGCCCTGTTCTGCGCGCAGGCGCTCGTGGTCCGCACGCCGTCGCCCGCGGAGCCGCGTGCGTACGAAATCCACCTCGCGGGCGGCAGCAGCGAAATCTCGACGCGCACCTGGTTGCGCGAGGACTACCGGCGCGTGCTGGAATCCGGGCTGCGGCCCGGCTTTGCACCGCACGGGCCGGAGCGCGTGATCTTCACGGGGATGCACCTGCAATTTGTGCGCGATGGCTTTCACATCGAGCTGGCCGATGCCGCCGGCGCCGTGTACTTCGAGTCGCCGCAGGTGGGCCGCGTGGCCGTCCGCTGCGCCGCGCTGAACGGCCACCAGGCGGCGGAGCCGATCGGACTGGCCGGGCAGTTCTCGCCGCAGCCGCACGGCATCCAGATCGACGAGCTGACGCTGCGGATCCCGCCGTTGCCCCTGGCCGTGCTGCACCCCGAAAACCTGCTCCACGCGCCGCTTCGCAGCGGCACGTTCGAAGGGCGCGTGGCGTACCAGGAGCGCGACGGGGTGCGCCGGACCACGCTCAGCGGCACCTGCGCGCAGCTCGACCTGGCCGAATGCACGACCGGGCTGCTGCCGCGACCCTGGCGCGGGCGCGGCGAGCCGATCGCGCTGCGCGAGCTGCAACTGGTCGACGGCCGGCTTACGCGCCTGAGCTTCGCCGGCGTGGTCAGCGGAATCGACCTGGGTGACGTGATGTGCCTGCTGGGCTGGGACGACGTGTCCGGCAAGCTCGAGCTGCGGGTGCGCGACGCCGAACTCTCGGTCGACGGCATCGAGCGCCTCGTCGCCGCCGGCGCGGGCTGGGATATCGAGCTCGAACCGCTCAGCGCCCGGCTCGGGTGGGGCCGGCTGAGCGGCACGGCGCGCGTGACGATCCAGGATCTGACCATCGAGGACAATCGGGTGCGTTCGCTGGATGCCGAGGCGCGCGTGGAGTCCGGCGGCAGCCAGCACTGGCTCGAAGGCCGGCTCCTCACGGAGGCGCTGGGGCGGCTGCTGCACGTGAACGTCCCGCCCATGCTGCCCGAGCGCATCGACTACACCGATTTCGGCGTTCGCTTCGAGGTGCGCGACGAGCTGCTGTACGTGTTCGGCACGCACGGGCCGCGTGAGAAGACCATCCTGACCGTCCGGCTTCTCGAACGCGAGGTGCCCATCGTGTCCGAGCCGGAAGAACCGATCGATCTGACCGGCCCGCTCGACCTGTGGCGCGCGCAGGCCGCGGCGGCGATGGCACAAATCCAGCAGGTTGACTCGCGGCAGGCCTGGCGGCGGTTCGCGGCCTGGTCGCAGGATCATGCGGTCGGCGGTCCGATTTCGAACCCCACGTCGGCCCCGGCGACCGGGCCCGCCGACGCGGGCGGGGATTGAACGTGCCGGACACCGTATCCCCCCGTCAAACCGACCGTTCGCTGGTGGTAGTGGCCGTGCTGGTCAGCCTGGCGCTGACCGGGCTGACGGTATGGGCGGTCGCGCGGCAGAGCCGCGCATTGCAGGATCGCGAGTGGGCCGACGTGCAGAACCTCGCGCTGCACGCCGCCGGCGAGCGCACCGCCCTGCTGCGTGCGGAGCTGCAGGTCGCATTCGCCGGCGCGGCCGCGGCGTGGGAGGACGAGGGCGCCGCCGGCCTGGACCGCTGGCTGGTCGAGCAGCAGCACTGGGTGCTCGCGGCGGCCGCCGCCGATCACACCGTGGCCACATTTCCGCTGACTCCCGGCGAGATCCTGCCCGGGGCGCCCGGTGCCGATGCCCGCGTGTGGTTCAACGCCGAAATGCACGCGCAGTACGACACGGCCGCGCTGGCCGCCACGCGGAGCAACGACCCCGGCGAGCGCGCCCGCGGCTGGATGACCTGGGCCGCGTCGCGGCGCAGCCGCGGTCAGAACGCCGAGGCGGCGGAGGCATACAAGCAGGCGGCGGCGGTGCTGCGCAGCGAACCCGGACTTGCCCCCGCCGCAATCGAGCCGGCGATTCAGCGGATCGAGGTCCTCCAGGACGCGGGCGACACGGGAGCGGCGCGCGAGGCGTTGCGCGCGTTGCTGGCGGAAATGGACCCGGCCCCCGCCGGTCGCTACTCCGTCGGGGAATTGTCGTACCTGCGCCGCACTGCCGGTGCTCTGCTGGACCCTGGCGCGGGCACTCCGCTCTCCGAGCGCCTGGCAGGCCTGGAGGCGCGGGCGCGCGTCCGCGCCGCACTGCCGGACGTGGTTGAAGCCCTGCACCGCGAGTGCATTTCGCACTCCGAGGCG
>CAZVRR010000400.1:0-3058 GCA_964629745.1 uncultured Planctomycetales bacterium | reverse complement strand
GCAGGTCCTCGCGCGCGATCCGCACGCCGAGGGCCAGTCGATGCGCGATCTTGCTGATCACGCCGTAGCGCGGCGCCCCCAGCAGCGCCAGTCCGAACAGCAGCCCGCCGGCCACCGCCATCATTCCCGCCGTGTTCGTGTCGGCGTAGCCGAACCAGCCGGGCACCGTGATCGCCGCCACGTGCCCGAGCACCGCCGCCAGCGCCGCCAGCAGCATGCTCAAGGCGATCATGCGCGACAGGCGATCGGTGAGCAGGTGTGCCGTGGCCGGCGGCACGATCAGCATCGCGATCACCAGGATGCTGCCCACGCTCTCGAACGCGGCCACCGTCGTGATGGCCACCAGGATCATCAGCAGGTAGTGCATGAGGCGCGCGGGAATGCCCTGCGTCGTGGCCAGCGCCGGGTCAAACGCCGCGATCTTGAATTCCTTGTAGAACAGCCCCAGCACGACCACGTTCAGCAGCAGGGCCGCGCCCAGCGTCGCGGCCGCCCGCGGCAGGTCGAGTCCCAGCACGCGCACCCGGTCCAGCGGCGCCAGCTCGAGCGCCCCGTACAAGACGCACCCCGGATCCAGGTCGATGCTGTCCGCCACCCGCACGATGAGGATCAGCCCCGCCGCGAACAGGCTCGTGAACACCACGCCCATCGCCGCCCCCTGGTCCACGCGGCCCAGGCTGTGGATCCACTGCGTCAATGCGGCGGTTAACACCCCGGCCACGGCCGCCCCGACGAACATCGGCCACGCCTCGCGCGTGCCCGACAGCAGGAACGCGATCGCGAGTCCGGGCAGCACGGCGTGACTGATCGCATCCCCCATCATGCTCATTTTGCGCAGCACCAGGAAGCTGCCCGCCAGCGCGCAGGCTACCGCGCACAGGACGCCGATCAGGACGATCTCCGTGTCCAGGCTGCGCCAGACGAGCTGTGCCAGCACCGCGTTCACCCGGCTGCTCCGGGCTGCGCCGCCGGCCCGTGCAGCGCGTGCGGGCTGGCCGGCAGCGTCGAGGGCGTCTCCCGGGCCAGCAGCTCCTCGAGTTCCTGCACGAGCTCCGGCCCCAGCACGTGTTCGATCCGGTCCGCGTCACGATCGACGTTGCCGCTCGCGACGTCGGCATGCGTCAGCAGGTACAGCTCCCACAGCCGGTGATTGCGCACCACCTGCCGCGCCGCGTTCCAGCCGCTCTTCGTCAGGGCGAACGACACGCCGTCGACCGGCCGGACCAGTCCCGCGGCTTGCGCCGCGTGCAGCGCCCGGCGCAATTGCCGCGCCGACCACGTGCGCCGCGCCGACAGCCTCTCCCACGCGACTGCACGCCCCTCGCCCGCTTCGCCCTCCGTCAGCTCGTACAGTGCCCGCAGGACATGCTGCTGCCGCACGCGGGCCACCAGCCGCCGCTGCCGCCATAGCTGGATGAGCACCCCGCGCCGCCGCCCCAGCAGCATGCTGAGGACGAACAGCGCGCCCGCCACCAGCACGATGATCGCGCCCGCCGGCAACCGCTTCGCCGGCGCGATCAGCCGCGCGACGAGCGTCCCGCTCAAGCCGCCGATGACCTCCGACACCTACACCATCAGCGGCAGCCGCACGGTCAAGAGGCGCGCCGCCGCGGCCGGCGTGACGAGCAGCGCGATGATCAGGATCAGTCCCACCGCCTGCAGCCCGATCACCGTGACCGCGGCGACCAGGCTCATCATCACCACGTCGAGCCAGACGATCGGCCAGCCCTGCGCGCCGGCGTACCCCGCGTCGAAGCACAGCAGCGTGAACTCCTTGAACAGCAGCACGCACGTGAGAGTGACGCCCGCGGCCGCCGCCGCGATCAGCCACGCGTCGCGAGCCAGCATCGATGCGGTCTTGCCGTAGATGAACGACTCCAGCCCGGCCTGGCTGCCGGTCTCCATCTTCTGGATGATCCCCAGCACCGCGACCCCCAGCCCGAAGAACACGCTCAGCACCACGCCGAGCGCCGCGTCCTCCTTGATGCGCGTCAGGTGCACGACCGCCAGGATGCACAGCACGCCCGCCACGCCGGAGATCAGCGCTCCGGCGAGCAGCGCCGCGAGCGACTTGCCGCCCGTCGTCGACGCGGTCACAAGGAACGCCAGCGCAATACCGGGCAGTGTCGCATGCGCCAGCGCGTCGCCGAGCAGCGCCCGTTTGCGCATCAGCAGGAAGGCCCCGACCACCCCGGCGGCCACGCCGAGCAGCATCGTCCCCAGTACCACGACCCGCGTCGTGTGATCCTGGAGCAGCAGCACGCGCTGGAGGTCGCTAAGGGACATCGCCGCGCGGCCTCCCGCCCGCCATCGCGTGCAGCGCCTGGTCCAGCAGCGTGAGCCGGCCGCCGTACGTCTTCTGCAGGTTCTCCGGCGTAAAGACCGCCGCGACCGGTCCGTGCGCCACGACGCGCATGTTCAGCAGCAGCACGGAATCGAAGTATTCGGGCACGGTCTGCAGGTCGTGGTGCACGACCAGCGCGGTCTTGCCCTCGCGCCGCAGCTCGTGCAGGAGCTGGACGATGGCCCGTTCCGTCGCCGCATCGACCGCCGCGAACGGCTCATCCATCAGGTACACCTGCGCGTCCTGCACCAGCGCACGGGCCAGGAACACGCGCTGCTGCTGGCCCCCGGAAAGCTGGCTGATCTGCCGCCGCGCGAAGTCGGCCATTCCCACCCGCTCCAGGGCCGCCATCGCGATGTGCCTGTGCCGCGGCCGCACCGGCAGCAGCCAGCCGATCCGGCCGTAGCGCCCCATCGTCACCACGTCGAGGGCACTCACCGGGAAATCCCAGTCGACGCTTTCCCGCTGCGGGACGTACGCGACGCGGTGGCGCTGCCGCCGCAACGGCTGCCCGAAGTACAGCACGCGCCCCGACGCCAGCGGGATCAGTCCCAGCACGGCCTTCAGCAGCGTGCTCTTGCCCGCCCCGTTCGGTCCGACGATGCCGACGAGCTGCCCCGGCGGCGCGTCGTAATCAACGTCCCACAGGACGGGCTTGCGGTGGTATGCAACGGTCAGATCGCGGATCGACAGCGGGACCGCGGCGACGTCCGC
>CAZVRR010000399.1:0-3070 GCA_964629745.1 uncultured Planctomycetales bacterium | reverse complement strand
CGCGCGGCTCCGGCGGAGAGCAACTCGCCGGGCCTGGTCGCGGCGGTGCTGGCCGAGGCCTGCACAGCGGCGCGGCGGGTGCGGTTCGTGGATGTACTGGACCATCGGCGCGCCATATGGCGTGGAACGGCGCTCGTGCTGCTGCTGCTCGTGGCGTGGACGGCCGGGCAGAGCTGTGCACCCCTGATCGGGCCCTGGTTTGCACGGAATTGGCTGCTCATGGACGTCTCGTGGCCGCAACGGACATACATCCAGCCCGAGGGATTCGACGCGCGCGGCACGCGGCGCCTGGCACGGGGCGACGTGGCGGAGATCCACGCGACCGTCAGCGGTCGCGTACCGGACGACGCCACGATTCATTGGCGCAGCAGCTCGGGACGTCGCGGTCGCGAAACCATGTCCGTGGTCGGCGACACGCGACTGGTCGGTGCCCTGGGACAACTGACTGAGGACGTCGAATTCGAGATCACCGGCGGCGATGAGCACACCGGGACGTTTCGCATCGAAGCGGTCGACCGCCCGCAAGTCACGCACCTGCTGGCGCGGATCACGCCCCCGGAGTACACCCGGCTGGACGCCGTCGTCGTCGAGCAACAGACGGTATGGGAAATTCTTGCCGGCGCGACGCTGGAGCTGTCGGCGCGACTGAACAAGCCGGTCCGGCGTGCGCGCTTCGTCGGGCCGGACGGGATGGACGCCCCGGCCCAGGTCGACCTGGTCGACACAGCTGATGGACCGGCAGTCGACGTGTACTGGGCCGAGCCTGCCTCCGGGCTCTTCCAGTTTGAGCTGCTCGACCAAGATGGGCTGGAGTCTCAGAACCCGGTGCGCTATACACTCAAGGTGGTGCCTGATCAGCCGCCACAGGTTCACATGGAGCTCTCCGCCGTCGGCGACATCGTGACTCCCCAGGCGGAACTGGCCGTGCAGTTGCGCGGCGAGGACGCGTACGGCCTGTCCGCCGCCGCCCTGCGGATCCAACCGGGCAGCCAGGCGGAGCATGCGCTGGTGCCGGATGAGTTCGAGGCCGGCACGCGCCGCTTCACGAGCGAGTTCCGTCTGGGACTCGCGGCGACGGCGCTCCAGCCGGGCGAGAGCCTGAAATTGTGGGGCGAGGCGGCCGACCTCGATCCGCGCGGACCGAACGTGGGGCTGACTCCGCCGGTCACATTGCGCGTGGTCTCGGCCGACGAGTTCCTGGCGGAGATGGCCCGGCGTGAGCTGATCCTGCGCCAGGAGTTCGAGCGGCTGATCAGCGCGCAGCGCCAACTCAAGGATGGGATCGAGCGCCTGCTGGCGACGGCACCGGTGGCGGGGGCACCGGATCAGCCGACGGCACAAAGGCTTGCGGCTCTCGGGCGCAGCCAGACGGGACACGCGGGGCGCTGCACCGAGCTGGCGGCGGGTTTCGAGCAGATCCTGAGCGAGATGCAGTCGAGCGGCGTGGCGCGCGCCAGCGACGAGCAGCGCGTCCAAGAACGCATCGCCGGTCCGCTCGAGGAACTGGCCCGCCAGACGATTCCCGCCGCGAGCGCCGCCCTGGCCGAGCTGCGCGCGGACGCCGGCACCGGCCGGCGCAGCGCCGCGCTCACGCGACAGAACGAAGTCCTGGCGCGGATGGCCGAGATCCTCGCCCAGATGCTGGAAGCGGAGGGCTACCGCGAGGCCGTCGCGTTGCTCGAGGCCGCGATCGGCGCGCAGCAGGAGGTGCATGGCGCCACGCTCGAAGCGCTGGCAAGCGAGCTGGAAGCGATCCTGGGGCCCGGCCCGCCTGCGGACAACGACACGGAGGCGCAGCCATGATGCGCGGCTGCGCCTGGCTGGCGATGGTCGCGCTGGCGGTGAGTGCGCACGGCCAGTCACCGGCCGGTGCGCCCGGTACGCAGCCGGCGCTGGCACAGCGGCAACAGGAGATCCGCGAGCGCATCGCACAGCTCGAAAGCCGGATGGCGCTCCTGACGCGACTGCTGGCCGAATCGGAGCCGGATAAGGCCGGGCGGCTCCGGGAGGCCATCGACCTCACGGGCCGGAAACAGATCAAGGCTCGCCTGGATCGACTGGTCGCGCTGCTGCGCGCGGGCGATTTGAGCGCCGCCGAGCCGGAACAGGTCGCCCTGCTGGCCGACCTGGAAGCCATTCTGAAGCAGCTCGGCGAGACGGCCAGCGACTTCGAGCGCAAGCGCGCCGAGCGGCAGCGGCTCGAAGGCTTCAAACGCACGATCCGCACGCTGATGCAGCAACAGCTCGAACAGCTCTACCGTACGCAGGGGGCCGCGGCGGACGCGGCGCTGGCGGCGCAGCTTGACGAGGCCGCCGCCGAACTCGAGAAACTCGCCGCCGCACAACAAGAGCAGACCGGGGCCCCGGATCCCACCGCGCAGCGCGAGCTCGAAGCGCGCGGGCGCGCCCAAGGCGCGGCCATTGACGAACTGCGGGCCTCGACGCCGGATGAGTCCGCCGCCGCGGCGTTGCAGCAGGCTGCCGCGGATACCAACGCGGCCGCGGAGAAGATGGCGGCGGCGGCCGTCGCACAGGAGGCCGGCCAGGAAGCCGGGCCGAAGCAGGAGGAAGCGCAAGATCTGCTGCGCCGGGCGATTCGGCGCCTGCGGGACGAGAGTCACCGCCTGCGCGAGCGGGCCGGGCTGCGCGAGCTGGAGCGCACCCAGCGCGCAGGGCAGCGGCGTGCCGCGGATCTCGAGTCGGAGATGGGCCAGCCGGCCGAGGGCGGCCCACCGACGCCCGGCCAGCGGCAGATCGGCAACGCGCGGGGGAACATGCAGGATGCGGCGGACCGGCTGGGGGAGGGAGACGCCGGGCAGGCCGCGCCCGCCGAGGAGGCCGCGCTGGAGCAGATGCAGCGGGCCCTGGATGAGCTCGACGACGCGCTGCGCCAGGTGCGGCGCGAGGAGCTGGAAGAGACGCTGACCGCGCTGGAGGCACGGTTCCGCGGGCTGCTGGTGCAGGAACAACGCGTGCGCGAAGCCGTCGTCGCGTTGCACGCGGTCGGGGCGGCGAACTGGGGGCGCAACGAGCAACTGCAACTCGCCCAGAGCGCGCAAGAGCAGCACGC
>CAZVRR010000398.1:0-3076 GCA_964629745.1 uncultured Planctomycetales bacterium | reverse complement strand
CGGCGGTGCTCCTGCGCGCAGTAGCGGTCGGTCATGCCGGCGACATAGTCGGCGACGACACGCCGGGCATCCTGCTCGCCGATCCGGCGCGTGAAGCGCGCCGGGAGCAGCGCGGGGTCTGCGACGTACGCGGCGAACAGCTCCCGCACCTGCAATTGCGCGCCGCGGTCCGCCCCGACCAGCCGCGGATGGCGGTACATCTGCGCCAGCAGGAACGCCTCGAGCTGCGAGAACCGGCGCTCCAGTTCGGAGGACATCCGTATGCCGCCGCCCGCGTGGAACTGTGCCGCGACGTCGGCCGACACGCTCGCGAGCACGCGGTCCAGCGTCCCCCGCAGGTACCGGCGCCAGTCGCGCCCGGTGCCCGATGTCCGTCCCGCCGCCGCCGTCCACAGCTCCAGTTCGTCGAGCGTTTCCGCGGGGAACAGGCCCGCGTACAGCCCGTCCTGCAAATCGTGCAGCCCGTACGCGACGCGGTCGGCGATGTCGACCAGCACGCCTTCGGCGGGCGGGGGCCGGCCGTCCTGGAGCGGATGGCCGGCCGGGTGGTCGAACTGCGTGCAGTGCTTGGCCAGGCACTCGCGCGTGGCGCGCGTCAGGTTCAGGCCGTGAAACTCCGGGTAGGGGTGTTCGAGCTCCTCCACGATACGCAGCGTGTGCCGGTTGTGCTCGAAACCGCCCATTTCGGACAGGCATTCGTCCAGCGCCTGCTCGCCCGCATGTCCGAAGGGCGGATGGCCCAGGTCGTGGGCGAGCGCGACCACCTCCGCGAGCTCCGCGACAAGGTCGAGCTGCTGGGCCAGGCAGCGCGCCAGGTGCGCCACCTCGAGCGTGTGCGTGAGGCGCGTGCGGAAGTGATCGTCTTCCAGCGCCACGAAGACCTGCGTCTTCTGCAACAGGCGCCGGAACGCCGCACAGTGCACGACGCGCTGTCGATCGAGCGCCAGCGGCGGCAGCACATCCGCCAGCTCGTCGGGATAAGCACGCGCCAGGTCCACGACCTCAGTATACCGGGCGCGGCCCGGCGTCGACCGTTGTGAACGCGTCGACGATCGCGCAGGCGGCGGCCTCCGGATCTTCCGCCTGGATCACCGCCGCACAGACGCATACGCAGTCGGCCCCCGCGGCGGCAAGCTGGGGCGCGTTCTGGGCCGTGACGCCGCCGATCGCCACCAGCGGCAACCCGGTCATCCCGCGCGCGGCGGCCAGCGTCTGCGGGCCGGCAATGTGCGCCTGCGGCTTGGTGCCGCTGGGGAACATCGGTCCGACCGCGAGGTAGTCGGGCTGCTCCTGCACGGCGGCCGCGACCTGCGCCGGTGTATGGGTGCTCTTGCCGACGAGGCGCTCGGTGCCGGTCGTGCGGCGCACGTCGGCGACGCCCAGGTCGTCCTGCCCGACGTGCACGATGTCGGCTCCGGCCAGGCGGGCGATGTCGGGGCGATCGTTGACCGCCAGCAGCGCCTGGTGCGTGCGGGTCAGCTCGCGCAACTGGCGGGCGCGGTGCAACAGTTCCGCGTCGGCCAGATCCTTCTCGCGCAGTTGCACGCAGGTCGCCCCACCACGCAGCACCGCCTCCGCCGTCGACAGCCACGGCCGGCGGCAGAGCTGCTCGGTCAGCAGCACGTAGAGCCGCACCGCGCGGAAGCGGGCGCGCAGCCCACCGCGCAACATGATGCGTTGTTCGAGTTCATACACGGCGTAGCGCAGCGTCTCGGCCGCCGCGGCAGCGGGGCCGGATACGAGCTTACCGTACTCACCCAGGCCGCGCGCGGCCTCGCTGAGCCGCCCGAAGGCCGCCCCGACCACCTCGGAGAGCGTCGTGCGGGTCAGTTCGCCGGGCGTTTTCAGGGCTCTGTCCACGTCGCCCTCGATATCGCGGGCGGCCAGCAGCGCCGCGCCGTCGAGCATGCCGACGATCTGGCGCAGGTCATGGCGGCAGCGTTTCACCGCTGCGGCGGCCTCGGAATCGTCGAGCACGAAGCGCGCGTAATCCTCCACTACGCGCAGCGCTTCGCGCGCCCGGTTCACGTTGACATCGAGCAGGCGGAAGAGGTCACCATCCATGTGTGCAGGGTAGGGCCGGCGGGTTCCGGCGTCACGCGGGCCGTACGACCAGGGCGGACAGGAGGTGCACCAGGCCGACGACCACGGGAAACACGGTCAGCGCCACGGCCCAACAGGCCAGGAGCAGCCCACGGCGCGCATTCCGCCGGCCGACGACTTCGCAAATCACCAGGACCAGCGCCACGAGCAGGAACTTGTAGGAAACGACCCCTGCGATGTCGAAGCGCCGAATCACCCAGTCTGCCAGCGCGTTGAGCTCGCTTCCTCCCGCGTGGAGGATCATCCACGTGACGACGACATCGAGGGCGGCCGCCACGATGAACCAGGCATAGGCGTTGGGGTAAAGGATGGGAGCGCGGGGCCGGAACGGGCCTGCCACATCGAGCGGCGGCGACGATTCGCTGACCGTGCCGAGGGCCATGCACCCCTCCGCCGTCCAGAGCACGTCGGCTACTTGCCGTTGTAGCCGTCCTCCAGCGCCCGCAGGGTCTTCTTGACGGCCATCCGGTCGCTGGGTCCCATGCGGTCGATGATCAGCACGCCATCCAGGTGATCCGTTTCGTGCTGCCAGATCCGCGCGACGAGGTCTTCGCCTTCGAGCACGATCGGCTGGCCGAGCACGTCCTGCGCTTCGATCCGGCAACTCCGCGCCCGGCGAACGCGGACGTTTACTCCCGGCAGCGACAGGCAGCCCTCCTCGGCCTCCACGTTGCCAGCACGATCGCGGATCGTGGGGTTCACGAAGACGCGCGCATCCTTGGATTCCCCGGTCGGGCTCATGACGAACAGCCGCTGGAGGACACCCAGTTGCGGTGCGGCCAGACCGACCCCCTTGGCCTCGCACATGCGTGTGATCATGTGCTGTGCCAGCGCCGCGAGCTTCCCGTCGAACTCGGTGACGGGCGCGCACGCCTCGCGCAGGCGCGGATCCGGGTAGTGGATGATCGCCAGGCTCTCGATGCGCCGCGCGCCAGTCTTCACGGCCGCTCCCGCCATCTCAAGGCGGTCATAG
>CAZVRR010000397.1:0-3092 GCA_964629745.1 uncultured Planctomycetales bacterium | reverse complement strand
AGTATCTTGTATGGTTACGCGCTGGGGAAATGCCAGCGACTGGCCGCAGCCCTCGATTCGACGATCGGTCCGCTCGGTGCGCATGGGGCGGTGCTTCGATATCACGAGGCGTATCGCGCGGCTGGGGTCGTGCTGCCCGATCTGCTTCCCGTGACACCCGAGACGGCACGGCAACTGCGCGGGCGGGGACTGGTGCTGGCGCCGCCGCTGGCGGCGAACACCCCGTGGCTGCGCCGCCTGGCGCCCATTTCCGATGCGTTTGCCTCGGGCTGGATGCAATTGCGCGGGATGCGACGGCGGCGCAGCGTCGACCGGGGCTTCGTCATTTCGGACCACGCCGACTGGCCTGCCCTCCTGGAGACGATTCGGGAGACTGGGGCGGAGAACATCGGGGTCACGCATGGCTACGCCGCAGCCCTCGGGCGTGCGCTGGAGGAACAGGGCTACCGCACCGCGGTCTATCCTACACGCTTCGGCGAAGAGGAAGACGACGCAATCGTCGCGACGGAGGCCGGGCCGTAGCTGCTTGATGCAGCGGCGCGGAGCCGAGCTTGTCTGGTTTGTGCACTTGAGCGATCACTCCGCATTCCTGGCGCCACGGCCCGCTGCGCGGACCGTGCCACCCCGCGCGGGCGGGATACCTTGTGTCGATGACTCCCCCGAGGGGTGGCACGGTACGGGCGAGCTTCAGCCGCCCGTGCCGTGGCCAGTTCGTCGCTGCTGCGCGGCGCAACATCGTGGCCCGTTGTAGCTTTCACGGCGCACGCGGCCAAGTACTTCGCGCCCTTCGCGGTATCCCCACTCTGCATTCTCAACACCGCGGCCCGCTACGCGGACTGTGCCACTTTCCGGGGAGTCTTGTGGTGCAATGACTTTGCGCTTTCAGCACCACGGCCGGCTGCGCGGATCGTTGCACCCACTGCGAGAAAGGGGCGACCCCCGGCGCCGGACGATCCGGCGCCAGGGGGCGTTCGGCTCAACAGGACTTTCGACGCCGCCGCATGACCTGGCCCGCTGTCAGCCGCAGTGCGAAACCGGCGACCAGCGCGCTGACCAGGGGTGCTCCGCACGATCCTCCGACGACGGCGGGCGGTGACTCCTGTCCGCCCTGGTCCGGCGTCTCGGTCGAGGGATCGGGATCCTGCGCCGCGGGATCATCGGTGCCGTCCGAATCACCGGGCGTCGAAGGGGACGGTGGGTTGAAGTCGCGCGGATCGGGCTGCCCGCCGCCATCCACGCCAGACCCGCCGTCGCCCGAATCGCCGTCCCCGGGCGGTCCCTCGGCCGGGGGATCATCGCTGGGTGGCTCCTCCTGGGGAGGCGGAGGCTCTTCCGACGGCGGCGGTTCCTCGCTCGGCGGGGGCTCCTCTTCCGGCGGCGGGATTGGTCCAGTGGGCTCGAACACCATGTTGTCGAAGCCTTCCAACTCGGTGGTGGACTGGAACAGTGCATACAGAAACGGTGTGCCGCCGCGTGTGAGCGTCATGAGATTCGTGAACGGATCCATTCCGTCATCGGTCTCCTCGACCAGCGAGATCACGCGAAACTCGTTCGCGGTGCCCGTCGATTCGAGCAGGATCAGGCGGACGACGTCCGGCTCGTCTTCCGGGAAGTAGTCGAGCGTGATTTCGAGCGAGGTGATGGATACGGCAAAGCGCATCAGCAGGTCGCGCTCGGCGCCGCCCAGCGAGACGATGTAGTTCGGGTCGGAGACCGCGTAGGGCAGATTCCAGACTTCAAATTTCTCCTCGGGATTCGCGAACGTGAAGATGTCGCCCGGCCCGAGGCTGTCGGGGACGTCGCCGGTGGTGAAGTAGACGCCCTGCGCCGCCACCAGCGACCCGGACTGCACGCCGGAGGGCTGGTCGTCGAAGTTGATTTCCACGGCGCCACACGTCGCGGAAAGCAGGCTGATCGTGCTGATCCCCCGGACGACGATGCCCCAGCGCGCGCCCGTTGCTCCCGGTATTTTCTGCATATCGGCCCTTTCGATCAAGTGTGCACTGCCGCGGCGTACGAAGTCGGCCTCCGGAAGTCGCCGCGCCGCGCACTTCATTCATACCCAGCAGCGCTGAAGGCGGGGTGAATTCGAAATGACCGGCTCGTCAGAGACCGGGACTACGGAACCAGCAGGATCAGGTTGCCGAGCGTCTGTGGGCGATAGCAATGCCCGCGCGCTCCCGACCACGACGAGTATTCGCCGCGCCGCGCATCCAGACGAGTCACGTTCAAGCCCCACAGGCGATTCTCGCGCGCCGCCGGCCCCAGCGCGTCGAACGGCACAGCGAGTTCGAGCGTCCAGACCTCCGACTGCACGCGCGCCGCTACCCGCGCCTGGCTCTGCCAGGGCGATACTGCGCCGAGCGGCGGTTCCGTGCGGCACCCGTGCGTCGCCAGGACGACGCCGTTGGGCTTTACCTGCAAGAGATAGAGGTCGGCCGTGGTCGCCTCCGCGGCGTGCCGCGGATCAAGCAGGATCTCGACCACGTCCTGGCCCCACGGGATCGCGCCGTCGAGCGGCACCAGGTTGTCAGCGGTCCACACCGGCGCTTCGCCGGGGGCGAGACGGGCGCGGACGGCCACGTACAGGTGCGCGCGGTCCATCGCGAAAAAGGCCTGCGTGCCCAGCGCGGGCTGTCCACCGCGCGGCGCCTGCGGCTCGCTGCGCCCGCCGCGGACGAGCCGGAAATCGCTCGCGACGTTGCCGGAGGCCAGTTCCCAGTCGCCGAGATTCCCGTCGATCTCGGGCGCGGCGTTCACCAGCGGACAGACCACGACGGCCAGGCGGCCGGGAGCCGGCACGGGGGCGTGCCCGGCCGGCTGAAACGCCAGCTCAAAGGGGTAGATGCCGGCGCTGTTGTAGGCCAGGCCGCTGACCGCGATGTCGAGCGCCGCCGCGCGCTGCCCGCGGGCAGCCAGCTCCACCGGGAGCGGCGCCGGTGCGGTCCAGCCGAGCGGCGCGACGGGCAATTCCCACTGGCCGCGCAGCGCCTGACCCGTCAGATTTAACGCGGGGCAGCGCGTCTGGATCTGCAAGCCGTCACCGGCGGGAGCCAGGCGTACGCCCTCGACGCCGGCGTGCACCGCGGGTT
>CAZVRR010000396.1:1141-3106 GCA_964629745.1 uncultured Planctomycetales bacterium | reverse complement strand
GTCATCGAACGGATCCGCAGCGGACAGGCCCAGTATCACTTCATCGAAGTGATGACCTGCCCCGGCGGCTGCATCGGCGGCGGCGGCCAGCCGCGCCTGACCACGAACGAACATCGCCGGGCGCGGATCGCGGCCATTTACGACGAGGACGAGCACCGCGAGCTGCGCAAGAGCCACGAGAACCCGGCGGTGGCCCAGATCTACCGCGAGTTTCTCGGGCAGCCGCTCGGCGAGAAATCACACGAGCTGCTGCACACGCACTACACGCCGCGGAAGCGCATTTAGCGGCGTTCCGGCGACACCGTCGACCCCAGGCCCACGGCGCAGGCAGCCCTGCCCGTGGGCCTGCCCGTTGCGCGGCATAGCGGCTACGGGGTCGGCAGCGCTCCCCACCCGGAGACCGTCCAGTTCTCGATCGAGCGGGGCCGGATTGACTGCACGCGCCAGCCGTCATCCGTCCGGACGAACTCGAAGTTCCACGTGGTGCGCACGGGACCGCGGTATGCCTCGGCGTCGACGTCCGCCAGGTAACCGACTGTCGTGTCGAAACGTTCCCCCGCCACCGGCTGCAATTCCAGCGCGGTGCGCTTCACGCTGTGCACGCGTACGTGCGCGTATTGCCGCTGTACATACTCGAGGAAGTCCTCGGCCTGCATCGGGCCGGCGGAAAAGCCCGGCGCCAGCGCTGCCCCAATCCGGCTGATCTGGGCGTTGCGGACGTCCTGCTCGATTCCGCCGAGCAGTCGCGTCACCGCTTCGCGCCGCGTGGTCACCGCCGTCTGCAGCAACAGCAGGAGTAGCGCCACCGCCAGACTGATGACGAGCGGGCGCGGGCGGCCGCTGCGCCGCCAGATCACGAGCAGCACGAAATTCACCACGAACAACGCGGCGCCCAGCGCCGCCAGGGACTCGAACAGAAACCACGCGATCCAGTCCATACAGCAGCTCCCAAGCGCGCAGCGTAACCGCCGGCGCACCCGGCGCGAATTCGCCGGCGCCGCTTCGCCGGCACGCACGGTTGCCCGTCTCCTGCAAATCGACTACCGTCGCGGGCATGAATTTGTCCGGCAAATTCATCGTCATCGACGGGCCCGACGGCGCCGGCAAGGGCACGCAACTCGAGCGACTGGCGGCCTGGATTGCCGCCGCCGGTGGACAATGCGTGCGGGCACGTGACCCGGGCGGCACGGCGATCGGCGATCGCATCCGGCACGTCCTGCTGGATTTCGACCTGGCCCACATGAGCCCGCCCTGCGAGGCGCTGCTGTTCATGGCCTCGCGCGCGCAACTCGTCACGGAGGTCGTGCGGCCGGCTCTCCAGGCGGGGCACACGGTCCTCTGCGACCGCTTCATCTCCGCGACCTGCGCGTACCAGGTCGCCGCGGGCTATCCCCGCGCGGAGGTGCTGGCGCTGGGCCGGCACGCGGTCGGCGACACCTGGCCGGACCTGACCATCGTGCTCGACCTGCCCCCCGAGAAAGGCTTCGCGCGCATCGGGCGCAAGTCGGGCGGCGCCGGCCGCGCCCAGGCGGGGCAGACCTCGCTGTTTGCGGGCAGCGCGCCCGATGCGATGGAGCGCCGCTCGCTGGAGTTCCATCGCCAGGTGCGGGCCCTGTTTCGCGAGCTGCCGGGGGTCTACCCCGCGCCGGTTGTCGTACTCGACGCCGCGCGCGAAGCGGACGTGGTGTTCGCCGACCTGCTCGAGGCGCTTCGCCGTGCGTTTGTCTGATGTGCAGCATCAGGACCGTGCCGTGTCGCTGTTGCGCCGCGCCCTGCGCAGCGGCCGCACGCATCACGGCTACCTGTTCGAGGGGCCCGACGGCGTCGGCAAGCAGATGACGGCGCGCGCCCTGGCGGCCCGGCTGTTGTGTCGCGCGCCGCAGCGGCCGCCCGACGCCGACGCGTGCGGTGCCTGCGACTCGTGTCGTCTCTTCGCCTCGGGCAACCACCCGGATTTCCACCTCA
>CAZVRR010000396.1:0-1131 GCA_964629745.1 uncultured Planctomycetales bacterium | reverse complement strand
GCTGCACCCGGATCGCACCGTCCGCGCCAGCAAGGGCCTGTTCCTCGCCGTCGACCTGATCCGCACGTTCGTGATCGAACCGGCGGCCAGCAGTTCGGCCCTGGGCGGCCCGCGGATCTTCCTGATCCTGGAAGCCGAGCGGATGAACGAGGCTGCCCAGAACGCGCTGCTCAAGACGCTGGAAGAGCCGCCCGGCCAGACGCGCCTGATCCTGGTCACCGCGTCGGCTGAGCGACTGCTGCCCACGATCCGCTCGCGCTGCCAGCGCGTACCGTTCGGCCTGCTGCCGCCGGCGTTCGTGGCGGAGCAACTGCGGCAGCGCTGCAAGCTGCCGGCAGATGCGGCGACGGTGCTGGCGCGGCTGTCGGACGGACGACTGGGGGCGGCGCTGCGCTGGCACGAGCTGCGGCTGCTCGAGAGCGGGGCGGCCGTCGCGGCCCTGCTGGCACGCGTGGACGAGACCAACGTGCCGGCGGCGGCCGCGGGCCTGCTCGAACTCGCGGGCGCGCTGGCCCTGCGTGCCCGCGGCGAGGTGGTGGATGACGAAGAGGACGACACGGCGGAAGATGACGATTCGGAAACGACGGCGGTCCGCGGGGGCAAGTCGGTGCCAACCGACGAACTCCGCGATGCGCTGAAGCTGGTCTTCCTGCTGGTCGCGACGCACCTGCGGGCGGCACTGGCGACGCACGTTCACGCGACGGGCGCCGCGCCGCCGGAACCCGCGCCGCACCGATGCGCCACGTTGGATCAGCTGGATGCGGGGATGCTGGCGGTGGC
Source organism: uncultured Planctomycetales bacterium (assembly GCA_964629745.1). Classification (GTDB taxonomy): domain Bacteria; phylum Planctomycetota; class Phycisphaerae; order UBA1845; family Fen-1342; genus JAAYXS01. Next base: position 351 of record CAZVRR010000396.1, on the reverse strand, counting down.
ACAGGCCGAGCAGATGCTCGACCGGAACGTGGCGCCGGCGCTGGTGTGCGAGGCGCTGGTGCTGGGGGTGCGGGGGCGGCGGACCGCCGCACTGTAAGTACCCCTGCAGTCGCGGCTTCCACGCGATTTCCCTGGCGTGCCTTGACAGCCGATTACACTTGGCGGCATAATGTAAGTGTTTACTTACAAGACGGCCGTGTGGCCGCCGCGAACTTTCAGAAGGAGAGACACATGAAACGAACCGCTGCATACACCGCCGCCACCTGCCTGGCCCTGCTGACGAATCTGCTGGTCGCCGACGCGCGGGCCGGCGAGCCGCCGGCGGCGGGCGCGCCCGAGGCCGCCTTGCGG
>CAZVRR010000395.1:307-3120 GCA_964629745.1 uncultured Planctomycetales bacterium | reverse complement strand
CTCCGGTTTTCAACCGGAGGACGGAATTCGTCCATGGGCTTGCGCCTCATGGCTCTGGTGGCGGCCCTCCCCTTGATCCCTCGATCCCTCGATCCCTTGATCCCTTCTTCGCCCGTTCAGCCTGTTGCCACCGCCGGCTGGGGCGGCGGGTCGGGCAGGGGTTCCTGCGCGGCGGGCGGCACGTGGGAAGAGCGGTAGCCGGGAATCATCCACGCCAGCGGCACGCTCCAGCGGCCGCCGAGCGTGAGGAACGTGGCGAGCAGGATGCGCATGTCGAGCGCGAACGACTGGTGCCGCGCGTAGAGCACGTCGAAGTAGATCCACTGGTGGAAGTCGCCGCTGGCGCGATCATGCCGGCAGACCTGCCACAGGCCGGTGATGCCGGGCCGCACCGACAGGCGCGCCGCGCGCCAGGGGATGCAGACCTGGTTCTCGCGGAAGGGCGAGGGCCGCGGGCCGATCAGGCTCATGTGCCCCCAGAGCACGTTGAAGAGCTGCGGCAGCTCGTCGAGATTCGAGACGCGCAGGACGCGCCCCAGCCGCGTGACGCGCGGGTCGTTCGCCAGCTTGAACTGCGGCCCATCCACCGCGTTCTGCGCGGAGAGGCCGCGCTGCTGCGCATGAGCGTGCTGCACCATCGTGCGGAACTTCCAGCAGCGGAACACGCGGCCGCCGCGGCCCTCACGCCGATGGGCGAAGAACACCGGGCCGGGAGAGGTGAACCTGATCAGCACGGCCACGGCCGCGAGCACGGGCGACAGCAGCACCAGGGCGCTCAGCGCCGCGGTGAAATCGAAGGCGCGCTTGGCGGCGCCATACACACGGCTGCCCAGCGGCCGGCGGGCGCGTGCCGCACGGCTGGCGCGCAGGTCGGTGTCGATTCGTTCGGCGTGGAGTTGCTGGAGCCAGCTCACGGCGTGCTCGCTGTTACCATTGAGTGGCGCAAGTACCGCCCGGTTGGCGATCCGCACGCCCGCCGGCACGCGCACGTCGCGGCCGATGACGCAGCGCGAGACCAGCGCGTGTGCACCGATATGGGCGCCAGGCCCGAGCGTCACGGGTCCCAGGACCCGTGCCCCGGCGTCAACGGACACATCGGGACCGATCACCGCGGGTCCGCGCAGCGTGCAGCCGGGATGAATGCGGCAACTGTCCGCCGCCCAGACGTCCGGCTGCACCTGGCGCAGCAAGCGCCGGCACTGCGGCCCGCCCAGGCCCGCCAGGATGTGCTCGTTCAGGCTGACCAGGTTCTGCTCGAGGGCGAGGTCCATAACCAGGCCGGAGGCCGGGTTGTCGCGCGACAGCACGCCGGCGGCGACCAGCGCCGACCGGAGCTCCTCCAGCCGACCGAGCTGCGCGGGAACGAGCCGCCGGGCCGCGGCGCCGGTGATCAGCGAGCACAGGACCGCCGGCGCCTCGAAGTCGCTCACGCCCGCGTAGAGGCGCTCCACGCACTGCACCCGCGCGCGATCATCCATGACCACGCGTTCGCGGATCTCGCCGTCCCTGGCGGGCAGATGCATCAGGTGCACCGCCTGGCTGTCCTGGTGCAGGAGCGAGCCGAGCACGGCGCCCTCAACAGTGAAATACCGCGCGTCAACCAGGAGCGCCCGGTCGGACGGCTCGAGTTCACCCAGCAGTGTGCCCGCGCCGTCCGGCGTGACGACGCGCACTTCGGGCGCGATCTCGCGCAACTGTTGGGAATAGGGACCATCGCAGGCAAAACGGGGCACCACCGTGATGGAGTCGACCTCGGCCTCTTCGAGGCGCACCTGCCAGAGCGACAGCAGCGTGCCGGGTCCGATCGGCGCCGGCAGCAGGGACGTGCGGTCGCCATTCCTGCCGCCATAGACGGGCAGGTGATCGATCAGCAGGGCCGTGGTGGCCACAGTCGCTTGAAACCTCAGGCGGTGGGCGGGGCCGGGGCGTCTTCCGCTGCCGCGGCGCCGGCGCCGTAGTAGTCGTGGTAGGAATAGCCGTAGCGGCCGCGCGTGCCAGAGCCCACGAACACCGCACCGACCAGTGTCCCGCCGGCCGAATCGAGCGCGAGAAGCGCGTCGCGGACCGCGCTGCGGTGGCAATGCTGCTCGCGCACGACAAGGATCGTGCCGTCGACCTGGCGTGAGAGGATGACCGCGTCGGCGACCTCCAGCAGGGGCGCGCTGTCGAGCAGCACGAGGTCGTACTGGCTGCGCCACTGCTCGAGCAGGCTTGAAAACGCCCCGTTGGCCAGCAGCTCGCGCTGCTCCGCTTTGCTGCTCGTTCCGGCGGGCAGCACGCTCAGCGTCGGCAGGGGCGTCGAGCAGATCGCGCTGCTTGCCAGGCCGCGCGTCACCAGCACGTCGATCAGGCCCGGCGACGACGCGACGGCGAAGCGGCCCGCAATCGACGGGCGGCGCACGTCGGCGTCGACGAGCAGCACGCGCTTGCCGAGCTGGGCGAAGCTGCGCGCGAGCAGGATGGTGAGCGTGCTCTTGCCCGAGCCGGGGCTGGCGCTGGTCACCTGGATCGCATTCCCCGCGCTGTGTGCCAGCCGATGCTGGAGCGTGGTGCGCAGCATCCGCACCGACTCGGCGATCAGCGGCGACTGTTCGATGCTGGCGAAATCCACGCTGCGCTGCTGGAGGGGCAGGCGGCCCAGGAAGAAGGGCTCGGGCACAACCGGCACCTCGGTCATCGCGTTGACCGTCGGGCTCATGCGGATCCGGAGGAAGGCGATGGCGAGGCTGGCGGCCAGCGAGCCGAAGATCGAGGCCGCGACCAGCTTCCAGCGCCGGTCCAGGGCGGCCGAGTTGCGGAAAGGTTCCGGTTGA
>CAZVRR010000395.1:0-297 GCA_964629745.1 uncultured Planctomycetales bacterium | reverse complement strand
GATGCGGCCCGTGACCTGGCGGTTCATCTCGATCCGCTCGCGCTCCTCGCGCAGCTTGGCCAGCGTCTCGCCCTGCTCGGCGCTGGAATTGTTCAGCTGGATCAGGGCCTCCGCATCGCGGAACGTCGTCTCGAATCTCTGCTGCTCCTGCGCCAGGGTCTGTCCCAGGATCTCGAGCTTCACAGCCAGGTCGCGCAGGCCGCTGCCCTCGCCAGGCGTCGCCGGCGGCGCTCCGCCCGCCAAGTCCGCCTCGCGCGCCCGCACCTGCGATTCGGTGTACTCCACCAGCCGGCGCAG
>CAZVRR010000394.1:582-3148 GCA_964629745.1 uncultured Planctomycetales bacterium | reverse complement strand
CCGGGAGAGACCGTTTTGCCGGGCAAAAATGCCTATATGACTGTGTTTGTGGACCGCACAGTGTTAACTGTACCCAGTGTACCCACTTTTGGTTCGGAGAATAGGTTCCTCATGGGGGCCTTAACATCACACGGCTGGAGGTTCATGGACACGCCTACTGACACGCGAACACGCGCGCGGCGCGCGCTCTATATAGGGTTGATTGTCCGCCACCGACCGGTGGGTACAGTGGGTACACCGGGTACAGCCCGGCGTCAGGCCGCCCAGCAGGACGGGGCGGGGAGGTAAAGGATGCGTTTGCTAGAGCGCCACTATGGTCGGCTGCAATCAGGGAGCGACCGGTTGCCGCCTGATGAATGCGGCCAGGTCGCCGTAGGCGTCGATATCACGGCCGCGGCCACCGAGCTCTTCTGGCCGAGGTTGCGGCCTCGGCACGGCAACAGCCAGAAGTACGGGGACTTCCGGGAGCACTGCGGATCGCCGGCCGCAGCGCGGCCGCTGGTCGCGCTGGGCACCTTCGGCGCGCAGGTCCAGTTGTTGCCCCTGTTCTTTGCGCTGCCGGCGCTCAACAGCGGCGCGGCCGGCTGCCAGCCGGCCGCCAGTTCACCCACTGACGCCAGCCCGGCGGCGGCCTGGCGCTGCGCGGAAGTCGTCATACGGAACCCCCGTGTGCTCGCGGTGAGCCACAACTGAGGTCGGCCGATGGCCCACGCGCGTGAACCCGGCGGCCTGGACGCCAAGACACTGGCGCAGCTGACGTCCCGCTTCGATCCGCTGCCGGGGGAGGCGCCGGCCGGGGAGTCCACTGACGATTGCGCCGCGTTGCGCGCGGTGCTGGAACGCGCCGACCGCTGCTGCCCGCAGCCACCGGACCCGTTATGGGCCGATCCGCGGCCCGACCTGACCGGCGACCATGGCCGCTGGACTGTGATCCTGGCGCTGGCCTGGGCTGTCGACGGGCTGAATCCTTACGGCCTGTACGGCGCGCTGCACGGGGTGCGCTGCTGTGGCGCGGCGTTGGTGACTGAAGCGCAGCCGCTGGACCTGACCCCAGAAGGGCCGCCCCTGCGCTGGCGGCTGACCCGGGGTGAGATACCGGAACCTGAGTGGCAGGCCTACCGGACCCGGTGGCTGCTGCCGCACAAGGACATCCTGACCAGACTACTACGAGGAGGAGCGAGCGCATGAAGCGACAGAACGGCGTGGTCCTGAGCGGCAAGCTGCAGGACTTGCAGGCAGCGGAGGCCCAGGTGGGCGCGGTCACGGCCAGCGCGGTCGTGGCCACCCTGGTCACCGACCATCCGGCTTACGGCGGCCATCACCAGGTCGTCTTTCCTGAGGAGCTCGCGCGGGAGGCGCTGGCGTTCGCCGCGCTGACCGGGGGCGCGCTGGAGGCGACGGTGGAGGGCTGGCTGCGTTCCGCGCCCGGCAAATGCGTGGTGGTCGTTGACCGGGTGATCTATCACGTGTCCCAGGCGCAGCGCGATCAGGTCGCGCGCGCCCGGGCGACCGGCAAGCCGCGCGGCGATAAGCCCGCGGCCTGGCCGCCCGCAGCCCGCTGAGGCTGCCGGGCGGAGGCATGACAGGAGGAGAAGATGAGCAAACGGAAACTGAGACACCCGCGCCAACTGGTGCGGCCGATCCACTACAAGCAGGCCGGGGCCGTGGAAGAGGCGCTGCGCCAGCGCAACGTCATCGCGCACGTTCAACCGGGCTGGAGCGGGGCAAGCCTGCTGGTCCACGTCGCGGATCCGGACGTGCCGGCGGAGTACCTGGATGAGCACGCGGACGCCCTGGCGGACGCGCTGTATGCCGATGCGGTCTCGATCAGCAACACCGGCCGCACCTTCATCGTGGCGCCCAGTTGGCCGACGGCTGACGATGCAGCGGCAGCGGAAGCAGAGGACGCGGCCTGGCCGGCGACCGACGAGGCTGAGCACGCAGCGCGCGCGGCGGCCGCCGACCTGTCCGGCGCGCACACGTCGCTCTGGCCGGACAGTGTCAAACTGGTCTATCTGGTGAACGCCTTCGGCAGCCTGCAGGACGCACTGTGGTGCGCGGCGCTGCGCGGCGACGGCAGCGCCGTCGTGCACCTGACCGCCGACTGCGACCCGGCTGCCGTGCGTAGCCAGCTGGCGGGCCGCAGGCTGGCGCTGGCAGCGGCCCTGAACGCCGCGGACTGCCGCATCGGCGGCAGCGGGCGGCAGGTGACGATCACGCCTATGCCGCAGTCAAGACCGGTCGCGGCCCCGGGCGCAGAGCGCCGCTAGCGGCGGGCGCAGCCGCCACCCGCCTTTCGCCCGCAGCCTAGCGGCCAGCGGGGAGAGGACGGGGGCGGAGGGCGCCACGCCGGCGAGCGGACGGCGCAGAGCGCCGGTGGCTCGCGCCGACCCCGGCGCGCGATCTGGAGAGGAGCAACAGGATGACACAGACAGTCGGGCGGCCCGAGCCGGCCGCCGCCAAAACGATCTCGGTCACGGAGTTCCGGACCGACCTGGCCAAATACCTGGAACGGGCGCACTACAACCACCAGCGCTTCCTGGTGGAGCGCAACCATCAGCCCTTC
>CAZVRR010000394.1:0-513 GCA_964629745.1 uncultured Planctomycetales bacterium | reverse complement strand
GCCGGCCGAGTCGGAGGCTGAGATGCAACTACTGAGCGATCCCGAACTGACCCGTCTGTGCTGGGGCGACCCGGCGGGTCCCAACCTCAGCGTGGGCACGATGCACGAGCGCGGTGCGCCGCCCATCCGCACGCTGCCGGAGGCCCTGGATCTGCTGCAGAGCACGCGCCTGTACTGGTACTGGGAGCCGGCGCCCGGCAAGACCACGGCGATCGGGATGGACGAAAACGGCGCCCATTTCGTCGCGTTCGCCTGCAGCCGGCCCGAACGGGCGCTGGCGGAGCTGCGCACGGTCGAGGCGCAGGAGGGCGGCCTGCCGTACAAGCTGGTCCTGCCGGTGGTGGCGACGATTAAGAGCCGGGCGCAGGAGAGCGCGGCCCCCCAAAACTACCAAAACTTCGCGCCCAACGACCGGTTCTCCCGCCCTGAGCCGGCCCTGGCGGCGCAGGAGGTGCGCCTGGCGGCCGAGCGCCTGCTGGCGGCGATCCTGGGCACCGCAGATGCTGCGCTGGA
>CAZVRR010000393.1:0-3150 GCA_964629745.1 uncultured Planctomycetales bacterium | reverse complement strand
CTAGCGCGCCACTGCCTCGCCCCGCCTTGTCACCCGGTCGGGTGGCGCGGAGCGAACACCGTGCGCGCGACGCGGCGTTTTGGCATACGCCGGCTGTATTTCGTGTTATGCTTCAGGTATGTTCGCGCTGCTCGAACATCGGCCGTCATCCGACGGACCGGCGGAGACGCCCACGCATTGGGATCTGCTGGTGGAGTGGCCAGGTCAGGACGGCCTGGCCACGTGGCGCCTCGGATTCAACCCCTTGGATGCCGACACGCCGGTGCCGGCCACGCCCATGGCCGCGCATCGGCGCCTGTACCTGGAATATGAGGGACCGATCAGCGGCGGACGCGGCACGGTTCGGCGGCTTGATGCCGGACCCGCGCACGTGTGGCGCCAGGTCGCGGATCGCGTCGTGCTCCTGCTCGAGGGCCGGCGGCTGCGCGGTTCATTCGAGCTGGTGGCCACCACGGCGGGCCAGGTATTTCGGCGCTGCAGCGCGGACGCGGCTCGGCCGCTGCCGCCCGCCCCCGTGTAACGATCCCGGCGCCCCGTGATGCCCGCCCGCCTGCAGCCGATGGAGACTCCATGCCGCACGAACATTACGAGGAACTGGCACGCCGGATCCGCGAGGTGCACGCCGCACTCTCCACCCAGTACCTGCTCGAGTGGGATCAGCAGACGTGCATGCCGCGCCGGGGCGCGGGGCACCGCGCGCTTCAGATCGGCGTGGTCGCGGCGGTCGCGCACGAAAGGCTGACACATCCGCGCATCGGCGACCTGCTCGAGGTGCTGGGCGCGACGGATGCAGACGACCCGGTGACGGCCACGAACCTGCGCGAGATCCGTCGTGATTACGAGCGGGCAGTCAGGCTGCCGACCCCGTTGGTGCAGGAGATCGCCAGTGCGACGGCCCGCGCGACGGAGACCTGGCAGGCCGCCCGGCGCGACTCCGCGTTCGCGCTGTTCGCCCCCGAGCTGGAACACCTGCTCGAGCTGAAGCGCCAGGCCGCCGACGCCCTCGGCTGGCAGGAGGAGCGCTACGACGCATTGATGGACGAGTATGAGCCGGGCGCCCGCACGCGCGAGGTGGCGCGCCTGTTCGACGCATTGAAGGCGCGGCTGATTCCGCTGGTGGCGGCGGTCGGCGCTGCGCCGCGCCAGCCGGATCTGCGGCTCCTGAAGCGCAGCGCAGCGGTCGCGGATCAGATCGCGTTCAATCGACAGGTCGCGGCGGCGCTGGGCTACGACTTTGACGCCGGCCGCATCGACGTCTCGGCGCATCCGTTCTGTTCCGGCTTCTGTCCGGGCGACGTGCGCATGACCACGCGCTACGACGAGCATGGCCTGCCCGGTTCGCTCTTCGGCATCATGCACGAGACGGGTCATGCGTTGTACGAACAGGGGCTGCTCGAGCAACACACCGGCACGCCGATGGGGCAGCCGGTGTCGCTGGGAATCCACGAATCCCAGTCGCGCCTGTGGGAGAACCAGGTCGGTCGCAGCGCTCCATTCTGGCGTTACCTGTTCCCGCGGCTCCAGGCGGCCTTCGGCGCCTGGAGCGATGTGCAGCGCGAGGACTGGCTGTTCGCGGTCAACGCGGTGCGCCCGTCGTTCATCCGTGTCGAAGCCGACGAGGTCACGTACGGGCTGCACATCATGCTGCGGTTCGAGCTGGAGCGCCGGCTCCTCGACGGCACGCTGGCCGTGCGTGAGGTGCCCGAGGCATGGAACGCGGCATTCCGCGAGCTGCTGGGGATCACGCCGCCCGACGACGCGCAGGGCTGCCTCCAGGACATTCACTGGTCGCAGGGGATGTTCGGCTACTTCCCCACCTACCAGTTGGGGAATCTCTACGCGGCGCAGTTCTTTGCCGCGGCGCGGGCAGCGCTGGGAGACCTCGACGGGCAACTCGCGCGCGGCGAGTTCCGGCCGCTGCTGGACTGGCTTCGCGCGAAGATTCACACCCAGGGAAAACGCTATCGCGCCCGTGAACTCGTACGCGTGGTGACGGGCCGGGAACCTTCACACGACGCGTACCTGGCGTACCTGCGGGATAAGGTTGGCACGCACTATGGAGTGCAGCTGACCTGAGGCGTCTTCAGGCCACGGCCTCGACGGACTCGATCTGCGGCACGTGCTGCTTCAACTGCCGCTCCACCCCCATCTTCAGCGTCATGCGGCTCATCGGACAGGATGCGCACGCCCCGCGCAGCCGCACCTTCACCGTGCCGCCCTCGACCGCCACCAGCTCGATGTCGCCGCCGTCGGCCCGAATGTACGGTCGAATGGAATCGATCACTTCGCTGACGCGCTGGTGCAGGTCGGAAGGTCCCGGATCCGTGGCCATCGAGTGCTCCCTGGCGCATCGCCGGCGGCAGCCGCCCGGCGATCACGCCCAGGCAGTATAACCGGCCATTCAGATCCCGTCATCCGCGCCATTGCCGCCGCCGGGCCGGTTGGCGAAGCTGCGTACATGAACGAGCGAATGGTCGTGGGTTGCATGACGGGGACCAGCCTGGATGGGCTCGACGCCGCGCTCGTCGCGGTTTCCGGGGCGGGCCTGGCGTTGCGCGCCGACGTTCGCCGCACCGTGAGCGTGCCGCTGGGCGAGGTGGCGGCGCCGCTGCGCCGTCTTGCTGAGCAGGAGCCGATGAGCGCGGGCGAGATCGCGCACGTGTCGCGCGCCTTCGCCCTGTTGCACGTGGAAGCGGTTCGCCGGCTGGCCGGCGACGCGCAGCTCTCCCTGATCGCGGTTCACGGGCAGACGGTCTTTCACGCGCCGCCCGCGAGCTGGCAGCTTTTCTCGCCGGCACCGCTGGCCCATGCGCTAAGCACGCCGGTCGTGTGCGACCTGCGGGCCGCGGACCTTGCGGCCGGCGGACAGGGCGCCCCGATCACGCCGCTGGCAGACTACCTGCTATTCGGCGCGGCCGGGGAATCCCGCGTCGTGCTCAACCTGGGGGGGTTCTGCAACTTCACCTGGCTGCCGCGCCGCCGTGGGGCCGCGGATGCCGCGGCCGACCTGTCCGCGATCGCCGGCCAGGACGTGTGCGCCTGCAACCAGTTGCTCGATGCGATCGCCCGCGCCCGGCTCGGCGTGCCGTACGACGAGCGCGGCGCGGCTGCGATGCGCGGGCGCGTGGTGACCGCGCTGCGCGATCGGCT
>CAZVRR010000392.1:0-3162 GCA_964629745.1 uncultured Planctomycetales bacterium | reverse complement strand
ATCGGAATTCGGGCGCACCGACCCGCCGGATCAAACGGCCGTTCGGCGCGCCTGTTTTCTTTTTCCGCTTTCGCAGGGAGCGGCCATGTTCGTTGGTATCGGTGACGGCTCCTGGTACTGGTGGGTGGTCCTGCTGGTCCTGCTGGGCCTGTTTGTATGGGTGCTCAGCGGCGGGCTCCAGCGCCTCTAGCCCGCTGCGCGGCGCACGCCGCATTGCCGTCGCCGGCCCCTGGCCCTAGGATCGCGTGGGGTCCGGCGTACCCATCGGAGATGATGCGCGCATGCCCAGACGCTACCTTGTCACTGCGGGTCTGCCCTATTCCAACGGACGGCTGCACGTCGGTCACATCGCCGGCGCCTACCTGCCCGCCGACACCTTCGTCCGCTACCTGCGCGCCACCGGCCGCGAGGTGTGCTTCGTCTGCGGCAGCGACGACAACGGCGTGGCGATCGAGATCGCGGCCGTGAAATCCGGCCGCACCCCGCAGGAGATTTCGAGTCACTACCACGAGTCGCAGCGGCGCGACTTTGCCGGCCTGGGCATCGAGTTCGACGTGTACGGCGGCACGCATCAGCCGGCATACCGCGCGATGCACGAGCGCTTCAGCCAGGAGTTTTTCCGGCGCATCGCGGAGCAGGGCTTCTTCAGCAAGCGGCGCACGAAGCAGTTGTACGACCCCCAGGCGCAGCGCTTCCTGCCCGACCGTTACGTGCGCGGCACCTGCCACCACTGCGGCGCGCCCGGCGCGACGGGCGACCAGTGCGACGAGTGCGGCCAGATGATCGATCCGCTGCTGCTGAAGAACCCGGTGAGCGAGATCACCGGCCAGCCGGCCGAGGTGCGCGAGACGACCCACTGGTTCCTCAGCCTGCACAAGTTCGAGCAGCCGCTGGCGCAGTGGCTCGAGAGCAAGCGCGGCGTGTGGCGGGCCCATGTCCTGAACTTCGCGCTGGGGCAGATCAAGCAGGGGCTGCCGGAGCGCTCGATGACCCGCGACATCGCCTGGGGCATCCCCGTTCCGCTCGACGACCCCGACGCGCGCGGCAAGGTGCTCTTCGTGTGGTTCGATGCGCCGATCGGCTACGTCTCCTTCACCGCCCAGTTGTGCCAGGAGCGCGCCGGCGACTGGCAGACGTATGCGAAGTGGTGGTCGGATCCCGAAACTGCGATCGTCCACTTCATCGGCGAGGACAACACGGTATTCCACGCGCTGATCTGGCCGGCCATGCTGATGGCCGACGGGCGGCACCAGCTCCCCAGCTTCGTCGTCGCGAACAACTTCGTGAACTTCCGGCTCGGCGGCGCCGATGCGAAGGTCAGCAAGAGTCGCACCGCCGAGGACTCGCCGGTCTGGATCGAAGAGTTCCTGAAGCGCTTCGACGCGGACGCGCTGCGCTACTATCTCACCGCGATCGCCCCCGAAACCGCCCGCACCGCGTTCGATCCAGCCGACTTCATTCAGCGCAACAACAGTGAGCTCGTCGCGGCGCTGGGCAATTTCGTGAACCGCACGCTGGCGTTCGCCGACCGCTACTTCCAGCGCCAAGTGCCCGCCGCGCCGTCGGCCCATCCGCAGGATCGCGCACACCTGGCCCGGGCCCAGGAGGCGCTCGAAAAAGTGGGGGGCCACATCGAGGCCCACCGCTTCCGCGCTGCCCTCGAGGAGATGATGGCCTTCGCACGCGTGTGCAACGAATTCTTCAGCACGCGCGAGCCCTGGCGCACCCGCAAGGACGACCCGCCGGACTGCGCGGCGTCCATCGCGACCTGTGTTCATGCCGTGCACTACCTCGGCATCATGGCGTATCCGTTCATGCCGCGCGCCGCGCAGCGGCTGCTGGGCATGCTGAATGTGCCGGCCGACGCCGTGCAGTGGCAGGGGCCGGCACCGCTGCCGGCGGGACACGCCCTGGGCGTGCCCGCGATCCTGTTCCAGAAACTCGAGCCGGGAGTCCTGCCGTGAGGCGTGCGGTGCCGATCGTGGCGTGCCTTTGGCGGCCGTGGACGGCGTCGCTGCTGTGCGGCGCCCTCGCCGCCGTTGCGCTGTCCGCCTGCTCGGCCGAACCGGCGGCCACCACCTCCGCCCCGTCGACCCAGTCCGCGGTCCCGCTGGTGCTCAGTACGCCCAAGGACGCCGTCCGCACCATGCTGCTGACGATCCAGGACCTGCGTGCCGCGCACCGGCAGGGTGACCGGTCCGCCGTGCACGAACGACTGGCCCAGCTCCGCGCACTGGCGGCCCGGGAGACGATCCTCGGCCGGTTCAACTCCTATGGCCGGCCGGCGGTGGACCCCGAAGCGCTGCTGACCGGAGTGGTCCAGGACTGGGCCGCCATGGTCGGTTACTACGCTGACCATCTCCTGCTGGAACAGATGCGCGTCGAACGTGCGGCGAGCGACAACCAGGCGCATGTGCTGGTCGTCGGCACGTCCGACCGGGGCGACGCCTACATTCGGGTCGAGTGCCTGCGTGGCGACGACGGCCAGTGGCGCATCGGGCGCGTCGAGTTCACCGCGCCGGCGAGCCAGCCGGCCACCGCGCCGACTCCCTGATGCGCAGGTCGATCGCATGATCTTCCCCGCGCTCGACGACACCATCGTTGCCGTCGGCACCGGCTGGAATCCCAGTCCTCTCGCGATTGTGCGTCTCAGCGGCCCGGCGGCGTTCCCGCTCGGGCGGCAACTGGGGCTGGCGCACCTGCCGAACGCCCGGGGCTGGACCGCCGGGCGCGTGAGGGCCGATGAAGTCGATCTTCCCGTCAGCGCCTTTGTCTTCCCGGCGCCGCGCAGCTACACCGGCCAGGATATCCTCGAGCTGCACATGGTCGGGTGCCTGCCGCTGCTGCGGGCGGTGTGCGATCACGTGCTTGCGCTCGGAGCGCGCCGGGCGTTGCCCGGTGAATTCACCGCCCGCGCGTTTCTTGCCGGGCGACTGGCAGCCGAGCAGGTGGACGATGTGCTGTCGCTGATTCGCAGCGATGCCGATGCCTCCGCGCGCGCCGCGCGCCGCACGCGCCGCGTCGCGCGCGAGAGCGTCGTAGCCGTGCTGCGCGAACGGATCGCGGACCTGCTCGCACGCGTGGAAGCGGGCATCGATTTCGTCGAAGAGGAGGATGTTCGCTTCGTCACGCCCGCCGAGTTGCACGAGGCGCTCGACGATC
>CAZVRR010000391.1:0-3167 GCA_964629745.1 uncultured Planctomycetales bacterium | reverse complement strand
GTGGGGAAGAGGAAGGCAGCCAGCAGCACGAGGCCGGCGAGCGCCGGCCAGCCGGCGGCGGAAGCGCCCGACCAGCGGGCGCAGCGCCACGCGCTGGCGCCCAGCGCGGCGCTCAGCAGCAGCAGGCCCCAGCGGTCGCGCGGCAGGCCGAGCAGGGGAGCGCGCGGGTCCAGGGCCGCCGCGGCCGCCGGCTGCGCCTGAAAGTCCAGCCACCAGAGATTGAAGGCTTTCAAGGTGGTATAGGGAAAGTCGCTCGTGATCGGTACGACGTACGAGCGGTACACCCAGCGCAGCCAGCCGTGCTCGCGGTCATGGCGCGTCGCCCAGGAGAACGGACCGGCGACCACCGCCAGGACCAGCAGCCAGCCCGCCGCAGCCGGCAGCAGGCAATTCCGAACCACGCCGCGCCCGAGGGTGCGGACCTGGCAGGCCAGCACAAAGAGCACGACCGGCAGGAACACGAGGGCCTGGGCCTTGACCAGCAGGGCGGCGGCGAGGGCCGCGCCGGCCCAGGCGAAGCGCCGGCGGACGAGGGCGACCAGGCACCAGACGAGCAGGGCGGCGAGCCAGGAGTCCGTCTGCGTCCAGAACGACGAATTCAGCGCCACGGGCGGGGCGAGAAACGTCAGGGCAAAGCCGCAGGCGGGGGCCCGCGGCTGCGACGGGCACAGGCACGTCAACAGCCGCGCGACGCCCAGCGCCAGCGCGAGATCGGCCAGGATGGAGAGCGCGGCGCCGACGGCGCGGGCCCGCACGGTATTGGCCACGCGCGACGTTACGGGACCGCCGGCCAGCTCGAAGGCCTCGGCGACCGCGGGCGCCACCGGGCGCGTCACCACGACCGGGTCGACGCGTTGCCACAGGGCGCCTTGCAGCCAGAATGCGCAATTCGACAGGGGCGGGTAATTACACACATTCGGATGCGGGAAGGGTGTGACGAGGAAGCGGCCGGCCAGCCAGGGCGGCAGGTTCACGACCAGCAGCCGCTCGGCGGGGCTCGCCCCGAGGTCGTACAGGGCCGCCGGCCCGTGCTCCCAGGCGTAGCGCGACCAGCCCATGTAGTCGAGGTGGTCAGATAAGAACGCGTGCGCCGGCGCCTGCGTGAGCAGGGCGGCGCGCAGGGCCAGGCCGGCGAGCAGCAGCGCGGCCGGCAGGAGCAGGCGGCGCGGCGCGGCGGAAGCGGACGTGGCCGAAACACGCAGCGACATGCGGCCAGCGTACGAGGCGGCGCGGCGCGACTCAAGCTCGGGCGGAGCGAGTGATTGTCATGATCGCGTCGCGCGAGGGGAGTAAGATGCGAAAAAGGCATGCTGAGCCGATTATCGGCCTCGGGCGTTCCGGTAGCGGCCGGAAGCGCCGGGCCAGACGAGGCGGCGGGCTCGGCGGGCGGGGCGCGCGGATGGCGTCGTCCCGACCGCTTCCAGACGGTCTGGAGGTGGTAAACAGATATCAGGGGGAGGAGAGTTTCGATGTACGCATTGCGCAGAATGGGATGGCTGCGAGTGGTGGCATTGTTGCTCGCAGGCGCCGCGGCACCCGCCACCCTGGCCGGGGGGAACTACCTGATCCTGTCCGCGAGCGACTTTGTCGGCACGGCGCCGCTGAACGACTTCGTGGCCGGCAAGACCGCGCTGGGCTTCGACGTGTCGGTTTACACGGTGCTGTCGGGCACGAGCAAAGAGAGCATCAAGAGCTATATCTCCTCGTTGTGGAACACGCCGGCCGCCCCGCGCTACGTGCTGATCGTCGGCGATTCGAACCTGGTCCCGTACTGGACGGGCGAAGCTTCCCAGCATGCCGCGACCGACCTGCCCTACGTGTGCATGGATGGTGCGGACGACTGGTACCCCGACATGTACATCGGACGCTTCCCGGTGCGGACGGTCGCGCAACTGACCGCCATGGTCGACAAGTCGCTCTACGTGGACGAGGGCGCGTACGAGGATCCGACCTACGCGGCGCGCGCGACCTTCGGCGCGACCACGGATACCACCGCGCACTCGGAAGAACTGCACGACTGGGTGATCTCGAACTACCTCGATCCGGCCGGGTTCACCAGCAACCGCGTCTACCCGCCGTACCTCGGCGGCGGCGACGGCAGCCAGGACCTCAGCAACGCGCTGAACGGCGGGACAATCCTGCTGACGTACTTCGGCCACAGCACCAGCAGCGGCTGGTGGGCGCCCGCGTTCGACGCGAGCGACATCCACGCGCTGACCAACGAGAACCTCTACGGGCTGGTCCTCGGCTTCTCGTGCTTCACGTCGCAGTTCACGGCGACGGAGTGCTTCGGCGAGACCTTCGTGCGCGACGCCAACAAGGGGGCGGCGGCGTACCTGTCGTCGTCCGACTACATCTTCTACTCGACCGAGGAGGAGTGGGAGTCGTCCCGGCGGCTGGAGAAGTATTTCTACCAGTCCTTCTTCCGCGACGGCATCTACGAAGTGTGGCCGGCCTGGCTGGCCGCCATGGACCGCCTGCTCGCGGACCCGGACTACGGCCCCGAGCACCCGCACACGCGCAACTACTACGAGGAGTTCGTGCTGCTGGGCGACCCGTCGCTGCACCTGCCGCTGCGCGGCTTCGACCTGGTGTTCGAGGAGGAGGCCCTCAGCGCCTGCCTGCCTTACACGACCACGCTTATCTACGACCTCGACGTGACCAGCCACGCGGGATACGACCTGCCGGTCACGCTCAGCGCGAGCGGCCTGCCCGCGGGCTGGAGCGTGAGCTTCTCGAACAACTCGCTGCCGCCGCCGTTCAGCACGGTGATGACCGTCAGCGGGCTGGGCAGCACGGCCCCGGGGGACTACGGCATCCACGTGACGGGGACGGGCACCGGCGGGCTGCTGCGCGAAAGTTACCCCGAAGTGAACCTGTCCAACGCCGTGCCGGCCGTGGTCACCCTGACCAGCCCGGCCAGCGGCGCGAGCGACGTGGCGCTGTGCCCGCTGCTGACGTGGCAGGCCGCGGCGCGCGCCTTCGACTACGAGCTCCAGATCTCGGAGAACGCGGGGTTCAGTCCGCTGGCCTACACGACCATCGTGCGCGAGACGTCGCATCGCCTGCCGCAGTACCTGGAAGCGGACACGCTCCACTACTGGCGCGTGCGGGCCGGCAACGCGTGCGGCGACGGGAGCTGGTCGCCGGTCTTCCAGTTCACGACG
>CAZVRR010000390.1:0-3178 GCA_964629745.1 uncultured Planctomycetales bacterium | reverse complement strand
CTCTGCCGTGCGTACCGGGTCCAGCCGCCCGGTCAGCCGCATCGAAATGCTCGCCTGGCGCATCTGCTGCTCGGTCGCGGTCGGGTCGCCCGGCTCGCGCCGCCCCAGCAGGAAGTCGCTGGTGCCCGCGCCGCGTTCCGTGCACGTGCGGTTGCGCTCCGCCAGCTCGAGGTGCTCCTGCCGCAGCGCACCCACCTCCTCGGTTTTCACCGCCCCCTCGGCGCCGCCCTTGATCTCGTAGACGCCCTGGTCGTCGCCGTCGCGCAGCTGCCGGGCCAAGTCCGGGTTGCGGTCCGTGTCGACCAGCACCATCGTCTTGATCTTGCCCGCAGCGCCGTGCACCGTGCCGAGGTGCTCGTTCTCCGCCACCGCCGAGTCGTAGAAGTACGCCAGCGGCGGCACCGGGTACGGCTGCCGCGTCAGCCACTCGTGCCCGATCAGCAGCACCGGCAGACCCTCGATGCCCAGCTCGTACGGCTGGCGCTCGACGATCAGCGGCACGCCACAGTCGCGGGCCGGCAGCGTCAGCACGACGCGCGGCCGGCGCAGGTAGATGTCCACGAACTGGATCAGCTTCGATTTGCCGTCCCGCTCGCGCTCGTCGTCGTCCCAGCTCGGCGGACACGAGTGCGTGCCCCGCCACTGCCCGCGGTACTGCGGCCAGCGGCGCCGCGCCTCGGCGACGCTCAGGTAATATTCGACGGCCGCCCAGTTGCCCCGCGCGAAGTCCTTGAACGTCGGATCGCCCAGAAAATCCCGCGGGTCGATGCACCGCGCGTACGGCATGCCCACGTCGTGCAGCTCGCGGTGGTCAGCGCCGGCAAACGCCAGATCGACGTTGCCCACGTGCTCGCCGGCGGCCTCGTCGCCATCCTGCGGCTCGTCCGCCTGGTCCGCTGTCTCCGCCTGCTCCGGCGGCACCGTGAATCCGAACAGGATCACACCCACCGCCCACAGGCTGTTGTGCACCGCGGCCGTAAACTCGCCCGGGCGTCCCTGCTCGTCGCGGAACAGCCCGATGGCATCCCCCAGCGCCGTGCCCTGGTCGCCCAGCAGCTCCGCAAAGGCCAGCTTCTCCCGCGGGTCCTCGCCCGGCCGCACGCGCAGCGGCTTGACGCGCACCGTCCGCCGCTCGGCCGACAGGTGCGGCCGCAGCACCTCGAGGTATTCGTGGATCGGGTTGACGTAGTCCGGCTCCTCGAGCCCGTTGAACAGGCGCCCGGCCCACCGGTCATACAGCGGCCGCCAGACCTGCCGCTCCTTGGCGCTGCGCAGCTCGCGGCTGGCTTTCAGTCGGTCGTACCAGCGCTGCGCCTCCTGCTCGTCCCGCGTGCCGGCTCGTTCCATGGGCTAGTCCTCCCGCCCCGCGCGCCCGTACCACACCCCACCCTCGGGGTCCGTCACGTCCGCCCGCCCCAGTGCCGCCAGCGCGCGGCTGACCACTTCCGTGGCGCCGGCTTCGGAATAGTGCTGGTTGTCCGCGGCGAGCAAGGATCCCACCGGGTACACCTCGACGAACGTGCCGCCCAGCGCTGCCGTCAGCCGCGCCAGCTCGCGGTTGAAGCGTTGAATCGCCCCGGCATCCCAGGCGTCGGGCGTCGCCAGGAACGGCGGCAGCCCCATCACCAGCAGCATGTTTTCCTTGTCGGGCTGCGCGGCATCGCCCAGGATCCGCGCCGCTGCATCGGCCATCTTCTGGATCCACGCCGGCACGCCGGCCGCGTCGGGGATCGCCTTGACGTCCTCGACGCCGAAGCTCGCCCACACCAGCAGCACGCCCCGCATCTTGCACAGCCCGCCAAACCAGCGGGTCAGTCCGCCGCTCACGCCGGCGCTGCCGTCATCAGCCGTCAGCAACCCGCCCGGCACCCCGGCCAGGCACACACCGTAGCCCGCCGCGCTCAGCGCCTTGGCCACGCGTTTGATCTCGGTCGTTTCGAGCACCAGTGCCGGCGGGTCGCCCTCGGTCGGTGCCACCTGCCCGTCCCCCAGCACCAGCGCCAGCGGGCAGGCCCACTCCGCGCTCGCTACCTCCGTCGTGCCGGAGTCCGTGAATTCCAGCCACTCGGGCATGCCGCCCACCACGTACTGGCCGCTCTCCGCGCCCGATTGCTGCGCGTGCGAAAAGACGCGGAAATCGGCCGTGCCCAGCGCGCCCTGCGCCGCCTGGTGGTCCAGCCAGAAATAGTCCTCATGCGGGAACGGCGCATCCGGCCGCACGTTCAGGAACAGGTCCAGCGCCTTGTCCGTCTCGTCGCTGGCCGCGTCCAGCGCCGCGTCGGTCACCCCGAAGGTCAGGGCTGGGACACTGTCCATGCGCGTCAGGTTGGACGATGACACCATGGTGCGCCGCGAGTTGGCGCTGCTGTACTGCTTGATGGTCTGGGCCTCGGCCTCGCCCACCGTCTGCCCGCGCACCATCCACCAGAACGGTTTGGTAGTGCAGCGCGGCAGCACGATGCCGCTGGCCCCCGTGCCGTTGACCGTGAAGCTGCCGGCCGCGCAGCCGCCCGCCAGCCGGTCGGGCGATTGGAACGTCAGCGTGCCGTTGAGGTACCGGCGCACGCTGCAGCTCGCCACCGCCACGCTCGTCGGCATCGGCGTCGCGCCCACCGTGTGGTAGGCGAATCCATCCTGCAGCACCTCGGCCGTGCCGCCCGTGCCGCCCAGGTGCAGGATTTCCGCCATCGGCCGGTCGGTCGTGCCCGCGGCCGCGCGCTTGTGCGCCAGCAGCCCCCAGTAATATTCGTGGTCGCCCAGCGTCAGCTCGATGCCACCCACGCCGAACGTGTCGGACAGCGTCAGCTCCGCCGCCGCCGTATAGCTCGATCCCAGCTCCCGGCGCAGATCCTCCACCAGCTCGTCGCCGTCGCGGTGCCAGATGACCAGGTACCAGCCGCCGCCGTTGGCCGCTTTCCCGTCGCCGGTCGGGTCTTTAATCATGGCGGACAGTGCGGTAATGCGGATCGTCGCGTTGCGTGTGCGCAGCGGCGACAGCAGCAGCGCCCACGCCTCGCCGGTCACACCGGAAAACGTGAACCCGTCGCTGTCCGTCCGCGGCGTCGGCCCGATCTTGTACGTCTCCCACGCCCCCGGGGCGGGAACTTTCGCGCTCATCCGGCCTCTCCTATCCGCGCCGCCGCACGCCGGCCCGGCCGCTGCGCACCAGCGCCGCGTG
>CAZVRR010000389.1:0-3204 GCA_964629745.1 uncultured Planctomycetales bacterium | reverse complement strand
GCTGTGTCAGCAGTGGCGTTGATGGGCCAGCCCCATGTCTCACGAGCAGCGCCGGACGATCAGGCCCCGCGGCACCCGCGTCCTGCTGTTGTGCCACTGCTGTGTCAGCAGTGGCGTCGATGGCACAGCCTCATCGGCCACGAGCAGCGCGAGACAATCAGGCACCGCGGCACTTCTATTCTGGCTGGGTAGCGCGCGCGCCGCACTCCGGGCAGCGCGGCTCGGGCAGCCCTGTCAGCGGGTATCCGCAGGCGACGCAGCGCTTCTCGAGCCGGCGTAATTCGCGTCCGAGCCGGAGGTAGCCGCAGGCGTTGCCCGTACCTGCCGTGCCGATGCCCAGGAGCATCGCCGCAAGGAAAGTCACGTGGACACGCACAACGAGTTCCAGTCCGGAGTCGATCGGTTCGAACAGCACCCGGCGAAGCGATACGCGCGCAAGGAACCAGCCGATTCCCAGGACGGCGAGACTCCCGTAAAAAACCGCCGTGAACAGGGCGGCACGCCGTGCTCGTCTGCAGGTCTGCACGTCGGCGCATCCGGGGGAGCGCAGAAACCAGAATACCAGCAGCGCGTGACCGGCGAGCAATGCCGCTCCGCCCAACCAGGAAAGCCCCAGCGCGCTCCACACCAGCCACCGTGGTACCGGCTTCAGGGGCAGCGCCGTCTCGCACAAACGGCCCGCCGCGACGAAGAATAGAACGCAGAACACCAGGCAGTAGGTGCCCCGCCGAAAGCTCGGCGTGCTGCGCCACATCGCCCGCAGCAAGGCGATCCACTGCACAAACCTGTGTACCACCCGGCGACTCCGCTGCTGGCTGGTGGCTCCAGTATACCGCCGGCATCTGCGATCGCCTTGTGCTTGTGCCACTGCTGTGTCAGCAGTGGCGTTGAGGGCCACGCTCTCACTGCTCACAGGGGGCAGTGGCACATCGTAATCCTCGGCTGACGAACCGCCGGCATTTGCAATCGCCGCCCGCCTGCGGCAACATGGCCCGCCTGGACGCGGCACCCGCGGCCTGCTGCTGGCTCGGAAAGCGGAGACGAATCGTGCCCATCATCGACATGCCCGTCGAGATGCTGCTGGCCCGCATCAACCGGCCTGAGTCCTCCGACGAGGACGAGGGCCGGCGCCGGACCGCCACGCGGATCGGCGTCGACGACCTCGTCGAGATCCTGCCGCGCCTCGGCTGCGAGCTGGAAGAACTGGCGGAGACGAAGCAGTACGAGTGCGGCGTGTGCGGCAAGATCTACGACCGCACCGAGGCGCAGGGCGCGCCGCTGCACTGCTCGAACTGCGGCACCGACTTCCGCGCGGCGCCGGAGAACCTCGACGACCTCGGCCCGGCCCGCGTACTGCGCCTGAACATGCTCGCCGTGCGGCCGGATCTCTTCGATCCCGGCGGCATGGCGCGCTACGTGCGCGGCTACCTGGAGATCGACGCGGGGCTGACGGAGTACACGGTCAACGCGCCGCGCCTGCGCGTCGTGGTCGACCCGGCCCTCGCCCGTCCCGAGAGCCTGCGCCCTTTCATCGCCTGCGCCGTCGTTCGCAACGTCCAGCTTTCGCACGCCACGATCAAGATGGTCATGAACCTGCAGGAAGACCTGCACTGGGCGCTGGGACGCGACCGCAAGCTCGCCTCGATCGGCGTGTACGACCTCGATACGCTCGAGGGCGAGGTGTTCCACTACGACGCAGTCGATCCCGACGGCCTGCGCTTCGTGCCGCTCGGCTTCCCGCCCGGCGAGCCGGACAGCGCGCTGACGCCGCGTGAAATCCTCGAGCGGCACAAGACCGGCCAGGCCTACGCGCACCTGCTCAAACCCCTGAGCCGATATCCGCTGCTGCGCGACGGCGTGGGCACGGTGCTGTCCATGCCGCCCATCATCAACAGCGAAGCCACGCGCGTGACCCTGAACACGCGCAATTTCTTCATCGACGTGACGGGCCTGTCGCAGCGCACCGTCGACCGTGCCCTGAACATCGTCGTCACCAGCCTGAAGGAGACCTTGCCCGAGGTCCTGCTCGAAGCCGTGGTGATCGAGGGGACACAGGGCCCGGGGGAGGCCGGGAATCGCCAGCGACACGCCGGCGCGATGCGCATGACCCCGGATCTGACGCCGACGGAAATGACGCTCGATGTCGCGCAGGCCGCGCAGACGATCGGCCAGGCCGGGCTGAATGCGGGCCAGCTTGCGGAACTGCTCGAGTCGATGGGCCACGGCGTCGAGGAATCCGGCCATGCCGACCGGCTGCACGTGTTCGTGCCGGCGTATCGCAACGACGTGATGCACCCGGTCGACCTGATCGAGGACGCCGCGATCGCGCTGGGCTACGAGAACCTGACGCCGCGGCTGGTGCCGACGTTCACCGTCGGCGCGCCGCGTGCCATGGAGGAGCAGGCGGCGGTCGCCCGGCGCATCCTCACCGGCCTGGGCTTTCACCAGGTGATGACGCTCGTGCTGAGCAACGAGGCGGCCAGTTTCGACAAGTGGCGCCTGCCGCGCGCCGGCGCGGGCACGCTGGCGGAGCGGGCCGTGCGGATCGAGAACCCGATCAGTGTGGAGCAGACGATCTGCCGGGTCTCGCTGCTGCCGGGCCTGCTCGAGACGCTGGCGATCAACAAGCAATACGACCTGCCGCAGCAGATTATGGAAGTCGGCGACTGCTGCTTTGTCGACCCGCAGGCGGAGACGGGGGCGCGCGAGGAGCGCTTCGTGGCGGCGGCGCTGATCGGCACGCACGTGGGTTACGCGGAGATCCGCGCGGTGGCCGACGCATTCACGCAGGAAATGGGGCGCGCGGTGCGGGTGAAGGCGGTCGAGCACCCCGGCTACATCCCGGGTCGCGTCGCCGGCCTGTTCGACGCCGCCGGCGGGCAACTCGGGACGATGGGGGAGCTGCATCCGGAGGTGCTGGAGAACTACGGCCTGCGGCACCCGGTAGCGGTGTGCGAGATCAGCCTGGAGCGACTGCTGACGGCCAATTGACGTCGTTGCGTGAGGTGGCCGGCTTCAGCGCGGCGCCAGGGGCGATCCACCAGCTCAAGCTGGTGGCATGAACCCGTCGGCTGAAGCCGGCCTGGTCCTCCCTGCGCCAGATGGTGGAGGGGAACGCGCAAGGCTCACTGCGCCTGGCGTCCCGAACGGACGCCTTGATGAAAGCCCGCCACATCGTGGCGGGAACGCCGCTTTTGTAGCACC
>CAZVRR010000388.1:0-3233 GCA_964629745.1 uncultured Planctomycetales bacterium | reverse complement strand
ATCATAGGTGTTGCTCGCTCTCGCCAGAGGTTTCGCTGCACGATCCTGGGGGCGTCTATTCTCACTGGGGCGCCGTCGCCCCCAGCGCATCGCGCGTGGGTGCATGCACCACCTCGCCGGCATGCGTGATCAGCGCGCCCTTGATGATCTCGTCGTCCCTGTCCAGCACGAACGCGTTGTCCTTCCAGAAGGCCTGCACGAACGTCGTCAGGTTACGCGCGTACAGCGTGCTCGCGTCGCGCGGCATGGTGGACGGCAGGTTCAACGGGCCGATGATTTTCACGCCGTTTTCGACGACGATCTCGCCCGGCCGCGTCAGTTCGCAGTTGCCGCCGGCCTCGGCCGCCAGGTCCACGATCACCGAGCCCGGCTGCATCGCGCGGACGACGTCGGCCGCAATGAGCTTCGGCGCCTTCACGCCGCCGATCAGCGCCGTCGTGATCACCACGTCGCTCTGCACACACTGCTGGGCAATCAGCTCCGCCTGCCGCTTGTAGTAGTCCTGCGACAGCTCCTTGGCGTAGCCGCTGGCGGTCTGCGCGTCTTCCGCGCTTTCCACCGCGACGAATTTCGCCCCCAGGCTCTGCACCTGCTCGCCGACCGCCTTGCGCGTGTCGGTCGCCGTCACGGCTCCGCCCAGGCGCCGTGCGGTCGCGATCGCCTGCAAACCGGCGACGCCCGCACCGATCACGAACACCTTGGCCGCGAAGATCGTGCCCGCCGCCGTCATGAACATGGGGAAGTACTTCGAAAGCTCGTTCGCCGCGATCACCACCGACTTGTAACCGGCGATGTTCGACATGGACGAAAGCGTGTCCATCGCCTGAGCCCGCGTGATGCGCGGAATCGCATCGGTGGAGAAGGACGTCACACGCCGCGCCGCGAGCCGCTTGACGGCGTCGACGTTGCGCACGGGCAACAGCGTGCCCAGCAGGAACGCCCCTTCCCGCATGAGGTCCACCTCGTGCCGGCCGTCCGGCCGGGCCAGCGGCGGCTGCACCTTCATCAGGAAATCGGCGCCCCAGGTGGCCTCCGCGTCGGCCAGCTGCGCGCCCGCCTGTTCGTACAGCGCATCGGAAAACGAGGCGGCCTCCCCGGCGCCACGTTCCACAACCACCTCGGCCCCGTTCTTGACCAGCTTCTTGACCGTTTCGGGAACCAGCGCGACGCGCCGCTCGCCTGGCCAGATTTCCTTGGGAACCGCGATTTTCATGCTGCCCTCGCAGTGCAGGAACGGCGACGCCGTCGTCGCCCCCGCGCGTCTCGCGAACACCGTAGAGTGAGGGAGCAGAGTATAGCAGGCACACCGGACCGGAAAAGGGCGCCGCACGCGCAGCACGCCGCCCTTCGGCCGCGCTTGACCGGCAGGCCGGTCTTCCGCTACACCTGTCGACATGGCTCGGACCGAACCCATCAGGCTGACGGTCATTACGCCCGAGCGCCAGGTGCTGGCGGTGGACACGACTTCGGTCGTCTTCGCCGCACACGATGGCGAGGTGGGAATCCTGCGTGATCGCGCCCCGCTGATGTGCGAGCTCGGGATCGGGCAGCTCCGCTACGAGGCCGGCGGTCCGACCCGCCGCATGTTCATAGATGGCGGTTTCGCCCAGGTTTACGAGAATGCCGTCACGGTCCTGACGCAGCGCGCGGTCCCCGCGGAGAACGTCACGGCCGAAATGGTCGCCGCCGCCCAGCAGGCCGTACAGCAGTTCAAGGGCACCGACCCCGAGACCCAGTCCGCACGCCAGCAGGCCCAGCGCCGCGTCAGCGTGCTCCAGGGACTGCGCACCGGCGGTTAGTCGCCCCCGCGCGATCGGCCGCTCACATCACGCGCAGCCAGAGCGCCTTGAGATACATCGACTCCGGGCAGTTCAGCATGACCGGGTGATCCGGCGCAGCGCCGGTGGCATCGACCATTTGCAGCATGCGTCCCACGCGCCGCGCCGCGCGGTGAACCGTTTCGATCAACACGTCGCGCCCGACCAGGCCGCTGCAACTGCACGTCAGCAGCAGGCCGCCGGGTCGGACGACCGCGAGTGCCTGCGCGTTGAGGTCGTGGTACTTTCGCAGGCCCGCCTCGAGATCACGCCGCGTGGGCACGAGCTTGGATGGGTCGAGGACGACCGCGTCGAACTGGCGCCCATTGGCCTGCATCTGGCGCAGGTACGTGAATGCGTCGGCGTGCGCGAAGTCGATCCGCACCTGGTTCAGGTTCGCGTTTTCCTGTGCCAGCGCGATGGCCGCCTCGTCCAGATCCACACCCGTCACGGCCCGTGCTTCGCCCAGCAGCCGGGCGCAAAGCGAAAAGCCGCCGGTGTAGCAGCAGACGTCCAGCACATCCGCGCCGCGGCACAGGGCGGCGAAACGCCGGCGATTGTCGCGTTGATCGCAAAAGAACCCCGTCTTGTGCCCGCCTGCCACGTCGACGCGGTAGCGCACCCCGTGCTCGCGAATGACCAGGCGCCCCGGGGCCGGTTGATCGCGCGGGACGGCGAAACCCTCGATGGACTCGATCTGCGCGTCCGCCCGCACGAACATGCGCCACTGCGGCGCCGCGCGATCCGGGCGATCGAGGCTCGCGGGCGGCCCGAGAAGTCCTGCCAGCACGTCTGCGAGCTGAGACCAGCGCCGGTACATCCCCAGCGAAAAGATCTCGAAGACCAGGCAATCCGCGTAGCGCTCCGCGATCAGCCCGCTCAGGGCGTCGCCCTCGGCGTGTACCAGCCGGTACGCGTCGGTCACCTCCGCCAGCCGCAGGCTCCGGCGCAGCGCGACCGCCTGCCCCAGCCGGCCGCGCCAGAACTCGTCGTCAATCGGCACGTCGCCGTAGGCGAGCATGCGCAGCGCGATCTGCGACTCGGGATGATAGAGACCGCGCCCGAACAGCCGCCCTGCCTTGTCGTAGACATGGACCACGTCGCCGGCCCGCGCCGCACGGTCGACCGCCGCGACCATGCGCTGGTAGATGAACGGGTGAAAGCTGGCCGAGCGCAACTGGACCCAGGGAGATGGCGCGCCAGAGACCGGCGAACCGGCCGCGCCCCCTGCCGCGGGCGCGCGTCGGCCGGGGTGTCGGGGTGGGGGCATGCGACGATGATTCCGCGCCGCCGGGCGGTGTCAAGTAACCGACAGCGCCGGCGGAAGTGAACAGTTATAGGACTTCAATACTATCCGACTCCGCGGCTTTCCCGCGTCGGCCCCAGTTACTCCACGTACTCCGCCGCGAAGTAGCG
>CAZVRR010000387.1:0-3257 GCA_964629745.1 uncultured Planctomycetales bacterium | reverse complement strand
CCCCGCGGTGCTTTCGGCAGGCCTGCTGATCGCCCTGACCGGCATCGAGGATTTCGGGACGGCGGCCCTGATGGGCGTGATCATGGTGTTCATGCTCATCATCGGCGGCGCCCGCTGGCTGCACCTGATCGGCCTGGGAGTGCTCGGTGTGGTCGGCGGCATCGGCCTGATCGCGATGGAACCCTACCGGATCCAGCGCATCCGCACGTACCTGAACTTCATGTCCGAGACGGCCGCCCCGCCCGACCCGATGCGCGAGGGATACCAGGTCGACCAGTCGCTGCTGGCGATCGGTTCCGGTGACTGGTTCGGCCGCGGACTGGGGGCGGGGATTCAGAAGCACGGCTACCTGCCGCAAAAGGACAACGACTTCATCCTCGCCACGATCTGCGAGGAACTCGGCGTGGCCGGTGCGCTCGTGATCCTCCTCCTGTTTCTCGCGCTGCTGTGGCGGGGCGCATGGATCACGCGCCACGCGCAGGATCCGTTCGGCCGGCTGCTGGCGGCGGGAATCACCCTGCTGATCGGATTGCAGGCCGCCTTCAACGTGGCCGTCGTGACGAACAGCGTCCCCACCAAGGGCATTTCCCTGCCGTTCGTGTCGGCGGGCGGTTCGGGCGTGCTGTTTCTCGGGTTGGCCGCCGGTCTGTTGGCCTCGGTCGGACGGAGCACGTCGCGAACCTGACGCGGCGCCCCCGGCCCGCACCCCGTTGTGGACTGCGGCTATAATGCGCGGCCATGTGGTGCTGCACAATTCCAATCTGCCTGGCGCTGCTGTGGGCCAGCCCCACACAGCCGGCTGCGACGGACGATGACACGCCCCGCGAGGTGTGCCGCCTCAAGGATTCGCAGATCCGCGAGGGCTCCGGCATTGCGGCCAGCCGCCTGCATCCCGGCCATTACTACATCCACAACGACTCGGGTGACGGGGCCCGCGTGTTCCTGGTCGACCGCACCGGTGCGACGCGCCTGGAAATCCGGCTGCGCGGCGTGCAGGCCGTTGATTGCGAGGACATCGCGATGGCGCCCGGCCCGGCCGTCGGCGGCTGGGACGTCTGCCTGGCCGATATCGGCGACAACGACGCGCGGCGGGCGTCCGTCACGATCTATCGCTTCGCCGAACCGGCGCTGCCGGCCGACGGTGCGACGCGGCTGGAAATCGAAGCCGCGGCCGTCCCGCTGCGTTATGCCGACGGGCCGGCCAATGCCGAGGGATTCTGCGTGCACCCGCAGACCGGCGACGGCTACATCTTGACGAAAGCGCTGGACGGGCGTTGCGCGGTGTACAAGCTCGCCGCGCCGTGGTCCGTGGGTCAGGAAACGGTGTTGCCGCGTCTGCGAGCCGTGGAGATGCCGCCGGAGATCGTGGTGGCCCGGCTCATCACGGCGGCGGATATTCACCCGGACGGCCGGCGGCTGGCTGTCCGCTGCTACGTGGATGGGTGGGAATGGGTGCTGCCGGCCCAGACCCCGGTCGCGGAGTTCGACCGCATTTTCGATGCGCCGCCGCAGCGGCTGCTGTTGCCCGCCGAGCGGACGGCCGAAGGGCTCTGCTATGACGCAGCCGGAGCGTTTATCCTGACGATCGGGGAGGGTAAGAAGGTGCTGCTGCACGAGACGCCGGCGCCGTAAGCAGGCCAGGGGGCCGGCGGGGAGGATGCCTTGCCCGGGGGACGGCGCGTCGTTTATTCTAGGCAGGACCCCGGGTTGGCCCAGTCCTGCGCGTCTCGCGCGAAGGTGTACATATGGCCCAGGCCCCGCTTCCCGATTCGATCATCCCGCTGCTGGAAAAAATGGGCGAGGTGCACGCGAGCGACCTGCACCTGAAGACCGGCATCTCCGCTGTGTATCGCGTCGGCGGCGAATAGCGGCGCACCTCGCAGGCGCCGTTCGCGCATGGGGCGCGCGAGATCGAGCGCCTGATGGAGCCGATCATCCCGGCGCGGCGCAAGAACGAGTACGAGGAGCGCGGCGGCCTGGACTTCGCCTACCACCTGCCGAGCGGCGACCGCTTCCGCATCAACATCATGCGCTCGTGCGATGACATGCACGTGGCGGTCCGGCGCGTGAAGGGCGAGATTCCCAGCTTCGAGGAACTGCACCTGCCGAACATCTACCGCACGCTGGCGGATCGGACCGGCGAGGGGCTCGTCATCGTCTGCGGCGTGACCGGCTGCGGGAAGAGCACGACGCAGGCGGCCATGATCGACCACGTGAACGAGACCCAGGCGGTCAACATCATCAGCATCGAGGACCCGATCGAATACACGCTGAAGCCGAAGATGGGGATCGTGAGCCAGCGCGAGATCGGACTGGATGTATTCAGCTTCGCCGATGCGCTGCGCTCGGCCGTACGGCAGGATCCCGACGTGATCTTCGTCGGCGAGATGCGCGACAAGGAGACGGTGCTGGCCGCGCTGCAGGCCGCCGAGACCGGGCACCTCGTCTTCGGCACGCTGCACACGGCCGACACGATGCAGGCGCTCAGTCGACTGCTGGAATTCTTCCCGCCGGACCAGCACGGGTTCATCCGCAGCTCGCTCGCGAACAGCCTGCAAGCCATCTGCGCCCAGCGGTTGCTGCCGGCGATCGATCCGCAGATCAGCCGCGTGCCGGCGGTCGAAGTGCTGCTCGGCGAGCCGATTGTCAAGGAGAAGGTCCGCGAAGGCGCCGATTCGGATCTGCCCGAGATCATCACGGGCAGCGCGCAATCGGGCATGCGGAACTTCAACATGTCGCTGGCGGAGCTCGTCGAAAAGGAACTCATTTATACGGACGTGGCGATGGAATACTCGCCCAACCGCGAGCAGCTCATCGGCCAGTTGCGCGGGATCAAGGCCTCGGCCCAGACGCTCGTGCACCGCGTCAAGCGCGTCGGTCCGAGCTGAGCGCGCCCCCAGCCGCAGATCGCGAAATTTGCCGCCGTCGCGCGAACCAGATCTGGCGCCGGCGGTCTAATCAGGCGTCGTGGGGAGTCACAGCATGGCGCGCGAGGTTTCCGACGAGCAACTGCTGCGGTCGTTTACGGCGGGCCGGCGCGCCGCACTGGGCGAGCTGGCCCGGCGTCACGAACGGGCCCTGCTGGGCCTGGCGGCGGGGATCCTGGGCGGGCGGCGCGACCTGGCGTGCGACGCGGTGCAGGAGACCTGGGTCCGCGTGATCCGCTTCGCGCACCAATTCGCCGGCCGGAGCAGCTTCAAGTCCTGGCTCTATCGCATCGCGATCAACCAGTGCCGCACCCAGCTCGCGACGCCGGC
>CAZVRR010000386.1:0-3258 GCA_964629745.1 uncultured Planctomycetales bacterium | reverse complement strand
ACGTGTTCTATTGCTCGCTGGGCCATCGGCACGAGATCTTCTGGAATCCGCAGGTGCTGGCCCATTACCTGGCCGGCATCCAGTTCGCCCTGGGCGATCTGACGGCCGACGCGACGCCGCTGGCGCAGGCGCCGGCAGCCGACGGCGGGTGGGTTGCGCTGTTCAACGGGAAGGATCTGGCGGGGTGGACGTGCCCGCCCGGCGCGTGGAGCGCCATCCACGGGACGCTGGCGCGCACGGGCGCCGGCGACATCTGGACGCAGGAGCAATACGGCGATTTCGTGCTCGAACTGGATTTCAAGCTCGACCCCGGCACGAACAGCGGCGTGTTCTTCCGCACGGCGGACGTGGCCGATCCCGTGCAGACGGGCATCGAGATGCAGGTGCTCGATTCGCACGGCAAGCCGCAGGCCGACAAGCATGACTGCGGCGCGATCTACGATTGCGTGGCCCCGTCGGCGAACCCGGTGAAACCGCCCGGCGAGTGGAATCACGTCGTGCTGACCTGCCGCGGCCCGCGCATTCAGGTTGCGCTGAACGATCAGGCGATCATCGACATGAACCTGGACGAGTGGCAGCAGCCCGGTCAGAACCCCGACGGCAGCCCGAACAAGTTCAGCCGGGCCTACAAGGACATGCCGCGCCGTGGGCACATCGGCTTCCAGGACCACGGCAAGCCG
The DNA here is from genome assembly GCA_964629745.1 of uncultured Planctomycetales bacterium. Lineage (GTDB taxonomy): Bacteria > Planctomycetota > Phycisphaerae > UBA1845 > Fen-1342 > JAAYXS01. The sequence continues at coordinate 2,578 of CAZVRR010000386.1, read as the reverse complement.
GTGTGGTATCGCAACATTCGGCTCAAGCCGCTGTGATCGGATGACGCGAAGCGGCCTCACCCTGCGTGGCTGCCCGCTGTTTGAATTGCCCGATCGCGGGAGGGATTGATGCGCATTGCGCGTCTCGTCATAGCGATCGTGCTGTTGCTGGCACTGCTCGGATTTGGCGTGAAGAGCCTGCTCGACGGGCATCGCCTGACGCGCGCTATTGAGGGCGCGCAGTGTGCCAAGCTTGTGGATGCGCCGGTGGACCTGTCGTCCCCCGGCCAGTTCGTGCTCCCGTTGCGGCAGACGTTTTCCGGGGCGTGTCGTGAAACCATCGCGCTGCGCGTGCCCGATGCGGCCTTGCCGGCTACCAGCGCGGCGCAGCTCCTGGCGGGGCTCGAAGCGACGCTGGAGATTACCGACTCATCGGGAAAGGCGCAGACGATCGACGCCGAAGAGCCTCGGAAAGAGAAGATCGATGGGGCGATTCCCATTTTTTATCTTCACGTGGGTCGCGAAGGCGACTACGTCGCGACGGTCACCGTCCGGCAGGGCGCCCCGTCACTGCGCGGAGTCCCGCAACGTCTCGAGGGACGTTACCTGCTCTGCGGCCTGGAGCGCATGGGCGCCGCGCTCAACACCCTGGTCGGCGTCGTCTGCCTGGTTGTGGCGGGCATCGTGGGGGCCGTAACCGCTATCTGCGTCGCCCGGGCACGTCGTCGCCGGCTGCACCCGGCATCCGCCATCCTCCTTCCGCTGCAGGAATAACCAGGCAGCCGCGCGGAGCGGGATTCCTCGCTCGCTGCGCACGCCGCGGTATTCCGCCCTGGGTCCGATCCCGTCCGATATCCCCCTCCGGCGACGCCCGCCTTGGCGCTGCGCCGCTTCCGCGGGCGCGCGTGGCGGAATCGCCGAGCACAGGACCGCCGCCGCATGGTATCCTGTCTGCACTACGAGGACGCGCCATGAGCCAGAAGCACGACCGGACCGAAACGGAATCCGCACACCACCCGGCGACGCTGCGCAAAGGGGCCGGCAAGCCGCCGACGGTGGCCCGCGCCATCCTGATCATTTTGGGCTTCGTCCTGGTCGGCCTGGCCGGGGCGGCCATCTGGAACGCGGTGCGCGCCGGCGAAGTACCCGCCGCGGCCGTCAAGCGCATCCCGTTCACCGCGAGCCGCACGCCAACCGCGCAACCGGCGCAGCCGCCGCTCGAGCCCGCGGCCCCGGGGCTGCCCGTGCCGCTGAATACCACCGACGTCACGACCGGCAAGCCGATCGAGTCGACGTCGCCGACCGTAACGCACAAGGGCTACACGATCGCATTCTGCTGCGACAAGAGCTCCGGCTTTCGCCGCTGGCCGCAGATGAGCGAGGCGGAACGCGATGCGCTGGTGCGGAAGTACCTGGAGTAGGAAGGGACGTAGGGACATAGGGACGTAGGGACATAGGGACGTAGGGACGTAGGGACGGAGGGAGGCTGCCCCGGCGCGTGCTTTGTCCCTCTGTCCCCGTGTCCCTATGTCCCTTCTTCGCCCCGGCACGCTTTCAAATCCGCCTCCGCTTCATCGATGCGGCGATGGCCGTCGGGGAATCGGCTGCGCAGGACGACCAGCGCTGATTCCAGCATCTCTGCCGCCTCGGCGCAGCGGTCCCACTTTCGCAGCCAGTGGCCCAGGCGCGCCCGGCAGATTCCGACGGTTTCGTGCTCTGCCCCGTAGAGCGCGCTGAACAACTGGAGTGCCTCGCGCAACGCGGCCTCCGCCTCCATGGCGGCCGACAGCCGGGCGCGGCTCAGGCCGAGGTGGAACAGGGCCTCCGCCGTCGCGGGGTGACGCGGGCCGTATGCGCTTTGATAGATCTTCAGCACTTCCTCCAGCACCAGCGCGGCCGCCGGTGCGTCACCCTGGCGCTCGTACAACTGTGCCAGGTTTTCCAGGTCCGCCGCCAGTGTGGGGTCGTCGGCGCCGATCAGCCGCCGGCGCATGCCGACCGCTTCCTTCGCCAGCTCGAGCCCCTCCGTCGCCCGCTCGAAATGCGCCAACAGTCCCGACAGTTGCGTCAGCAGGTCCGCGATCGCCGGATCGTCGCCCCCGCCCCGGGCCCGATGCGCGGCCAACGTATCCCGGTAAAGTGTTTCGGCACGCTGCGGCTGGCCGGCGACGCACAGGCAGGCGGCCAGCCTGTTCAACTCGGCCGCCGGCCACGCACCAGCGTCGGCGCGCGGTACGGAGTCGTGAACGGCGAGCGCCTCGTTGGCAAGTCTCACCGCACCATCCTGATCGCCGCGGGAGTGGTGTATGAACGCGAGTTCGGTCAGCAGCGCGAGCCGCTCGGTTTCGAATCCGCCGCTCGCAGCGGTGCAGTTCTGCAATGCGCTCTGAAGGTGCTGCTGCGCCGGTTCGAAGAATCCCAGGCGCGCGTAGGTCTCCCCCAACACGCGCCGGATTGCCGCCGTCTCGGGCGCTGCCGGCCGGGAGGACAGTGCCGCCGCCGCCTGGTCGAGCACCTCCCGCAAGGACTGGCCCTGCGCGGGCGACCTGGTGGCGCCCGCGATCAGCGTCTCCTGAAGAAAGGCGGCGATTTCCTCGGC
>CAZVRR010000385.1:0-3275 GCA_964629745.1 uncultured Planctomycetales bacterium | reverse complement strand
TTCATGCCGCGAAGGATCGTGCTTGGCGTGGTTTCAGCGGCATGCGGTGCCTGATCACTGCCAATGCGCTGTCCGCGGGATTAGACCGTGCCCAGGGAGGCCACTGCTGACACAGCAGTGGCACAGGGGCGGAATTAGGCCGTGCCCTGGGGAGGGCACTGCTGACACAGCAGTGGCACAGGGGCGGGATTAGGCCGTGCCCAGGGGGGCACTGCTGACACAGCAGTGGCACAGATGTCGGCGGGAAAGAGGACTGCGATGCTCTGCTGACACAGCAGTGGCACTGGCATGGGTGCCGGCGAAAGGGTGGCCCGCAACGCACTGCTGAAACGGCAGTGGCACGGGGGAGATCCGACGCCTGCGGAGAAGGCCGAGGCAACCCAGCTTCATATATTTATCGGACGTTCGGCGTTTCGCCGCGCCGGAACGCATCTTGCCCCACGCTCCATGCGTGGCGGGCGCGCCGACGGCGCTCGGCTCATTCCTGCTATGCCTGCGGTCGTTTGGTTTGACCCGCGCGGCCGGGCTTGACCTTTCCCCCGCCCGACCCCGCAAGAGCCCGGATTTGGGTGTGGCATGATCGAACTGACGATCTTCGGACGCGGCGGACGGGGCGGGGTAACGCTGGCCAAGTTGATCGCGACGGCGTATTTCCTCCGTGGCAAGCACGTCCAGGCCTTCGGCGTCTACGGGGCGGAACGCTCCGGCGCGCCGGTGCAGGCCTACATGCGGGCCGATGATGACGAGATCACGAACCACAACCAGATCGAGGCGCCCGACCACGTCATCGTGCTCGAGAACACGCTGGTCGGACCCCACGTGGCGGTCGGCCTGAAGCCCGACGGCTGGGTGATCATCAATACCAGCGAGCCGCCGGAGAGCTACGCCGAGCTGTTCCCCGGCCGTAACGTCGCCACAATCGATGCGAACGCCATTGCGGTCGCCAACGGCCTGGGCACCCGGACGGTTCCCATCATTAATACGACGCTTGTCGGCGCGGTCGCCAGGCTGTTCGAGCTGCCCTTCAAGGACGTCGAGGCCGCGCTGGCCACCATGAAATTCGGCGGGCCGAACCTGGCCGCGGCGCGCACGGCATACGACAGCGTCGTCGGTCGCCGGCTGACGGGGGCAGTGCACGCGTCCAAGCCGCGCGAAGCCGGCCGGCGCGTGGCGGGAATCCTGGACGCCGACGTCGGCGGAATGCCGGCGATCCGCACGGGCAGCTGGGCGTCGCGCCGCCCGGAGCGCCACCAGTTGACGCCGGCCTGCAACGGCGGCTGCCCCGCCGGGAACGACGTCCGCAGCTTCGTGCAGGCGGTGGCGAAGAAGGAGTACGACAAGGCGCTCGGCGTGATCCTGAAGACCTCGCCGTTCCCCGGCGTCTGCGGCCGCGTCTGTCCGGCCCCGTGCATGGAGGCGTGCAACCGCAACGAGCACGACGAGGCGGTCAACATCCGCGAGATCGAACGCTACGTCGCGGACCACGGATTGTGGCCGGACACGCCGAAGCCGACCCGACGCGAGCGCGTTGCGGTGATCGGCTCGGGGCCCGCCGGCCTGAGCGCCACGTATCACCTGGCGCGGCTGGGCTACCCCGTGACGCTGTTCGAGTCGGGCGACGAGATCGGCGGCGTGCTGCGGACCGGCATTCCGACCTACCGTCTGCCGCGCAACGTGCTCGACCGCGAGATCAGCTTCATCCTGCGGCATGGCGTCGAGGCGCGGCCCCGGCAGCGCGTGGATCGCCCCGGGCTGCTCAAGCTCACGCATGAGTTCGATGCGGTGTTCCTGGCGACGGGGCTCCAGGAACTGCGTGACATCAACTTCGGCAACCTCGCTGCCGAGATGGTCATGCAGGGCATCGACTTCCTCGACCACGCCCGCCATGGCCGTGTCAGCCTGACGGGGCAGCGCGTCGTGGTGGTGGGCGGCGGCAACACGGCGATGGACGCGGCGCGAACGGCGCTGCGTGTCGGCGCCCGCAGCGTCCGCGTGGTCTACCGGCGCACCCGTGCCGAAATGCCGGCGATCGCCGAGGAGATCGAGGAAGCGCTGGAAGAGAACATTCAGCTCGACGAGCTGGTCGCGCCCCTGCGCCTGCACAAGGACGCGGCGGGGCCGGTGCTGACGTGCCAGCGGATGAAGCTCGGCCCGCCGGACGAATCCGGCCGGCCGCGGCCCGTGCCGCTGGAGAGCGAGGACGCGATCTTCGAGCTGCGCTGCGACAAGGTGTTGCTGGCGCTGGGGCAGAGCAGCGACCTGTCGATCCTGCCCGAGGGCTGCGACGTCCGCAGCGGTGCGCGGCTGCTCGGCCTGACCGGCGCGCCGGTTTTCGCGGGCGGCGACTTCGCGACGAACGAGGGCACGGTAACCGCCGCCGTGGGCAACGGGCGCAAGGCGGCCTGGCACATTCATCGCACGCTGACGGGCGAGGACCTGTTCCCGCCGGCGCCGGCGCCGCTGGCCGGCCCCGAGGTCGTGGCACTGCACGTGTTTCCGCATCGTCCGAGCGAGAAGTCGGCCCACCTGCCGGCCGAAGTGCGGCGCGGCAGCTTCAGCGAAGTGCGCCTGGGGCTGATCGACGAGCCGGGGCACGAGGCGGCCTATCTCGAGGCGCAGCGCTGCTTCTCCTGCGGCGTGTGCAACGAGTGCGACCGGTGCCTGAGCTACTGTCCCGAAGGCGTGATGCTGCACGACGGCGACTGCCGCTACAGCTTCAATTTCGACTACTGCAAGGGGTGCGGCATCTGCGCGTCGCAGTGTCCGCGCGGCGTGATTTACATGCGAGAGCTGTAAAGAGGAGAACCCAGTGGCACGCGCTCTGGTAACGGGAAATCATGCCGCCGGCCACGCCCTGGCCGCCGCCGGGGAGGCCAACCGCGTGGCCCGCGGCTGCTGTGGCGGGGCGTACCCGATCACGCCGCAGACGGAGATCATCGAGTTCCTGCGCGGCTTTCGCTTCACGAAAGGCGAGATCATCCCCGTCGAGTCGGAGCACAGCGCGATGGGCGTGTGCATCGGCGCATCGATCGCCGGCGCGCGCTCGTTCACGGCCAGCTCGTCCAACGGGCTGACGTACATGACGGAGAACGTCTTTGCGGCGGGTTATTACCGCCTGCCGATCGTGATGATCGCCGTCAACCGCACGCTGGGTCCGCCGTGGAACATCTGGCCGGACCAGGGTGACAGCCTGGCGCTGAGTGATGCGCCGTGGCTGCAGATCTACTGCGACTCGCACCAGGACCTGGTCGACACGATTCTCGTCGCGTTCCGCG
>CAZVRR010000384.1:0-3286 GCA_964629745.1 uncultured Planctomycetales bacterium | reverse complement strand
GTTCCGGGCCGTCATACCTAGATGATATAGGTATCGACCGCGGCGGACAAGGGGTCCCGTTTCATGTACATGCCTGCCCACCGCTGCCTGGGAAGCGGCCCGGCGAGAAGGCGGCGCTGGAAAAAGCCGCGGGTCAGAGCCGTGATTGCTGACCCGGGAGCGACATTCTGTTAAGATGAATCGCGATCGGGGCCCGGGAACCGGTTGACGTTGCGGTTGTCGTCGAGATGGCCGACAACGAGCACCCGGCCGACGCAAGCCCTTTTGCGGCAATCGCTTGCCACCGTAGCTCAATCGGCAGAGCAGCGGTTTTGTAAACCGCAGGTTATGGGTTCGAGTCCCATCGGTGGCTTTCTAGTAAGTCTCCGCGCTCCCGCGGTTTACGGTGACGGAACGATCGCCGGCGATGCGATTGTTTCGACGTGGTTAAGCACGCGATGTCACACCGTGCCCTTGTATCGCACGTCCGTACCCGCGCCGCCGCCGGTGCAACCGGCTCAACTGGGAGGCCGCCAACCGCACGAAGCGAGAAGAGGACGCGCGTCTTGAACACGCGCGTTCAGCTCCGGTCGCGCCCACACTCAGGGCAGCGACCTGTCGTCCCGAGAAGTTCGTAGCCGCATCCCCGGCATGGATGTCGCGCTCTATACGGTCGCGGCCGCCGTGCCAGGCTCAGGGCCCAGAATACCGGGCAGCAGCACAGCACGAACGCGCCCCCAATTGCCGATTCACCAATTCCAAATGAAAACCCAGTCGCAAGTGAACTGATGTGCTCCCATTGCCCCGTCACGTGCTGTGCATAGGCCAGCACCCAGCCCAAAGTGTGGCCCATAATCTCCCGTCGAACAGCGGTCAGCGGCGGCACGTGCGATAGCGCGAGGCCCAGGACCCAGACTCCGGCGCATGCGACTACCAGTGACCAATGGATTCGCAGCCCACGCCGTATCGGTCTGACACACATAGCCAGCATCGCCGCCAGCGCGAAGGCAGCAAGTCCTTTTATGCCCGCACTTGTTGCATCGACGCAGCACACTTTGTCAGGTCTTGGTATTTGAGATTGCGACGGGTCCCATGATATGTCCATCGGTCCGCTCAGGACTTCAAATACCGCCAGCCACACGTCCAGACTCGCGCGAGAGGCGTGCACAGACACGACTATGCATGTCGCCACCAAGGTTAAGGTCAACGCCAGTAACACTTCATACGGGGCGAGTCGAGACATCGGTCAGTGCGAGGCCACAATATGGAACGATAAGTGTCGCCGTTTTGGCCGTTGAGCCGGTACCGGTTGCGCACCCGCGCGACGCCACGAACTCGCGACGGCCTCGAATCCCGTCAGTGCCGCACCGCCAAGCCCGTCTTCCGGTTCCGCAGCGCGCCTTCGCCCGCCTTACGGATAGATCCGCCCCATCATCCGCGCATACGGAATCGTCTCGCGAATGTGCTTGAGCCCGCAGATCCAGGCCACCGTCCGCTCGACGCCCAGCCCGAAGCCGCCGTGGGGGACCGAGCCGTAACGACGCAGGTCCAGGTACCAGGCGTAATCCTCTTCCTTCAACCCCTCCTCGCGCATCCGCTCCCGCAACACGTCGAGGTCATCTTCCCGCTGACTGCCGCCGATGATTTCGCCGTAGCCCTCCGGCGCCAGCAGGTCCAGGTTGTTCACGACCCGGTGATCCTCCGCGTTGCGCTTCATGTAAAACGCCTTGCAACTGCGGGGATAATGCGTCACGAACACCGGCCGGTCGTGCAGCCGCGCAATGATCGTCTCGTCCGAGCCGCCCAGGTCGCCGCCCCACTCGAAATGCGCGGCCAGCTCGGCGTGGTGCGGGATGTTGCGCACGTCGTCTTCGCGGTCGGCCAGCTCCTCGCGCAGGTCGATCACCTCCTGCGCCAGCTTCTCGGCCTGCCACTTCTTCGTGCCCGGCGCCACGCGCTGCGCTTCCTTCGCCGCAATCTCCGCCTGCAGCTCCCCCACGCGCGCCTTCGCCCGCTCCAGGTCGCCACGCAGGAACTCGCGCACGCGGTCGCTGCGCAACAGCTCGGCGGCCTGGGAATAGGTGATCCGGTAGAACGGCTTGCGCACCGCCGACGCCAGCCGCTCCACGTCGCGGCCCAGCAGCGCCAGTTCCGCCCGCCGCTCCTGCAACACGCGCTGCACGACCTCGCACACGAAGTCCTCGGCGACCGCGATCACCGCATCCACGTCGGCGTAGGCGATCTCCGGCTCGACCATCCAGAATTCGGTCAGGTGCCGGCGCGTCTTGCTCTTCTCGGCGCGGAAAGTCGGGCCGAAGCAGTACACCTTGCGGTGCGCCATGCAGGCCGACTCGAGATAGAGCTGGCCGGTCTGCGCCAGGTACACCTCCTCGCCGAAGTAGTCCACCTTGAACAGCGTCTGCGCGCCCTCGCCCGCCGACGGCGCGAAGATCGGCGTATCGATCAGGATGAAACCGTGATCGTTGAAGTAGCGCCGGATCGCATCCACCACCGTGTGCCGCACGCGCAGGATCGCCCACTGCCGCTGCGAACGAAACCACAGGTGCCGGTGCTGCATCAGGAACTCGATCCCGTGTTCCTTCGGCGTAATCGGATACGCGTCGACCGCCTGCACCACGCGGACGTCGCTCACGGTCAGCTCGTGCCCGCCGACGGACCGCTCGTCCGCCCGCACCAGCCCGGTGATCTCGAGCGCCGATTCCTGTCCCAGCTTGCCGGCGGCCGCGAAGACGTCCGCGCGCTCGGCCGACTTCTCCAGCACGCACTGGCACAGGCCCGTGCCGTCCCGCAATATCAGGAAGAGCAGCTTGCCCGAAGAGCGGCTGTTGTAGAGCCAGCCCTGGAGTGTTACCGTTTGACCCACATGGCGGGCCAGGTCATTGATGGTCGTGACGGTCGGCATCGACGGCGGTCCTTTCTCCCGGTATCCGCGCATCCCGGCACGCCGGCAGGCGGCGCCAGTCTGTGCAGTGCCGGGAAAGCGGGCAGTTTACGTGCCGCCCGCGCACGCGAAAAGCGCCGGCCGCCGCGACGCACGGCGCCTGCGAGCGCCTGGGCCGCGCTGCTGCTCGCGCTCTCCGGCTGCGTGACGAGCGGCCCGCCCCCTCGCGCGCTGCGCGTGACGGGAGCGCAGATCGCGACCGACCTGGTCGAGACGTGGCTCACCGCGGCCCGCGGCTACAACTTCCAGGTCGCCCGCTCGCGGAACCCCACCTGGTCGCAGGTCGGCTTCGAATACCTCGCCGCCGGAAAGTGCGACCTCGCCTGCACCGATCGGCCGATCGAA
>CAZVRR010000383.1:0-3324 GCA_964629745.1 uncultured Planctomycetales bacterium | reverse complement strand
GGCGCAGCAGGCGATCAAGCGCGCGGTAGACGTGGCGGGCGCGGCGGTCGGGTTGCTGCTGCTGCTGCCAGTGTGCCTGCTGCTGGCCGCGCTGATCCGGCTCACCTCACGCGGCCCGGCCCTGTTTGCGCACGAGCGCGAGGGCCGCGGCGGACGCGTATTCCGCTGCTGGAAGTTCCGCACGATGCGCGCCGACGCGCATCGCCAGCAGCGCTCGCTCTATGCACGCAGCACGGTCGACGGACCGCAGTTCAAGATTCCGAACGACCCGCGCGTGACGTGGCTGGGACGCTGGCTGCGTGCCAGCAACCTCGATGAGCTGCCGCAGTTGTACAACGTGCTGGTCGGCGACATGAGCCTGATCGGGCCGCGGCCGTCGCCCTTTCGCGAAAACCAGATCTGCGTGCCGTGGCGCCAGGCGCGCCTCTCCGTGCGGCCCGGGATCACCGGGCTGTGGCAGGTCTGCCGGCACGAGCGCTCGGCGGGCGATTTTCACCAGTGGATTCGGTTCGATCTGCTCTACGTGCGGCACCAGTCGCTCGCGCTGGACCTGCGCATCCTGCTGGCCACGGTCTTCACGATGGCCGGGCGCTGGAGCGTGCCGCTGGACTGGATGATCTCGCGGCGGGTGCGCGAGCAGGTGGCCGAACAGTCGCTGCGCGAGGAGTCGTTCGAGCCCGGGGTCGCCGCCGGCCTGGCGGCGGCGCAGCTCGTGTAACCGCGCCGTTCGCGGCGTGCGGCATGCAATAGAAGGAGCAACGCATGAAGGGCGTCGTTCTGGCGGGCGGGCTGGGCAAACGGCTCTGGCCGCTGACGAAGATCACCAACAAGCACCTGTTGCCGGTGTACGACAAGCCGATGGTGTACTACCCGCTCCAGTGCCTGGTCAACGCCGGCATCCGCGACGTTCTGCTGGTCACCGGCGGCAACGACGCCGGAGACTTCCTGAAGCTGCTCGGCAACGGCAAGGAGCTGGGGCTGAAGGAACTGCACTACACCTACCAGGAGGGCGAGGGGGGCATCGCGGATGCGCTGCGCCTCGCGGAGGAGTTCGCCGACGGCGACAAGCTCGTGGTTGTTCTCGGCGACAACCTGATCGAGCGCGACATCCGGCAGGGCGTCGCCAATTTCTTCAGCCAGCCGCGCGGGGCGCGCGTCTATCTGAAGGAAGTGCCCGATCCGGAGCGCTTCGGCGTCCCGGTCTTCGAGGACGGTCGCATCGTGCGGATCGAGGAGAAGCCGGCCGTGCCCGCCAGCTCCCACGCGATCATCGGAATCTACATGTACGACGCGCAGGTGTTCGACTTCATCCGCGGCTTGAAGCCGTCGGCCCGCGGCGAACTCGAGATCACCGATGTGAACAACTTCTACCTCGAACAGGGCACGCTGGAGTACGAAGTCCTCGACGGCTGGTGGACCGACGCCGGCACGTTCGAGTCGCTCCTGCAGGCAACCCGGCTCGTCGCCGAGGGCGGCGCCAACCACGTGCGGCGGATTCAGTCCAGCGTGCTCGCCACACGCTGAGGAGGATGGATGGAACGGGTACTGGTCACCGGAGCGGCCGGCTTCATCGGCTCGAACTTCGTGCGCCGCGCGCTGGCCCGCCAGCCCGACTGGCACATCGTCTCCTACGATGCCCTGACCTACGCCGGCAACCGCGAGAACCTCGCGGACCTGGCGGCCGATCCGCGCCTGGAGTTCCTCCACGCGGACGTGTGTGACGCGGCGGCGGTGGCCGGGGTGTTCAGCCAGCCGGTCGCGGCGGTCGTCAATTTCGCCGCCGAGTCGCACGTCGATCGCAGCCTGGAGGCCGGGGCGGAATTCGTCCGCACGAACGTGCTGGGCACGCAGGTCCTGCTGGAGCAGTGCCGGCGCAGCGGCGTGGGGCGCTACCTGCAGGTCTCGACCGACGAGGTCTACGGCTCGCTCGGGCCGCGCGGCCGCTTCACGGAGAACTCGCCGCTGCGCCCCAGCAGCCCGTACAGCGCGTCGAAGGCCGCGGCGGACCTGCTGGTCGGCGCCTATCACACGACCTACGGCGTGCCGGCGCTGATCACGCGCTGTTCGAACAACTACGGGCCGTACCAGTTCCCCGAGAAGATCATTCCGCTGTTTGTCACGAACCTGCTCGAGGACAAGCCCGTTCCGGTCTACGGCGACGGCCTGAACGTCCGCGACTGGATCCACGTGCAGGACCACTGCGACGCGCTGCTGGCAGTCCTGGCCCGCGGCCGCCCGGGCGCGGTGTACAACGTCGGCGCGGAATGCGAACTGGCGAACCTCGAGCTGACGCGCGCGATCCTCGCCGCCACCGGCCACGGGGAGAACATGATCCGGCGCGTGAAGGACCGTCTCGCGCACGACCGCCGCTACGCGGTGGACACGCACAAGATCCGCTCCGAGCTGGGCTGGGCGCCGCAGATCCCGTTCGCGGAGGGGCTGCGGGAGACGGTCGCGTGGTACGTCGCGCACGCCGACTGGTGGCAACGCATCCGCTCGGGTGCGTACCGGGAATTCTACGAACGTCAATACGGACATGGTGGCGCATGCGCACCCTGCTGATCGGCGCAGAAGGGCAATTGGGGACCGATCTCCGGGGCACGCTGACCGGCGAGGTCAGGGCGCTGGACTGGCCGGAGTTCGACGTGTGCCAGGCCGAGCAGGTGTGCCGCGAGTTCCATACCTGGCGCCCCGACGTGGCGATCAACTGCGCCGCGCAGACGAACGTGGACGCGTGTGAGGACGACCCCCCCGGAGCGTTTGCCGTGAATGCGATCGGGGCGGGGAACGTGGCGCGCGCGGCGGCGCAGGTGGGGGCCGCGGTCGTCTACGTGAGCACCGATTACGTGTTCGGCGCCGTTGCGCCGCGACGGGACGCCTACGCCGAGGACGACCTGCCCGGGCCGCTCAATGTCTACGGCGCGAGCAAGCTGGCCGGCGAGCACCTGACCCGCGCCGCGAATCCGCAGACGCTGGTGGTGCGCACCTCCGGCCTGTACGGCCACGCCGGCGCGCGCGGCAAGGGGGGCAACTTCGTCGAGACCATCTTGCGCCTGGCCGGCGAAGGCCGCCCGCTGCGCGTTGTCAGCGACCAGCGCGTCGCGCCGACGTCCACCCGCGACTGCGCGGAGCGGATCTGGTCGCTCGTGAATGCGCAGGCCCGCGGCGTCGTGCACGTCGCGGCGCGCGATTCCTGCACGTGGTTCGAGTTCGCCTGCGCGATCCTGGCCCACGACGCGCCGGCCGCAACCGTGCTGCCCGTCTCGACCGGCGAGTTCCTGCTCCGGGCGCGCCGCCCCGCCCGGTCCGCCCTGCGCAGCGCCG
>CAZVRR010000382.1:0-3369 GCA_964629745.1 uncultured Planctomycetales bacterium | reverse complement strand
CGAAATGGAGCATTGCGCAGCGGCCGTCCTGGTACGTCAGCACCGTGTCGAAGCGATCGAAGTAGCGCCGCCGGCGCTCGTAGGGATCATCCTGGTGCCGGGCGGCCGTGACGTTCAGGCCCCAGTCTTCACGCACCAGGCGCCACAGGTCGATGTACTGGTTCGCCGCCGTCATTCCGTGATCGCTGACCAGCACGAGCGACGTCCCCTTCAGCAGGCCCTGCTGCTTCAACCAGGCGCAGACGCGGCCGACGTGCAGGTCCAGGTTCACGAGTGCCGCGCGGTACGCCAGCGAATCGGGGCCATCCAGGTGCCCGATCGTGTCGAGCCCCGGGAAATAGAGGGTCAGCAGGTTCGGCCATTTCCCGCGCCGGTTCGCGTGCCGCGCGACCTTTTCGACCGTCTTGGCCGTCAGGGCATCGACGCCCTGGAAGTCGCCGAAGAACCAGCGCGTGCCCGACTGCGCCCAGTTGGGGATGTCGTCGGTGACGCCGCGCGTGTGGGCGGCCTGCACGCTGATCGAATAGCGCGGCGCGAGGTGTTCGTAGACCGTCGCGACGTCGAAATCGTCGTTCACCGCCCGGTAGGTTGAGATCGTGCAGTAGTTGCGGAAGAGCCGCGCGTGCCGGTCGAACCAGTTGTTTCCCAGCACGCCGTGCTCCGAGGGCAGTTGCCCCGTCAGCAGCGAGGCGATTGCGGCATAGGTGATCGAAGGCGTGACCGTGATGGCGTTGTCGACGCGCGTTCCGGCGCCCACGAGGTACTGCTGGATGTTCGGCAGCCAGCCCGCGGCGCAGCCCTCTTCCAGGAGCCCGGCATGCAGGCCGTCCGCCAGGAACAGCACGACGGCCGGGTTGGGGCGCGCGACGCGTGGGGCGAGGTTCCCGCGCAGCGGCCCCTTGCCGGCGCAGCCGCTCAACAGCACAAGGCTGACGAGCAGTGCGGCCGACACCGTGCGGCAACGTCGCCCGCGCAGAAATCGCCGCCGCGCGTCCCGCGCCCCCAGTACAGTCCGACCCCGGCCACGTTCGGCGCACACCGTCGCTTGACCTCCTCGTGCCGTGCAGGCCCCGGTTGGGAAGCCGCCGCATTATCCAGGGACCGCGCAACCGATCAAGTAATCGACAGGTGCGCTTGTTCCGGCGCAGCGGTCCGGTATAGTGCAGACACGCGTGCCGGCCAAAGGCGGGGCCGGCGCGGGCTCGAACCTGGGAGTTCCGGCATGAAACGTAACTGGCGCTATCTGGCCCTGGTGGCGGCGGGCGGCACGCTGCTTCAGTTCGGCGGCTGCGGCACGTTGATTTTCGACACCCTGGTCAACAACCTGATCACCACGCTGATCGTGCAGTTGATCGAGTCGTTCGCCGGCACCGCGGCGGCCTGACACCGGGCGGCAGCCCGGCCGAACGGAAGCTAGCCCTGCACGTCTTCCGTTACGTCGGCCAGGCTGTAACGTCCCGCCGGCCGTCCGACCAGCCAGCGTGCGGCGCGCAGCGCGCCGGCCGCGAACGCTTCGCGCGCGAGCGCGCGATGGCGCAGCGTCAGTTCCTCGCCGGCGGTCGCGAACATGACCGTGTGTTCGCCGATGTTTTCCCCCGCGCGAACCGCATGCACGCCCACCTGTCCCACCGGTCGCGGCCCCACCGCGCCGCAGCGCCCCACCACCGCGGTCGCCGCCGGGTCGGTCCCGCGCGCCCGGCAGATGGCCGCCAGCAAGGCCTGCGCCGTCCCGCTCGGCGCATCGACCTTGTGCCGGTGATGGGACTCCACGATTTCGGCGTCCCAGTCGGCCAGCACCGCGGCGGCCGTGGCGACGAGCTTCAACAGCACCTGCACGCCGTGGCTCATGTTTGCCGCCCACAGCACGGGCACGGCGCGCGACGCCTCCTCGATCGCCGCGTGCTGCGCCGCGTCGAGTCCGGTGGTGCCGCTGATCAGCGCGACGTGCTGCGCTGCGCACCAGCGTGCCCACTCCGCGCAGCTCGCGGGCGTCGTGAACTCAATCGCCACGTCACAGGGCGCGGCGCAAGTCGTCGTAATCGGCACCCCCAGCCGGGCGAGCCCCAGCGCCTCACCGACGTCGCGACCGAGGCGCGGATCACCGTCCGCGGCCACCGCGCAACAGATGCGCACCGTCGGCTCCGCCGCGGCCAGGCGGACGACCGCACTGCCCGTGCGGCCGGTGCAACCGATGATCGCCAGGCGGACGGGATTCATGAGATCGTCACCAGCAGTTCCTTCATTTCCCGCACGGTTTTCGCATCGCCCGCGGCCTGCGCCACGTCGATGCCGGCCTGTAGAGTACGCTGGGCCGCCTCGTGCTGCCCCGCGCGGATTTCCGCCCGCGCCTTGTGGTAGTAGCCCGCGACGTAGCGGCTGTCGACGGCCAAAGCCTGCGCGAAGGCCGCCACCGCCTGCGGGTACTGTTCCAGGTTGAGATGCTCCAGCCCGATCGCGAAATGCGCGAGCGGGTCCTGCGGTGTGGCGGCGGCCAGCTTCTGCAGCTTCTCAAGGCGCGTCATGCCGTTCGGCCCACCGCCCATCCCCCGCGCCTAGCGCGTGCGCAGCTTTTCGAAGCACTGCTCGAAGGCGTACTCCGGTTTCTTCGCCGCCCGCTGCTGCATTGCAAACTGCTTGCCGAGATCGCGGATGCGGGCCTTTAACTGGTCACAGCGCTGCCGCTCGGCATTGCGCGTGTTGCGATCCTTGCTCTCGAGATCGAATGCCATCGTCGCCACGACCTCGACGTCCGATTTGCGCTCCACCACCACGCAGTCGACTCCCCCCGCCTTGAGGAAGGCGGCCGCATCGATCGCCGTGTCCTTCAGCTCGGTGGGAAAGTACTGGACCGTCACGTACGACCGCCGGGGCTCAAACGGAAACTCCGCAGCAGTCGCGGCAGCCGCCGGCGAAGTTACGACGGGCGCCGGTTCCGGCGCCGCGGGTGGAGGCTCGGCTTTGCGTGCCTGGCTTGGCGTCGCCACCGAACCGCCATCAGTCGGCCGGTGGGAGGCCGGCAGCGGCCGTTCGGTCGGAACACGTTCCGCCAGCCGCGGCGGCGTCGGCGCGGGTTGCTCTGCCCGCAAAGCCAGGGGATCCTCGGCGGGCGCAGCGGCGGCGGGCGGCTGGTAGACGCTCTTTCCCCAGACGAACCCGACGGCGATCAGCATCACGAGCACCAGGCCTGCGACCACCACTCCATCCCAACCCAGCTCCAGGAACAGCCGTCGATTCGCCCAGCGCACGGAGTTCCGAGCGCTGCGCGGTTCCGCCTCGCTGGCGGTAATTCCAGCGATGGGTCGTGGGGGCGCCGACGGCGGCACGACGGGCCGCGGCCCCGGGGCCGCGCGCGGCGTCGGTGCCGGGATG
>CAZVRR010000381.1:0-3377 GCA_964629745.1 uncultured Planctomycetales bacterium | reverse complement strand
GGCATTCATGTCATGCCAGCGCTTCGCTTTCTGGCTGAAGATCGCCAGGGCAATCGCGGCGAACACCCCGATCGCCCCGAACGGGACCCAGACCTTGACCTGCGGGTCGTACTGCTCCCAGAGCAGCGCGGTCGCGGCCTGCCCCGCCCGCGCCGACTCGACCGCCGCACGCGTCCGCGCTTCCGGCGCACTGAGGCGCAGCAGTCGGCGGGCCTGGTCCGGCGCCGCGGACCAGTCCTTCCTGGCCAGCGCTTCGTGGATCAGCCACTGCTTCTCGGCCAGGCGCTCGTACAGGTCCGCCGGCGGCCGGCGGCCCAGCAGCGCCAGCACGGCGGCGCCGAGCGCCTGGGCGGTCGATTGCTCGTCGATGCGCTGCTCCACCACCTGCCGTGCCGCTGTCGACGTCTCGATCATTTCGCGCAACAGCGGCAGGTCATGGCGCCAGTCGCGCCGGGCGACGGCGTTGAACCGCACGTGCGGCTCGTCGACGAGGGCGACGAACACGTCGTCGTCACGCGCAGGTGTTTCGGCCGCCGGGGCAGCGGACTCGTGCGCCACCAGCGCCGCGCTGAGCGCATCGAACGCCTTGGTCCGGTCGAGGCCGAAACGCTTCTCGATCTCCTCGACCGGCAGCGCTTGGTAGGACAGGGCACCGGCCAGCGCGTGCTTCACCGCGTCGCTGAGCTCGTGGGTGCCTTGCGCGAGGTACTCCAGCGCCAGGTCGGCCAGCACCTCGGATCGCGCGCCATGCTGCTGCCACAGCAGCTCGACGATCTGGCCGTCGGAGAGCTGCGCGTCGGCGGCACGCCCGGCGTTCACGCTTTCGCGCAGCACGTCAAGCACCTCGGGACGTTTGGTCTTGGCCCGCTCGGGCCCCAGGTGCACGTACGCCAGGTTCTGGATCTGACCCTGGTCATCGCGGTACATGGCGCGCAGCGCCGCGGCGGCGTCGGGCGGCGGCAGTTCCAGCTCCCGCGCCGCGCGCTCGAAGGCGGCCTCGCGCGGGATCCCCAGCAATTCGGGGAGCCGCGCCAGGGCGTCGCTCCAGTCCGTCGCCTTGACCGCGTGGGACAGCAGCTCCGGCCGCCGGCCGAGTTCCTTCAACGCCAGGCTGGCCTTCTCGCCGTAGCCGTCGTACAGCAGGCCCGCGATCAACGAGCCGATCCCGACACCCACGCCGACCGGAATGTTCACGTACCCGAGGTACAGTCCCTTCTTGCCAGGCGGGGCGATCAGGCCCAGGTACTCGTTCTTCTTCGGGCCGGTCCACATCTCGCCGAGCGAGAAGAACACCACGCCCAGCAGCAGGACCCAGCCGCTCGCGGTCAGGCCCGCGACCAGCACCCCAAGCGTCGCGATCGACATGCCCACCAGCATCGCGCTGAGCGTACGCATGCGCCGCGCGACCCATGACACGGGGACGACGAGCAGGACGATCATGGCCGCGTTCAGGTTGAGCAGGATCTGCTGCGGCACCTGCACGAGTCCGCGGTCGCCGTACTCGCGCCAGGCCCCCGGCGCATAGCGCGCCACGCCCGAGCTGTCGACCCAGTCGGTGATGAAGTTCGGATGCAGGTCCCATAGCTGGTACATCATCATCCAGAAACAGGACATGATGAGCAGGAACACGGGCAGGCGGAGCTGCCACTGGAAGGTACCGCCCGCCAGCCAGGTGGTCAGCAGCGCGCCGCCCAGGAACAGCCCGCCCCCGAGGACCGCGAACGCCCCCTCCGGCCAGGCGAGGTGCAGCCAGCCGCCCACCTCGCCCTGGAGGATGAACACGAACAGCCCGAAGGTCGCCAACGCGATGCCCAGCGGACCGCGCAGCGGGTGCATGCGCCCGCCGACGAACCAGAACGGCCAGATGTTCTCGACCGTCCGCGCAAACACCTGGGCCAGGCTGAGCGACTTCTCGGCCCCCGAGGGCACATCGCGGAACGTGAGCAGGACGAGCAGGTTCACCGCCGTGAACGCCGCGGAAGCGAGGAACAGGTTGCGCCAGCCCTCGGCCGAGTGCGGCTTGCCCAGCAGGACCGTGGCCAGGATCGGGGCCGTCACCGCACCGACGTTGACCACCCAGTAGAACACGCCCCAGCCGACCGACGAATTCGTCCTGGTCAGGTTCTGCGCCAGGGAGCCCTGCAGCGCCGGCTTGAAGAACGCGGTGCCGGCCGCGAGGACCAGGATGCCCGTGAAGAAGCCGGCGTAGCTGTGGAAGCCGGCCATCACCAGGTAGCCGAGCACGTTCGCGCTGATCGAGAAGAACAGCACGCGCTTGTAGCCGTAGCGGTCGGCGATGCCGCCCGTGAACATGGGCAGCCAGGACTGGAGGATGGCCCACCACATGTAGATCCACCCCTTGTGCACCGCGCTCAGGTGCAGCCCGCCCGGCTCCGTGGCCTGCATGATGTACAGCGGCACCACGGCCCGGATGCCGAAGTACGCCAGCCGCTCGAACATCTCGATCACGTTGAGCAGCCAGAACGTGCGGCCGAAGCCGGCACGGTGCGGCACGGCGGGCGCGGCGGGAGCGGCGACGGGAGAGACACTCATGCTTGAACCTCACGCTCGCGCGGCGGCGAACAGGCAGCCCGAGCTCGGCCGGATGCGGACCGCGCCGGCTGAGTCTAGCCGGGAGACTGGGGAAGTCGCGCCACGAATTCGCGCGCGGCGGGCAGCACGCGCTCGACGATCTGCGGAATCGTCCCGTCCAGGATCGCCCCCGCGCTGGACGTGTGTCCCCCGCCGCCGAAGCCCTGGGCCAGCCCCAGCACCGGCACGTCCTTCTCGCCGCGGAAATTCATGCGGATCTTGCCCGCGTTCCCCTCCGTGAACAGGATCGCGACCTTCACCCCCTCGATCGAGCGCACCACCTCGACCTGGTCGTCGATGTCGCTGGCGGTGCAGCCCGCGGCGGCGATTTCGTCGCACGTCGCGGTGCTCCAGGCCAGGCGCCCGTCGGGACTGACCCGCGTGTTGGCGTAGACCACCTTGAGCAGCTCGAACTCGGCCCGGCTGCGGCTGCGCTCGAGGGCTTCGCAGACGTCGGCGATTTCCGCCCCCGCCGCGGCCAGCTCCGCCGCCACGCGCAGGCTGGCCGGCGCAGCGCTGGCCAGCGAGAAACCCTGCGTGTCATTGTGCATCCCGGCGTACAGCAGCGTCGCGATCATCGGCGTGACCGGGCAGCCCAAGGCCCGCACGAGCTGGTACACCAGTTCCGAGCTGCTGCTTGCGTGCGGCTCCACCCAGTTCCAGCGGCCGAACCGCGTGTTCGTGGCGTGGTGATCGACGTTGGCAATCGGCACGCCCGGCAGCGCCGCCATCTTGCCCGGCACGTTCACCCGCGGCTCTTTCGCCGTGTCGAGCACGAGCGCCAC
>CAZVRR010000380.1:0-3386 GCA_964629745.1 uncultured Planctomycetales bacterium | reverse complement strand
GTGCGGCTGAAAGGCCACTGAATTCGAGATTACGTGCGGCTCAGGGCCCATCGGCGCGGGCCGCCTCAGGGCGCCGCCCAGTCGCCCGCGATCCAGGCCTCGTTGACCGTGACGTGTTGAATCCAGGCGCGGTCCTGCGAATAGACGATGTGAATCCGGCCGTCGGGCGCCTGGGTCGCCGCCGGGTACATCAACTCGCCGGCGCCGTCGGCGATGACCCGCGGCGCCGTCCAGCTCAGGCCGTCGTCGGCCGAGAGGCAGACCGACAGCGCCTGTCGCACCGCGGGGCTGTCGTTGAAGACGAGGAGCAGGCGCCCCCCGGCCGTCCGCAGGAGCGCGACCGGCGCGGCGGGATTTGGAAAGCCGCTGTCCGCCGGCGTGCTCCAGGTCACCCCGCCGTCGGCGGAGGTCACGTGCCACAGCCAGCCGCGGCCGCCGTTGCGCAGCAGGGCCAGCAGCCGTCCGTCGGCCAGGACGACCAGCGCGGGCTGGAGGTTCTGCCAGGGCGGTGGCGTGAACACCGAACTCGCCAGGGACCACGTCGCGCCGTCGGGCGCGCGAAAGAACAGCGACTGCTGAATGACCTCGTTCGTGGCCGGCAGGATCAGCGTGCCGTCCGGCGTCCGGACCGGGGCGCCGCGCACGCTCGTGCCCGGCGGTCCGTCGATCGCCTGCGGCGCGCTCCAGGTCTGCCCGCGGTCGGTGGAATGTTGCCACTCGATGTGCGAGGAGCCCCAGCGCGCCGGGGCCACGCACTGAAACAGCCAGACCTGGTCGTCCTCGGCATACAGGACCGGGTTTGCATCGCCGGCCGGACGGTCGATCTGCAGTTGCGGCGCCGACCACGCGGACTCGGCGGGGCCGCGCCGCGCCAGGTAGATCGCGGCGCCGTCCAGCTCATGCGGTCCCTCGTACGAGTACCACGCGGCCAGCAGCGCGCCGTCATCGAACGCGACGATGCTGGCGCCGTGACTGCCGTTCCAGCCCTCGATGGCCTGGAAGAGCGGGGCGGACGAGAACTCCGCGGGCCCCTCAAACGCCAGTGCCGCAGGCGAGACGCGGAATCCGCCCGCGGGCGCCTCGGCGTCCACGCTGCAGCCATCACACAGGCAGCCCAGCGCCAGGAACGCCAGGCCGCCCAACCCGCGAGCGGGAGACAAACGCGCCGGCGCACACCGCATCGCTGGAGCCTCCTACGATGCGGCAGTGTACGCGGAGTCCGGCGCGCTTGCCTCCGGCGCCCGCGGGATCGGGCGAGCCGGATCTCAGAAATCCGCCGTCGCCGGCGGTTCACTGCCGGCCGTCGCATGCGGCTCGCTCCCGGCAGTGGTTGTCCCCACCGCCGCCACCGCGGGCGCAGTGGGCGCTGCGTTCCGCGATGGCGACGGGGGACCCGCGCGTGACACAGTGGGCGCGGGCGTCGTTGCAGCAAGCAGGGGAGGTGTGCCTGCCATGGCGGTGCGTCGGGCGGCTCCCCCCACCACGGCCGCCAGCGTGGTCACGTTTTCCTGGAGACCGCGCGCCTCGCGGCTGAGTTCCTCGGCGGCGGCGGACGACTGCTCGGCGCCGGCGGCGTTCTGCTGCGTGACACGGTCCATCTGGGAAACGGAGAGATTGATCTGTTCGGCGCCCTGGGCCTGCTCGCGCGAGGCGTCCGTGACCTGCTGGATCAGGCGTGAAGCGCGCGTGACCTTCTCCACGATCTCGGCCAGCGCGTGGCCGACCTGCGACGAGATCTGCGTGCCCTCCTCGACGCGCTGCACCGTGTTGCCGATCAGGTCCGTCGTCTGGCCGGCGGCCTGCGCGGCGCGGCGGGCCAGGCTGCGCACCTCCTCCGCGACCACGGCGAAGCCGCGGCCGTGCTCGCCGGCCCGGGCCGCTTCCACCGCCGCGTTGAGCGCCAGCAGGTTGGTCTGGAACGCGATCTCCTCGATCGTCTTGATGATACGGCCGATCTGACCCGAGGCCTCGTTGATGGCGGACATGGCCTGGGTCAGGCGATCCATGGTCTGGTTTCCGCCCGTTGCGGCCTGCTGCGCCTCGCCCGCCAGGCCGTTGGCCTTGTGCGAGTGTTCCGCGTTCGTGCGGGTTGTCGCGGCCATCTCCTCCAGGGCGCTGCTCGTCTCTTCGAGCGAGGCGGCCTGCTGGGCCGCCGCATCGGCCGCCTGCCGGCTGGCCGTCGAGAGCTGCTCGGAAATCCCGACCAACTGCTCGGCACGCTGCGTCAAGGTCGTGATGACCCCGCTCAGCACGCGCACGAGCGGCCGGACGATGACGAACAGCAGCATCAACGCCATGATCGCGATCGCGGCCCCCACCGGGGCCAGCGCGAGCAACAGCGCTTGCCGCAGTCCGGCCTGGAACGTGTCGCGCGCCTCGGCCAGCATGGCGTTGATCCGCTGCTTGGGAAATTCCAGGCACAAGGCGCCGTAGCACGCGCCCGGCTCGGCATCGGGCCGCAGCCGCACCATGTCGGGCGTCACGTGCAGCGGGGCGTAAAGGATGTAGCGCTCGGCGTCCTCGAACGCCTGCGGCGTCCGGGCGGCTTTCACCTGCGCCCACCTGGCCGGTTCCACCTGCCGGCCGCGCCGCTCCGCCGGCGCCGCGTGCTCGACCCGGCCCGCGCTCGAAACGAACGAGAGCTCGGTGAGGTTGGCGTGCCGCAGCTGCAGCTCGGCGAACTTCGTGAACTGCTCGTACTCGCCCGTCTGGAGCATCCGCGCACCGGCGATCTCGACGCTGGCCAGCACGCCCTGCGCCGCGTCGCGGTTCACCGCGAGCGACGACTCCTGGATCTTGTCGAGCGTTTCCTCGAACCCGCGAACGTAGAGCACGTGCTGCACGCCATACAGGCCGGCGACGGACAACACGAACAGCACCAGGCACGGCACGAAGATGCGCCGGACGAGGCTCGCTCTGCGGAGCTTCATGACTGGGCCCCCTTGCGGTCCTGCTCTCCGTACGCGACCGCGTGGAACTTCTCACCCTTGCGATAGAACGCGAACGAACGCCGGCGGGCAAAATCGCTGCTCGTGCAGGCGATGCACGGGGCGCCGGCCCGGATGCACCAGTTCACGCCGCCATTCCACTGGCGGCGCGGGCAATCGGTATGGCTCAGCGGCCCCAGGCAGCCGAGCTTGAACAGGCAGCCCTCCTGCCCGAACTGCTCGGCGAAGATCTCCTTCTGCCAGTAGTGGAAGCGCGGGCAATCGTCGTGCACCGAGTGCCGGTACATCATGTCGGGGGTCAGGTATTCGGGGTGGACTTGCGGGTAGCCCTTGCCGGCCAGGTAGGCCAGCGTCCCGACCAGCGACACCGGGTGCGCCGGGCAGCCCGGGCAGTTGACCAGGCGCTCGTCCGTCGGAATCTGCTGGGCCCGCATGAAC
>CAZVRR010000379.1:0-3397 GCA_964629745.1 uncultured Planctomycetales bacterium | reverse complement strand
ACGCCGAAGCTGCTGAGCGTGCTGCGCGACAAGTATGATCTGGGGTTGATCGGCAACGATCCGGCCGCGGACCTGGCGAGTGCGCTGCGCGGCAAGTAGTGCCGCTGGTTGCGTGCGGCGCTTGGCGGCGCCGCACGCAACGGAAGCGAGGCACGAATGACGGACTTGTTCGCACACCGGGCGCCGCTCTACGAAGCCCTGGTGGACTGGCCGAAGCGCCTGGCCAACGAGAGCCCGTTCTACCGGGCACAGTTCGCCCGTCACGGCGTGCGGCGCGTGCTCGACGCCGCCTGCGGCACCGGGCAGCACGCCGCGCTGTTCGCCGGCTGGGGGCTGGACGTCACCGGGGCCGATCTCAGCCCGGCCATGATCGCGCGGTGTTGCGCGCGCGACGCGGCGCCGGGCGTCCGTTGGCTCGTGCATGACTTCCTCGAGCCGCACGCACCCGGGAGCCAGTTCGACGCCGTGATTTGCGTGGGCAATTCGCTGGCACTGCTGCCGGACGCGGCGGCCGTCGGGCAGGCGCTGGCCGCGCTGCTGGCAAGCCTGCGGCCTGGCGGGATCGGCGTCTTCCACGTCGTAAACCTGTGGTCCATCGCGGAGGGACCGTGCACCTGGCAGAAATGCAGGCGTGCCACGATCGAGGGCACGGACCACGTGCTGCTGAAGGGGATTCACCGCGTCGGCGCCGTCGGTCATGTGGAGTTCGCGGCGATCGCACTCGAGGGCGGCGGTGCCACGCCGGTTTACGATACCGCCCGCTTCCTGGGGTTTGAGCGGGCCGAATTCGAAGGTCTCGCCCGTGCGGCGAATGCGGCCGAGGTGGAGATCTGGGGCGACTACCAGCAGCGGCCCTTTGACCGGGCACGCAGCCCCGACCTGCTGGCAGTGGTCACCCGGGGATAGCGGCGGGCGAACCGTGCTGCAACGCGACCTGCGTACATTGTTGAGGTTCGTCGAGCTGTACTGCCGTTGCCGGCACGGTACGGCCCGGCGGGCGCCGCTGCGGCTGAAGTTCTTCGATGTGGCGGCCCTGGGCGGTTCGCCCTGCCACGTCTGCCTGTCGTGCACGCGTCTGCTCGGCCATGCGTTCCTGAAGCGACTGGGATGTCCATACAATCCCAAGCCCAGTTGTCGGAAATGCCCAACGCACTGCTACGCACCGCGCTATCGCGCGGAAATCCGCGCGGTGATGCGGTATTCCGGCCGGCGGCTGGTGTTGACTGGCCGACTGGACTACCTGTTCCACCTGCTGTTCTGAGCCCCCCACGCTGCGGCGCCGCACGTGGCCTGCGGATTCTGTTTGACTGAATCCGCAAGCGGGCCTACAAGTTTATGTGATTGAGGCCAGAAACTACCCTTGTACTACGCGCCGAAATTCGCGTGCGGACATCTCGGACTCGAAATCGATGCCCGTGAATCCCGTGCTCTCCCCCGACCACTACCGACTGGTCTTCGAGCATGACCTGATCGGCATGTATCGCACGACGCTGTCGGGCAAAATCCTGGACTGCAATGCGTCCATGGCGCGGATGCTCGGCTACTCGTCGCGGCGCGAGCTGCTCGCCCGTAATGCCGGCGACCTCTACCACACGCCGACCGATCGGCGGGAGTTTCTGCGCAAGCTGCGCGGCACGGGCACCCTGTCGAGCCTGGAGTTGCGGCTGCGGCGCAAGGATGGCGGTTCGGTCTACATCCTGGAGAACGTGAGCCTGGTGCGCGACGGCCCCGGCATGGGAGTCACGATCCAGGGCACCATGGTCGACATCACCAAGCGCCTGCTCGCGGAGCAGGCCCTGCGCGAAAGCGAACGCCGGTATCGCACGCTGACGGAAGAGCTGCGCCGTCTCGCCCAGCACGTGCAGGCGGTGCGCGAGGCGGAGCGCGGGCGCATCGCCCGTGAACTCCACGACGAGCTCGGCCAGACGTTGACCGTGCTCAACATGGACCTGCACGGGCTGCGCCAACTGGCCGCGCACGGCCAGCCCATCCCCGGCCAGCGGCTCGCGGCCATGTCCGAACTGGTGAGCCAGACGCTCCACCGGCTCCGCCGTATCTGCGCGGATTTGCGCCCCGCCCTGCTGGACGACCTCGGGCTGGCGGCGGCCATCGAGTGGCAGGCGCGCGGCTTCCAGCAGCGCACCGGCGTCATCTGCCGGGTCATCGTCCCGCGTGCACGGCTGGACCTGCCGGTCGAGCAGGCCACCGCGGCCTTTCGCATCTTCCAGGAGAGCCTGACGAATGTGATCCGCCATGCCCGCGCGCGCCACGCGGACATCAGCCTGCGCGTGCGCAGCGGCGCATTGACGCTGCGGATTCGCGATGACGGCATCGGGATCACGCCGGAGCAAGCCGTTGCATCAGGCTCGCTGGGCCTGCTGGGCATGCGCGAGCGGGCGCTGCACTGGTCCGGCGATCTGGACGTGGCCGGGAAGGCCGGGCACGGCACGACAGTCACGCTGCGCATGCCGATTGGGGGCCGCCGTACGGAGGGTCGTAATGATTCGCGTGCTGGTCGCCGATGATCACGCCGTCGTCCGCGAAGGATTGAAGCGCATGATCGAGGCGGCCGGCGACATGGCGCTGGCCGGCGAGGCCGCGGACGGGCCGGCGCTCCTGTCACGACTCGCGGCTGTTCCGTGCGACGTGGTCGTCATGGACCTCGCGATGCCCGGGATGTCGGGGCTGGACCTGCTGAACGAGATCCGCCGCCGCAATCCGACGCTGCCCGTGTTGATCCTGAGCATGTATCCGGCTGACCAGTACGCCGTCCGCGCGCTGATGGAGGGTGCCGCAGGCTACGTGCACAAGGGCGGCCCGCCCGGGGAACTGGTCACGGCCATCCGCGCCGTGGCCGAGGGACGCCGCTACATTTCCGCCGGCGTGGCCGAAGGCCTGGCCGCGCATCTCGACGCGACTGCGCGCCGGCCGCCGCACACCGAACTCTCCAACCGCGAGTTCCAGATCCTGTGCCTGATCGCGCGCGGGGGACGCGTGGGAGAGATCGCGCGCGAGCTCGACCTCAGCGTGAAAACCGTCAGCACGTTTCGCCGCCGCGTGCTCGACAAGCTCAAGCTGCGCAGCACCGCCGAACTCGTGCGCTACGCCCTGCGTCACAAGCTGGTCGACTAGAGCGGTTTCACAATCTCCCGTTCGGCTGGAACTGTCTGTGGCACGGATTTCCAATACTGTGGCACCGGTTTCGACTGTGGCACCGGTTTCCAACCGGTGTGAGGTGCGGCACCGGATTTCACCTGTGGCACCGGTTTTCGACTGTGGCACCGGTTTCCAACCGGTGTCTTCTGAGTTTTCACCTGTGGCTCCGGTTTCCCAACCGGAGAATCGTCCATGGGCTTGCGCCTCATGGCTCCGTTGGCGGCCCTCCCTGTGTCCCTTC
>CAZVRR010000378.1:0-3416 GCA_964629745.1 uncultured Planctomycetales bacterium | reverse complement strand
GGCGCCCGCGCGCGTCAGCGCGACGCCCGGGCGCGGCGCGACGAGGTAGTCGCGCCCGATGGGCAACTCGTGCCGGAGATGGCGAAAGGCTTCGCGGATCACGCGCTTGAGCCGGTTGCGCTGGACCGCGTTGCCGTGCCGCCGTCCGACCATCAGGCCCAGGCGCGAGAACGGCAGGGAATTGGCCAGCGCCCAGAGCGACAGGTGCGCATCGGACAGGCGCGGCCCGTGCGCAAGCACGCGTTCGAAGGCACGCCGTTGCCGGACGCGCAGCGCCGCGGAAAACCGCAGGCGGCGTCGGGCGGGCGGCTCACTCATGCGCGCCACCGCGCGCCGGCCGGAAGAAGGCGATGCTGGCGGTGTGTCCGTGCAGGAAGGCGCGTTGGCCGATCGGGCCGATCTCCCCGGCGGCGAAAAAGCCGGCCGCCGGCACCGGCCCGCACATGTCGCGCACGTGCCGGGCATCGTGGCTGCGGTGACGAAAGAGGCGCGTGCCACGGCCGTTGCAGGTGAAGATCAGGGCGCCCGCGGCCGGCCGGTTGCGTTCAGTCGCCAGCAGGTGTTCGAGGTCCTGCGAAGCGGAATGCTCGTCGCGCACCTGGAACTGGACGGTCTGGCCGGCACGGACCAGGTCGTTGATCGCCATCGCGCCGGAATCGGGATCGAACCCGATCGCGCTGCGGATCAGGAAATCCCCCTGGGCAAACGTCTCCTTGTATTCATTGACCACGCATCCCAGCAGCAGGCCGCGACGCTGCAGCAACTGGCGGTCGCGCGGCGCCGCGGCGACGAGCAGTTCCTTGACCACCTCGAGCGGTGGCTTGCCGCCCAGCTCGAGAATGATGTTGCCGTCGGCGCGGGTGACAACCATGTGGTGGCCTATCGGGCGGCAGCCCTGCGAGACGATCGTGTCCAGCTCGAGATCGCCCCACATCGCCACGCCGACGAGTCCGTGCCGCAGCGTCTGGCCTGCGAAGACCAGCCGATTCTGGCCCGGCTCCTCGCCGGCCGACGCCAGTCCGCCGATCACCGCGCGACCCGGATACGCGCCGTGCAGTCGTTCGAGCAGCGTCCCCAGCGCGGGAATGGGCCGGAAACTGAACGGATCGGCCAGGAGGATCAACGCGGGTCGGGCGTCGGCCGCCAGCTCCAGGTGCGCGCGGAGGGATTCGGGCTCGTCGAGGCGGTCCAGGTCCTGCTCGGACAGGTGAAAGGAGGTGCAGTTCACGCGCGGCAGGTGCGCCGCCCAGACCACGAGTGCCGGCTGATTTTCGTACTCCTGGTCCTGGGCCACGACGCCCTCAGCCGTGGTGCCGATGAGGTTGCGCGGGCTGAGCCCCGCCTGCAGCTCTTGCACGTACTCGGGCAGGACATCTTCGAAATGCGCGCTGGCGAAGACAATGGCCACGTCCACGCGGCGTGCGCCGAGCTGGCTTCGCACCTGCTCGCACAGTTCGCGCGCGGCAGGGGCGGCGGCGACCCGGTTGGTCAGCGCGACCGCGATCCGCATGTCGGCCTGCTCCACATTCATGCTGCCTATTCTAGACCGCAGGCGGGTTGTCACAAACTGGCTGCCCCGGCGCGCTCGTCGCCCGTACCCTCGCGCGCAAAAAAAACGCGCTGATGGAGTACTCGTCCAGCGTACCCATCAGCGCTAACGCGTACGGACAAGCCGTATGCGAACCCTGCACCCTCGACCCGAATTCACATTCTTACTGTGTCTGAAAATCGATGCTCAACTCCGGAGGCAGGGCCTGGCCGGAGAACGTGAACACCAGCGTGTCGCCACACTGGAAATCATCGCCGTCCCGCAGCACGCCGCTGCTCTGGGTGGGGCCGATGTCGCCCAGGACCCGCAGCTCCGCCTGGTCGATGATGATCGCCTGCAGGTTCTCGCAGTCGACGCTGAACGTCTGGCTCGTGCCGGGGGCGAGCGTGAACGTCCGCTGCTGGCCCAGCGTGGTCAGCACGTCCTCGAGAATCAGCTGGTCGTCCGCGTAGTACAGCGTGACCTCGACGTTGAAGTTCTCGTTGACGTCGCCCGGATCGTTGGTGTTCACCAGCAGCACGGTGGTCTGATCCGGCAGCAGGTTGCCGCAACCGGCCACGCTGCCCAGGAAAAGACCCGCGAGGACGGCCAGCAGGCCGCCCACCAACTGTCGTGTTCTGTTACCCGTCACTTGCGCCAATTCCCGGTTAAAGGTCATGTACGTCGAAACCATAGCTTCTCCGAGTTACAATAGCCTGAATTCCCGCTGACAATCGCGTAATACCCTGTTACCCCTCCCACCCCGCGGCGCCCAGCAGTTTGACGAAGCGACACTTGAAATACTCTTCGATCTTCGTTTCCCCACCGACTTTGCGCACGCGCACCAGCGTCTGATCGCCGGCCCCTCCCACCGGGGCCACGAGCCGACCGTCCGCGCCGAGCTGCGCGACCAGCGGGGCCGGGACGTCCGGGGCGCCGGCGGTCACCAGCACCGCCTCGAACGGAGCCTCGTCGGGCCAGCCGAGCGAACCGTCGCCGCAGCGGAAGCTGACATTCGTCAGCCCGAGGCGGCGCAGGCGGTCGGCGGCGTGCGTCATCAGCCGCAGGTGCCACTCGACCGTGTAGACGTGCCGCGCGAGACAGGCCAGGACCGCCGTCTGGTAACCCGTGCCGGTACCGACTTCGAGCACGCGGTCGCTCGTGCGCAACTCGAGCAGCTCGGTCATCCGCGCGACCATGTAAGGCTGCGAAATCGTCTGCCCGCACTCGATCGCCAGCGCGGAGTCGGCATACGCCTGCGCCACGAACGCGTCGCTGACAAACAGCTCGCGCGGGATGCGCTCCAGCGCCGCGAGCACGTCCGGCGCCTGAATCCCGCGGTTGACCAGCTGTTCCGCGATCATGCGCTGGCGCTCCGCGCTGCGGTCGGGCTGCGGCGGCTCGAACGACATGGTTTCCTATCGTGACTGTACGCCGCGGGTTCGACAAGTCCGGCCCGGCGGCGCCGCGCCCGACCCGTACGGCGCCTCCGCTTGTGGATATCCGGCGGGAAGTGTAGGTTGCGCGCGTCCTGGACAGGCACGCGTCCGGAGGAGCCACATGTCAAGCTCAAGCCTGCCGGCGGAATTTTCTCCGACTCCCGGTTGCCCCTTCCGCATCAACCGACGCGAGTTTCTCGCGAGTTGTGCCACGTGTGCGGCGGCCGGCGCTACCGCCCTGTCACACCTGGGCTCGGCGGCACAGCCGGCGACCGGGGCGGCACCGCCGCAGCCGGGCCGCAGCACGCCTCGCATTCGCCTGGTGTTTACGCACATCCCGCCCGAGAGGCCAACCTGGCCGAACGTCGGATATGACTACGAGGGCCGCAAACGCGAACTGACGGAGCAGTTGCAGCGAGCCTGCCCCGGGCTGGAATTGCTGCCGTGCA
>CAZVRR010000377.1:0-3419 GCA_964629745.1 uncultured Planctomycetales bacterium | reverse complement strand
GAGCTTCGTTCGGGAATCGCGGCGCACCGACGTGTGGCGCGGCGGACCGCCGGTGGCCGCCGCCATCGCGATCGGCGCGTGGTATGTCGGCGCGCTGGGCCTGAGCATGGTCGGGATCAGCCAGGCGACGAACACCTGGTTGTACGAGCACGCCGGCTGGCTGTTTCCCTGGGCCATCCGGCAGGGCGTGTGGCAGGGCTGGTTTTCGGCGCCGCCGCGACTGACGTTTTCCCTGTTCGCCCTGGTGCAGCTCAACGGCATCCTGATCTTCACGATCCGGATGATTCACTACTTCTCTGAGCTGCGGCGCGGCACGATTCCCGCCGCCCAGCGCACGCTGACGAATTTCCTGGCCTTCTGCTCCTTCGCGCCGACGCTCATGCAGGGGCCGATCGAACGCTTCGCCCCGTTCCAGGAGCAGTTGGCGCACTGCGGCGAGCAGCGCACCGCACGCGCCCTGCTCAGCGGGCTCGGCCGGATCGGGCAGGGACTCCTGAAGCACCTGGCAGCACTGCTGGTCGTCGGCCCCCTCTTCGCCACGCTGACGAATCAGCCCGTCGAGCTGAGCAGCCTCCTCAGCCTCAACTCGCTCGTGTACTACGCGCAGCCGCAGACGCTCCCCTACGGCGTGCTGTTCTTCGGCCTGCACCTGCAGGTGCTGCACCTGTATCTCGATTTCGCGGGCTACTGCGACATCGCGATCGGCCTGGGGCGGATGCTCGGCTTCCCGGTCAGCGAGAACTTCGCTTACCCCTGGCTGGCAACGAGCCTCACCGACATGTGGCGGCGCTGGCACATCACGTTCTCGTTTATCCTGCGCGACTACATCTTCATGCCGCTGATCCGGCGGCGCTGGAATCCCACGCCGGCACTGGTCGTCACCTTCGCCGTGTGCGGCATCCTGCACAACCTCAACCACCGTTACGTGATCTGGGGCTCGGTGATGGGATTGATGGTCGCCGTCAACCAGCGCTGGAACCGCTGGATGCGCAGCATCGACCGCACGCCCACGCACGCACTCGCTGTCCTGCGCCGCGCCGTCGTCCGCACCCGCCCCCTCGGGTCCGTGCTGTCCTGGGCGTTCACCATCAACGTGTTCGTGCTCTCGGCCCTGTGCCTGGCCGGCGCCGGCGGCGCGCGCGTGGGCTGGGAACTGCTCCGCCGCCCGGCCCTCGCGCTGGCCCAGGCGCTCGGGCTGGCCTGATGGCGCGATTCCACGCGGCGCGGTACAACATCGCGCCGGACCCGCGGCGCGGCGGCGCCGGCACGACATGCACTCGGAGCCCGTGAGTGGACGGGGAACAGCCGATCGCAACAGTCCCCCTCTGGCGACGCGGCCTCGCATTGGCGGTCGGCTGCGGCGCCCTCGCGCTGAGCCTCGCCGCTCTCCAGCATCTCAGAGCCCCGTTCGTGGACTTTCGCTGGTGGGACGCCATTCTCGGCATGCTGCTGGTCACCGCGCTCGTGACGTTCGCCCGGTCGTCGTGGCTGCTCCGGCCCCGCCGGCCGGCGGCCTTTCTCGTGCTGGCCCTGGCCGTGTTCCTCGCGTCGCGCAGCGCAGTCCTGCTGTTACTGCCGAGTCAGCCGGTGTCTGATTTCTCCTCGTACCTGCGCCTGGCGGCGCAACTGGCGCAGGGGGGACCGCTGCCGGATGCGCAGCGCTACTTTTTCTCGTGGGGCTATCCGCTCGCGCTCGCGCCGTGGCTGGCGCTGTTCGGCCCGTCGCCAGCCGTCGCACAAGTGTTGAACCTGGCGGCCGCCGCGGGTTCGCTGCTATTGATCTACCCGCTGGCGCAGCACGTGGCCGGCCCGCGCGTCGCGCGAACGGCGACGTGGCTGTTCGTGCTCTGGCCACCGCAGTTGTTCCTGACGCCGGTGCTCGCCTCCGAACACCTGGCGCTGCTGCTGACGCTGCTGGCGCTGACGCCGCTGCTGGGGGCGCACGCCAACTGGCGTCGCCGGGTGCGCGACGTGGGGGCGGGGCTTGCGCTGGGGCTGGCGTACGCGGTTCGCCCGGCCCTGGGAGTGGTGCTGCCGGCGAGCCTGATTGCCGTCGCACTGCGCCCCGAGCGCCGCCCGGTGCGCTGGGTCGCCGCTGGCCTGCTGCTCGCGGGCTTTGTCGCCGCACAGGCCGCCTACCGAGGTATCCTTCGCGTGGAGTACGGCGCCACACCCCCTTCGGTCATGTGGTGGAACCTGCTCGCCGGCACCAATGTTCAGGCCCGCGGGATGTGGAACCGGGAGGATGCCGAGCGCTATCAGGACCACCCCTCGCGCCAGGCCGCGGATGCCTTCGCGCGTGGCGAGATCTGGCGGCGCGTCACCTCCGATCCGCGGGCGCTGGCCAATCTCGTCCGCCGTAAGCTGAAACTGCTCTGGGGCGACAACTACTACGGCGTCTACTGGAGCACGCACACCATGTCCCCCGGTCGGCGCGCGGAGTGGATCACCGCCCACGCGGGACGACTGTACTCGGGCTCGCAGGTGTTCCACCTGGCCCTGCTGCTGGGTGCGGCGGCGGCAAGCTTTGCGCTGGTCCGTGCGGGACCGGGTCGCGGCCAGGCACTGATGCTGTTGCTGATCGCGTGCGGGACGCTCCTGCACTGTGTGTTCGAAACGCAGTCGCGCTACAGTTACATCTTCAGCCTCGGGCTGCTCGTGCTCGCCGCGCAGGCGGCGGTGGGACTGCGCCCGCAACAGCGCGCTGCCGTCCCTGCCCCGACCGAGGAGGCCGCGTGCCCGGATTGATGCTGGCCGTCGTACCCGGTATCGACTCGGTCGAGTTGCTCAAGCCCGGCGGGCCGTTGCCCTGGTTCAATTGGAATGTTTTCTGGTTCGGCCAGACGCTGCTCGGCCCGCTCATCGTGCTCCTGTACCTGCCCTGCGTGCCGCTCCTGGCGCTCACGTCCGGACGGACGCAGAAGCTCGCGATCGTCCTGACGGGCCTGGCCTTCGTCGGCTACGCGTTCGGCGCGCTGCACCTGCTGTTCTGGCTGGCGTCGTGCCTGGTGTTCTTCGCGCTGAGTCAGCGGTTTGCCCACGAGGTGCGCCGCACTGACGTGCGCCCCTGGGGGCCGCCCCTCGCGGCGGTCCTGATCATCACCGGCTACTTCCTGCTGGTGCATCACCTCGACGACATTCGCCTGCCGGCGGCCTGGAATAGCTGGCTGCACGCACACCTGGCCTGGCTCTTTCCCTTCGGCTGGCGCGGCGCTACCTGGGAGCCCAATTGGATCGGCTCGCGCCTCGAGCTCTTCGACATTGCCTTCGAGCGGTCGCACGTGATCGGGACCGCCTACCTCGTCATGCGCATGGTCAGCTACTTTTCCGAGATCCGCCGCGGCACTCTGCCCGCGGCGCGGCGCAACCTGCTCGACTTTCTCGCCTGGTTGTGCTACGCCCCGACGCTGATCCAGGGG
>CAZVRR010000376.1:0-3431 GCA_964629745.1 uncultured Planctomycetales bacterium | reverse complement strand
GGCTGCACCCGGAGCGCGATGCCCGGACACCCCCGTGATATCGCTTCGCACGGCTGGCGCCGGGCAATTCTTCAGTATATCGCCGAGCACCCCGATCGACCACTGAAGGCCAAGGGCTACGCACGCGCCCTGGGCGTCGCCGACGAGGAGTATGCCGCATTCCGGACGACCATCCGCGGAATGCTCGCCGTGGGCGCTGTGATGCTCGGCCCCGGCCGCGCGCTCGTGCTGCCCACGGGCAGCGGAAAAGTGATCGGACGCTACCGGCTCGACCGGCGCGGCCGCGCGTTCCTGGAAGTCGCCGGCCAGCCGGATTTCCTGGTACGGCCGGGATTCGCCGCCGGGGCCTTGAACGGCGACACCGTCGCGGCGCGCGTGCTACAGCGCCGCGGACCGGGTGGCCGGCGCATCGTCGAGATCGAGAGCATCATCGACCGCGCTGACGTGTTCTGGATCGGCGTGCTCGAACAGCGCGGCGACCGCTGGTTCGTGCAGCCGCAGGGAAAATCACCGGCGCCGCTCGTGCAGATTCAGGATCCGACCGCCAAGGCCGCCCAGCCCGGCGACCTGGTCATGATCGAGCCCATTCTGTCCACGCTCGCCGGCCCGCACGTGCGCGGCGTGATCGTCGAACGCCTGGGCGATCCGAATCGCACCGAGACCAAGATCCTGGGCGTGATCCGCCGACACGGGATTCCCGACCAGTTTCCGCCCGAAGTCCGCGAGGAGGCCCAGCGCAGCGCCGCGACGATTGACCCGGCAGCGGCCGCGCGGCGCGAGGATTTGCGCGAATTGCTGTGCGTCACAATCGACCCCGTCGACGCGCGCGATTTCGACGACGCGATCAGCGTGCGGCCCCTGCCCGGAGGCGAATTCGAGCTCGGCGTGCACATCGCCGACGTGTCGCACTTCGTGCCAGCGGGCGGAGCGGTGGACCAGGAGGCCCGGCGGCGCGGCAACAGCGTGTACTTTCCGCGCTACGTCGTGCCGATGCTGCCGGAGGTGCTCTCCAACAGCTCGTGCAGCCTGCAACCGGGTGAGCCGCGGCTGGCGCTGAGCGTGTTTATCCGGTACGGGCCCGACGCCGACGTCCGCGCCACGCGCTTCGCCGAAAGCGTGATCCGCTCGACCCAGCGGCTGCATTATGAGCAGGTCACGCAGTTGCTCGCCGGGCAGCGCGACGACGCTCCGGCCCCGGTGCTCGACATGCTGCGGATGGCCGAGCACCTGGCGCGGCAGATTCGCGCGCGCCGGCTGCGACAGGGCATGCTCGTACTGGCGCTGCCGGAAGCGGAAATCACCCTCGGCCCGCGCGGGGAAGTCCTCGACGCGCGTCCCGCCGACACCAGTTTTTCGCACACGATCATCGAGATGTTCATGGTCGAGGCGAACGAGGCGGTCAGCCGCACGCTGACGCGACAGCACATCCCGCACCTGCGCCGCATCCATCCGCCGCCGGGGCCCGACGCCGAAGACGTGCTGAAACTGCTCGGGCAGATCATGGGCCGCCGGACGAAGTCGCTCAGTCGCGCGGAGCTGCAGCGCTTGCTGGACGGCGCGCGCGGCCGGCCGGAAGAGCCCGCGGTCAACCTGCTGCTGATGCAGGCGCTCTCCCAGGCCGTCTACTCTTCCCAGCGGGAAGAGCACTACGCGCTGGCCAGCGAAGACTATTGCCACTTCACCTCGCCCATCCGGCGCTATCCGGACCTGGTGAACCATCGGCTCCTCGTGCAGCAGTTGCGCGGGGGACAAAGTCGGCGAAAGGCCCGCGCACCGCGCGGCGAAAACGCCGAGCTGGAAGAGATCGCGGCGCACAGCACCGCGACCGAGCGGCGCGCCCAGCGCGCCGAGCGCGAGGTCAAGGCACTCCTGCTGCTCGAGCTGATGAAGAGCAAGATCGGCGAGCGCTTCGACGGCGTCGTCGTGGGTGTCGCCCCCTACGGCGCCTTCGTCCAGGTGCAGCCGTACCTGGCCGAGGGTCTGATCCACGTCTCGGAGCTGTCGGGGGATTATTGGGACCTTGACCGCCGGCGGCGGGTGCTGGTCGGACGCGGCAGTCGCGACAGCATTCGCGTGGGCCAGCCCATTCGCGTGCAAGTGGCCCGAGTCGACGAGGCCCGGCAGGAACTCGACCTCGCGCCCGCGGGTCCAAGCCTCAGGCACAGTCCGGAAACAACGCCGCCGCGGCCGCGAAAATACGCCTCAAAGAGGACCACGCGCCGCCGGGGAAATAATTCTGGAAAATAAAAAGAGGGCACCAGGGGCCCTAAGGCGTCCCGGTGCTCTCCGGAGGGGAAAGAAGCCAGGTACTTCATGGGACCTTAATCTTAAGGTCCGGTATTATTAATCCTCTCTTAGTATAACTGAAAAAACCGGCTCGTCAAGAAACCGCAAAAATTCTCCACAGAGCCACTTACACTCATCGGCACCTCGCTCAACAAACTTAACAACCGCGCGGGCGACGTCGGAAATTCCACGTAAATCGATGTTTACAAAATAGTTATATAACTGGCCTGCCTTCATCGATGTGGAGGCCGTGAGCGCACCCGAACCCCCACCTGAATTCCCTTACTTGCCCACGCAGAACTGGGCGAAAATCCGGTGCAGCACCGTGTCAACCGAGGTTCCGAATGTCAGCCCGGTCAGGTGCTGCCAGGCCGTACGAAGCTCCAGCGCAACCAGCTCGGGCTGCTGGACGTGGGCGGCATCCGCACGTCCGGCGGCCTGGCGCGCTCGCTCCAGCGCCGCCGCCAGCGCCGGGAACTCATGCTCGGTCCCCGCGCCGCCGGATTCGGCGGAGCTGACGCGGAGCAACTGCCGCCCGATGAGCTGGCGCAGCGCGGGCAGACCCTGCCCGGACAAGGCGCAGATCGTCAGCGATTCGCAGAAGCGCACCGGCGGCTCGGCACGCGGCCCAGGAGCCGCGCGGTCCGCCTTGCTCCAGACCAGCACGCGCCGCTGCTCGGGCACGCCGCGCAAGGCGTTTTCGACACGCGCATCCCACGCGGCGTCGAGCGGATGCACGCAGAGCACCAGGTCCGCGCGCTCCGCGACGCTCTCGGCGGCGCGATGGGCCGCGAGTTCCAGCTCGTCGGCGGCGACGCCGAGCCCTGCCGTATCCTGAAGCACCGCGCGCACCGGACCGAACTCGATCTCGGCGGTCAGGATGTCGCGCGTCGTGCCCAGCACCGGCGAGACGATCGCACGGACCCGCCCGAGCAGCGCGTTGAACAGCGTGCTCTTGCCGGCATTGGGCAGACCGATCAGCGCGACGTGCGGCGAGGCGACGGGCAGCGGGGGCTCGAACCCGCCGCCGGCTTGCAGCTCGCGCAGGAGATCGTCGAGCGCCTCGTGCCACTCGGCGGGCGTGACGACGCGCACCTCCTCCTCTTCGACGAAATCGCTGCCCGCTTCCACGCGTGCGAGCAGGT
>CAZVRR010000375.1:0-3435 GCA_964629745.1 uncultured Planctomycetales bacterium | reverse complement strand
CCCTGCTCTGGAACGACGAGGGCGAGACGGCCATGTTCGCGGAGCGGGTGCTGGACTTCGGGTATCCCAAGGTCAGCGACGGCAAGAACATCGTCTACTGCCTGGAGCTCGAGGACAAGATGGCCGGGCGCCGGACGGTGGGTGGGGCCTACCTGGGATCGGGCTGGGGGCATTTCTACTTCGGCGCGATCGGGGCGCTGGCGGCGCGGGCGGCGGATGCCATCGCGGGACGGCCGGGAATCGAATCCCCGCCTGATCCCGCACTGGAGAGTCGTGGCGACCGCCCGCGCAACGCCGATGTTTATTTAAAGACCGCCCTGCTGCGGATCCCGTTCGCGCTGGCCGGGCTGGCGGCCGTGGTGCTGATGGTGATCGCCGTGGCGCCGCTGCTGGCCCGCGGCCTGACGACCCGCGTCTGGCTGTTTGCGGCGGCGGTCTTCGCCTGGCAGGCGCTCTCCGTACCGTGGGCCCTGCACATGCGCGAGATGCGCTATTACTCGCTCGTCTGCCTGCTGCTGGCTTGGATTCTCTTTCTGGCTGTCCGGCGGCACATCGGTCGCATGGGACCCGGACGGTACGGGGTGCTGATGTTCGCGGCGCTTGTCCTACTGCTGGTAACGTTCCCGGTGGCCGTAGTGGGCGCAGCGGGGATCCTGGGCATCTGGGAGGTCATCAGGTTCGCGCGGCGCAGGAGCTGGCGGGAGGCCGCGGAGGGCATCGCCCCGCTGGCGGCGGCCGGTCTGGCGATGGGCGCGTACGTGGTCGTGTTCCGGACGTTCGAGATTTCCAGGGGATTCAACGGGATGTTCCCGTGGACGATCGCCAAGGCTCGGCACACGGCGGACAGGATGCTGGCGCTGTTTTTCGACTACGAATCGCTCTGGGTGGTGATGGCGGCGCTGGGCCTGGGGACGGGCGTCGCGATCGTGTCGTGGGCGCGCGGGCGGCGGAAAAGGAAAAGCGCGCGGGCGGATCGCGCATCGGAGGCCGCCGGCGGGACTGGGGCAGGCTCCGGTCCTCTCATCATGGAGCGAGCCGACAGACGGATGGTCGGGCTGGCCGCGATCATCGCCGTCTACGCGGGCCTGCATGCGGCCGTCGTGATGCGCCAGCCCTTCCCCATCGCCTTCAGCCGCTATTACATCTGGCTGCAGCCAGCGGCGGGGCTGGCGATGTGGCTGTGCCTATTCGTCCTGGGCGGGACGATCAGGACGCTGGGCGGGAAGTGGGTCAGGCGGGCGGCGGGAACCGGGCTGGCCGGGGGATTTGTCCTTCTGGCGGCACTGACGGCGGGAGAGCGGGTGCCGGTGCTCAAGGAGAGGATCTTTGAGCTGTTCCACAAGAACATCGGGCCCATGGACTATGCCGTGGCGTTCGTGCGGCGGACCTATCCCGACCCGAGCCGGCTGGTCATCGCCACGAACTATGAGGAATGCGTGCTCCAGTATTATCTGGGGAGCAAAGTCACCGTGGGCTTCGTGGGCAACAACTTGGAAGAGGACCTGCGGATCGTGCCCGACATCATCATCGGGCGCAAGCGGCCGACCTACACCAACAAGCCCCTGATGGAGCTGATGCAGAGGGCGGAGTATCGGATCAGGACGCTGCCGATTGTGGACACCGTGACCAACACCGTGCCGGAAGTGGGGAGCGGGGAGGTCATCCACCGCTTCCGCACGCCGCGCCCGGGCAGCGACCGCCAGGCCCTGGAGATACGGGTCAAGAGATAGGAAGGGGTCAGGTCTTGACAATTGACATTTTGAGTGCCGCCGCGGGCGATGAACCGCAGCCAATGGCGAATATGTCAAATGTCAAGACCTGACCCCTCTCTGTCTCTGCCCATCTTTTCATCCGGGGGCGGCTGGGGCATAATGGGCCGGAATTCCATGAAGAAAAGCACCCGGGAAACAGCCTTCGCCCTAATCCTGACCCTGATCTTCCTGGCGGCGGCGGGATTCGTTCTCTCGCGCCACGAGATCTGGCGGGACGAGGCCCAGGCCTGGCTGCTGGCCAAGGACAGCCGCTCCCTGGACGACCTGGCCCTGCGCATCAAGTTCGACGGCCATCAGGCGCTCTGGTA
Source organism: uncultured Planctomycetales bacterium (assembly GCA_964629745.1). Lineage (GTDB taxonomy): Bacteria > Planctomycetota > Phycisphaerae > UBA1845 > Fen-1342 > JAAYXS01. Next base: position 1,355 of record CAZVRR010000375.1, on the reverse strand, counting down.
CTGGGGGCTGTTCGCCATCTCGCGGTTCACGGCCTCGCCCGCGGGCATGCAGATCTGGCACCTCCTGATCGCCGCGGCGGCGGTGTTTCTCTTCGCCAGGTTCGCGCCTTTCCCGCGGGCGGCGCGCATCCTCTTCGCCTTCAGCTACTATGCCTTCTACGAATACGGGGTGATCTCGCGCAACTACGGCATCGGCCTGCTGACGCTCTTCTTCGTCTGCGCGGCATGGAAGCAGAGGCGCCGCTCGCTGCTCCTTCCGGCCCTGGCCCTCTTGCTGATGGCCCAGACCAACACGACCATGGTCATCCCGGCCGTGGCTTTCACCATCGTGCTGGCGGCCGAGGCCCTGATCCTGAGAAAAGAGGGCCGGCCGCGCTTCCTCGTCTTCGCCGCCGCGGTCGTGCTGATCGGGCTGGGCGTGGGGCTCTACCAAGCCATGCCCGACGCCTCCTCCACCTACGCCAAGAGCATCGACGTGGAGGTCCAGCCGCAGAAGGCCTATTTCATCTACCGCGTCATCGGCAAGTCCTTCCTGACCCTGCAGGATCCGAAGCCGCATTTCTGGGGGACGTCGATCCTGAACCGCTATCCGTCGGCCCCGCTCACGACGCCGCTGCTGTCGGGATTGATCCTGCTGTTCGCGCTGATCGCCCTCATCGACCGGCCGCGGGCGCTGGCCTTCGGGGTGATGGCGTGCGGGGCGCTGTGCGTCTTTTTTTACGTGGCTTATTTGGGCTATATCCGGCACCATGGATCTTTGTTTCTGGTCTTTTTGGCGGCCATGTGGATGGCGGCGGAAGAGAAGGCGGCGCCTTGGGGAGGCGCGTGGCTGAGAGGCGCGGCGCGATGGGGGCGGAAGGCGGCTCCGGCGGTGATCACGGGGCTGCTGGCCGTCCAGACGGCGGCGACCGGCGTGGCGGCGGCGTATGACGTGAGGCTGCCCTTCTCCCAGGGCCGGCGGGCCGCGGCCTACATCCGGGAGCAGGGATTGGGCGACCGCGTGATCGTGGGCGATGTGCCGTTCGCGATGTCCCCTCTGTCAGCTTATTTGGATGCGCCCATCTATGTGCCGAGGCTGGAGCGGTGGGCCACCTACACGCCTTGGGTCGAGGCGGCGCACCGTGACGCCGGCATGAACGAGATCGTGGCCGCGGCGGAGCGGCTGAGCCGGGAGGCGGGCCGGAACTATTTGATCCTGCTGAACTACCAGCTGGACGCTGACTCGCTGCGGACGAGGCGGCTGAGGCGGGTGGCGGCGTTCGGCGGGTCGATCGTGGGGGATGAGAACTATTATTTGTATCAACGCGACAAGCGGGACCTGAAAGGGGTCTGAGAGGGGTCAGGTCTCAAAATTT
>CAZVRR010000374.1:0-3458 GCA_964629745.1 uncultured Planctomycetales bacterium | reverse complement strand
GCCACAGTCCTTCAGCAAACTGCTAGGGCACCACGCCGAACATCTGCTGCGCATACTCCAGGTTTGTGGCACCGCTTTTCAAGCGGTGAGGACACCGTTCAAAAGACCGCACCGGTGGCCACCAGTTGAAAACCGGTGCCACAGTCCTTCAGCAAACTGCTAGGGCACCACGCCGAACATCTGCTGCGCATATTCCACCAGCCGCGTGGCCAGCCAGGGCACGAAGAACACGGTCGCCATGACCATGGCCACGATCTTGGGCACCAGCGACAACGTCTGGTCATTCAACTGCGTCACGGTCTGGATCAGGCTCACGACGATGCCGACGGCGACTCCCACGCCCAGCACCGGGCCGGCGATCACCAGCGACGTCAGCAGCGCCTCGCGCGCCAGGTCCATCGCAGCAGTCAAGTCCATGCGCGGTCCTCCCAGGAGGCGCTCAATCCACGCTCGCCATCAACGCACCGGCGACCAGGTGCCACCCGTCCGCCAGCACGAACAACAGCAGCTTGAAAGGCAACGAGATCAGCACCGGCGGCAGCATCATCATGCCCATCGACACGAGCACCGTCGCGATGACCATGTCGATGACCAGGAATGGCAGGTAGATCCGGAAGCCCAGCACGAACGACGTCTTCAGCTCGCTCAGGATGAACGCGGGGATCAGCGCCGAAAGCGGTACGTCCTGCTTACGGATCTGCGCGCCGCTCGCCGTCTCGCCCTGCCCCGCGTATTCGACCATCAGGTAGATGTCTTCCTCGTTTTCCGCCGCCTCGATCTGGTCGAACATGAACTCGCGCAGCTCGCTGCTGGCCGCCGCAACGGCATCGAGCTGCGCCAGGCGGCCGTCAAGGTAGGGGTCCAGCGCATTCTTGCGGACGCGCTCCCACGTCGGCGCCATGACAAGGAATGTCAGGAACAGGGCCAGCCCGATCATCACCTGCGACGGCGGCAACTGCTGCGTGCCCAGCGCCTGTCGCAGCAGCGCCAGCACGACGATCATCCGCACGAAGCACGTCATCATCAGCAGAATGCTTGGCGCCACCGTCAGCAGCGTCATCAGCACGACAATCTGCATCGTCGCGCTGAGCGACTCGCGCGACTGGGCGGCGGGCAGCCAGCGGCTCAGGTCGGGGACGTAGACCGGGTCGGCCGGACGGGCGGTCTCGGCGGGCGCGGGCGCATCCTGCGCCGCGGCCCCCGCAGTCGCGGCCAGCGCCAGGACGACGCACAGCACGCGCGCTGCAAACGAGCGCCGCAACGGGGCGTGGCTCTCGGGCGGACGGTCCTGGCGGGCGTACATGCTTCGTGCCTCCCTGCACTTCGAGCCGCTACGTGTTCGGGCCTCACCCCGGGGGACTCGCCGTCCTGCGCCACCGCCGCAACACCTGCACTACCGCGTCCGGCAGCGCGCGGCCCGCGTCGGGCGCGTCGGTGTCGGGCGGCGGTCCGCTGCGCAGCTCATGTTCCAGGCAGCCCTCGAACTCCGCCGCATGGGAATTCGGCAGCGCCTTCGCCTGTGAACCGGCGAGTTGGGCGGCCAGTTCCGCATCGCGAAACACGGCCAGGCTGCGGAGCGCATCGTGCGTGGCGCCGACCAGGACGAGCTGCGGGCCGATGCGCACCAGGTGCAGTGCCTGGCGCGGAGCGAGGTTCACGCGTCCCAGGACCTGAATCGCCCCGCCGCCGCGGATCTTTCCGGGGCCGGCGAAGCGGGATCCCGCGCCCGTCCCCACGCGGTAGCCCCAGGCGAGCAGGACAATCAGTGCCACTACCCCCGCCAGCGACGCCGAGGTGCGCAGCCAGGGGCCAATGGTCGCGCGGCTTGAACCGTCGACAGCGGAACGCGCGGCGCGCGCGGGGCGCTTCAGCAGGTCATCCACAGCGGGCGCAGCGAGCGTGTCGTCCACCTCGGTCGGCGTGGTGAACGCGCCGCCGCCGACCGCCGGCACTTCGGCCGACGTGCGCTCCTCCGCGGCCGTTGCCGGCGCGAGGACGATCAGCAGCAGGCTTACCCAGGCCATCCGTGGCAACATGCCGCTCCTGTCAGGCCGTCGCTTCCGCTTCTTCCGGATTCGGGCTGACGATTTCGTTGATGCGCACGCAGAAGTTGTCGTTCAGCACGAGCACTTCGCCGCGCGCCACGAGGCGTTCGTTCACGTAGACATCCACCGGGTCGCCGGCCAGCTTGTCGAGTTCCACCACCGACCCGGCGTTGAGGCGCAGCACGTCTTCCACGTACATGGTCGTGCGCCCCAGCTCGATCTTGACGTCCAGCTCGACGTCATCCAGCAATTCCAGCGAGTGCACCGCGGTTGCGGCGCCGGCCGCCGGCAATTCCGTGAATTCCAGCGGCGTCGGCTCGTCCTCGGGCACGGCGACCTTGTGACCCAGGATCTGCGGACCGTCGGGCCGCTCGGGGGGTGGGGGGGGCGCGACGGCGCCGGGTGGGGCAGCAGCCGCCACTTTCGCGGCGGGGCCGGCCGGCACGGGCGCTGCGGGTGGCGGCGTCTCGTCGACTGGAGCGGCGTTGCCGGCGGCTTCCGCCGCAATCGCGGCTGCCATCTCCGCGGCGAGGTCCGCTTCCGCAGTTGCCGCCGTCTCGGCCGCATCGGCCGCGACGGGCTCGGACGATTCCGCCGCGGCGACGGGGGGCGGCGGCGCGACCGGCGTCGGCGCGGGTTTGGAGGCGGCCGCCTGCAATTGCGCCGCCAGCGCGTCCAGCTCGGCCTGGTCGATCAGGTTCTCGGCGGGATCGCCGGCGGCCTCGTTCGGCTGCGGGGTTTCGGGGTCGGCCATACGCTCCATCCTGGCTGGGCCTGCGCCGTCCTGGCGGTACCCTCTAGTCCGTGCGAATCGGCAGGCAGCGCGGGATCAGTACGCGCTGGATCAATTCGTCCTCGCCGACCACCTCGGCCAGCGCCCGCCGCAGCAGGGCCCGCAGCGTGCTGAGGTCATCCTCCTCGAGCACGGCGGGGCGGGCCTGGCGGATGATCTGGGCAACGCGGTCGCGGATCTCGCCTTCCCGGTTCTTGGCGAGTTCCTCGATCTCGGTCTTGCGCGCCTCGGGCACGCAGACGCTGATATCGAAGTCGTACACGACGGTGAAGCCGGCCTTGTGGTTGGGGACCTTGAAGCCCTTGAGCAGCGAGACTTCCGCCGGGATCACCGCCGGCTCGGGTGCCGGCGCCTCGAGGACGTGTTCCCCGTCCGCCCCATAGGTCGCCGCGGGGGCCCCGCCGAACCATTTCGAGATTCCAAAGAACGCGCCCGCTTCGACGACCGTTACGACGAGCACGATGATGAGCGTGCCCATCCTGGCACGGCGCGGCGGCGCGGCGGCGGCAGCGGCGGTTTCGTCGGCCACGGACATACTCCTGCCCCGGCGACCTGGCGCCGGGTCGCCTGTGTTATCGACGCTTCCGGGGTGTTGCTTCATGCACCCCGCCCGGCGGCTG
>CAZVRR010000373.1:0-3461 GCA_964629745.1 uncultured Planctomycetales bacterium | reverse complement strand
GCCAAGGAGGGCCTGGCCCTCATCAACGGCACGCAGTTCATGGCCGCCTACGCCGCAAACGTCGGCGTGCGGGCACGCCGCCTGGCCGACCTGGCGGACTTGATCGCGACCATGTCGCTCGAGGGCTTCCGCGGCAGCGTGCGTCCGATGGACCCGCGCCTGCACGAGCTGCGGCCGCATCCGGGACCGCAGACCGTCGCGGGCAACATCCGCCGGCACATGGTCGAGAGCGAGATCCTCGCGTCGCACGCCGAATGCGGCCGCGTGCAGGACCCCTACTCGCTGCGCTGCGTCCCGCAGGTGCACGGCGCGTTCCGCGACGCCCTGGCCCATTTCTGCGACGTGGTCACCCGCGAGCTGAACAGCGTCACCGACAATCCGATCGTGTTCGAAGACGAGGCGATCAGCGGCGGGAACTTCCACGGGGCGCCGCTGGCACTCGTGCTCGACTACCTGGCGATCGCGCTGGCCGACTTTGCCAGCATCTCGGAGCGCCGCACGTACCAGTTGCTGGCGGGCGAGGACGGCCTGCCGAAGCTGCTGATGCGCGACACCGGCCTCAACAGCGGCTTCATGCTGCCGCAGTACACGGCCGCCGCCCTGGTCAACGAATGCAAGGTGCTGGCCACGCCGGCATCGGTGGATTCGATTCCGACGTCGCTGGGCCAGGAAGACCACGTGAGCATGGGGGCGACCAGTGCGCTGAAGTGTTACGAGGTGCTGGATCGCGCGGAGACGGTGCTGTCGATCGAGATGCTGTGTGCGGCACAGGCGATCGACTTCCGCGCACCGCTGAAACCGGGCCGCGGGCCGCGCGCGGCGCACGCGGCGGTGCGCCGGCATATCACCCATGCCGACCGGGACCGCCCCTTCGGCCAGGACATCGCGACGGCGGTGCGCCTGCTGCGCTCCGATCCGGAACTGCGCGAGCTGGCGCGCAGTCAGTGAGCGCCTCCGGTCGGCGGGCCGAGCAGCCGGCGGATCGCCGCCGCGGGATCGTCGCTGCGCAGCAGGGTTTCCCCGACCAGCAGCGCCCGCGCCCCGGCCGCGTGCATCCGCTCGACGTCGCCGCGGGTACGAATGCCGCTCTCCGCGACGATCGGCAGCCCGGGCGGAACGAGCTGGGCCAGGCGCGGCGTGGTCGCCAGGTCGATCTTCTGCGCCTTCAGGTCGCGGTTGTTGATCCCGATCAGCAGGTGCCCGCGCGGCCGCTTTTCCAGGCACAGGAGCAGGCTCAGCAGTGCGTCGCGCTCGTGCGCCTCGAGCAGTACACACAACCCCAGGTCGCGGGCGAGCTGGATGAGCTCGCCGGTCAGCCCGGGCGTCAGGGCCTCGGCGATCAGCAGTACGGCGTCGGCCCCGTAGGCGCGGCTCTCGTGCAGTTGGTACGCGTCGACGACGAAATCCTTCCGCAGCACCGGCAGCCCGACGGCAGCCTTCACTTGTTCGATGTACTCCAGGCGCCCGTGGAAGTATTTCTCGTCCGTGAGGATGCTGAGGGCCGCCGCACCACCCGCCTCGTACGCGCGCGCGAGGGCCACCGGATCGAAGTCCGGACGAATCACGCCGGCCGACGGGCTGGCACGCTTGATCTCCGCGATGAGGTTCGGCCCGCCGCTGCGGGGCGCGCTGACCATGCCGTAGAAGTTACGCCGGGGATCGGCGTAGCCCGGCATGGCGCGGAGCGCCTTCACCGGCCGCTCAACGGCCCTGCGCTCGACTTCGAGCCGCTTGTGCGCCAGAATCTCGTCGAGCACGCTTGGCACGGCTGCTCCTGCCGGATGGGTGAAGGCGTCGCATGCTAGCCGCGTACTACGTGTCGCCGCAACTCGTTCTGGGACTGGCCCTCGCGGCGGGGGGCGTCGGCGCGCTGTGCACCATCGGCTACGTGGTTTCTCTCGGCCGGCGCGGCCGGCTGCGCAACCCGCTCCGCGATGCCGGGCCGCCTCCCCCCATCGGGCTCGCCGGCGCCGTCGTCGCCATGTTCGCGTATCTCCTGTTGCTGGCGATGCTCCTGTCCGTAGCGTACGTGCCGAAGGATGAATCCCACATTCCGGGATCGCATGCGTTTCACGTCGGTCAAACCATCGAGAGCGCCGCACGGCTGGCGGTCTCCGGCCTGATGATGTTCTGGCTGTGGCGTGCGCAACGGCAGACCGCCGCCGCGTCCCGCGTGCCCTGGCATGTGCGAGTGGCGCGCGTGCTGGGCCGGGCCGTGCTGGCCACCCTGGTGATCGAGACGATCTGCACGACGCAGCTTCAGATGAGTTCGGTGCTCTGGCTCTGGCTCCACCGCGGCGCAGAGTTGCCCACGCATCCTGTTCTGCTGGCCTTGGAGAATACCGCCTGGGGTGCGGCGGGGAGGTGGCAGCTCTCGATCCAGGCGATGCTCGTCGCACCGCTCTCAGAGGAACTGTTCTTCCGTGGCCTGGTGCTGGGGATGCTCTGGCACTACACCGGCCGAGCGTGGGTCGCCGTGGCGGGCTCAGCCGTGCTGTTTGGCGCCATGCACCAGCCGCAGGACATCCTCCCCTTGTGCACGATGGGTTTGATCCTCGGCTATATCCGCGTGCACACGGGTTCGCTCTCGACCTGCGTCCTCGCCCACGCCCTGTTCAACAGTGCGACGATGGTCGCCGCGCTGTGGTTTCCGCAACTGCTGTAATCGAACGCATGTGCTCCCGACTACGGGGGTTGATGGGTGGCCCCGCGCAGCGTGTCGAGCGCGCGCCGTGCCAGCTCGTACCGTGGATCCCGGCGCAGCGTCTCTTCCAGTTCACCCATCGCTTCCTCGGTGCGGCCCTGCCGGGCGAGCGCCACGGCCAGCTCGTAACGCGCCGGCACGTACGCCGGGTCCAGGCGCACCGCGTCGCGCAGGACTGCTTCGGCGTCCGCCGCCCGGCCGAGTTGGACCAGCACCGCGCCGAGGTTGTAATGCACCAGCGCGTCGGCGGGCTTCAGGCGCGCGGCCTGCCGGTACGCCGCGGCCGCCGGCTCCAGGCGGCCGAGTGACTGCTGGACGGCGCCGAGGTTCGACCAGGCCTCCGCGAAATCCGGGTTCAACTCGACCGCGCGCTGGTAATGCGCCTCGGCCGCCGCTGGCTGCCCCGTCTCGTGCAGCGCCTGCCCGAGGCCGAAATGATTGACGGCCACCTCCGGGCGGCCCGCCAAGGCCGCCTGGTAGTGCGAAATCGCGGCGGCGGGCTGGTGCAGCGCCAACAGGGCCTCACCCAGCTTGGCGTGGACCTCCGGATCGTCCGGCTTGAACGCCAGCGACTGCTGAAACTGCGGCAGCGCCGCGGCGAAATCGCGCTCGTGCCGATGGCGATTTCCGAGCAACTCGTGCAGCTCCGCCCGATAGTCGAGCCGTTCGGCCGGAAACGGGCCCGGCCAGGTGGCCAGCACCACGACCGCCCCGGCGAGCACGCCATCCGCCAGCAATTCGCGCCGCGCGCCGCGCC
>CAZVRR010000372.1:0-3500 GCA_964629745.1 uncultured Planctomycetales bacterium | reverse complement strand
AACACCACAGCGCACACGATTCCCAAGAGACAGACAGCGAAGATCCACAGCGCCAGGATGGTCCAGTGCAGTTCCACACCGGTCAGCAGCGTGAACGCGGGGATCGGCCCGACCAGCCCCGCCGAGGCGACCAGGGCACCGGCCGAACAGGCCGTCTGGGCCACGTTGTTCTCGTGCAAGGTCCAGCGTCGGGTGCGACCGCCGCTCACCACCCGTACGCCGGCCCACAGCCCGTAACTGAGCAGAATCCCCGCAATGGCCATGTTGACCACGATACCTAGCTTCAGGCCCAGATAGATGTTGCACGCGGAGAGGCCGGCGCCCAGGAGCGCCCCGGTCAGGAGCGCCCGCGGCGTAAGCTGCGCCCCAGCCGGCACGCTCGGCGCGCCTGCGCCAGACGCGCCAGGATCGGCCTCGGTGCCGAACGGATTGCGCGGAGATGACTCGGCGGGCGGCACGGTCAAGTGATTCGCTCCTTCGAGACACTGTGACCGTTGCTGGTCGCCGCGATGTTATGGAGGTGCTAGCTCGTCGTCAAACCTCCCTGTCCCTACGGCGCGCCGGAACCAGCGCTCACGAGTCCTTCGCCGTGTCGACCGAAGTGGTGTCGTCCACGGCCGTGCTGTCATCGGTCAGGTCATGGATGCCGGTGGTTACTGCGCCGGTGAGTTCGCCGTAGAACGTGGTCATACCCGACTCAAAGACATCGTATGCGCCTTGTCGGACTGTCTGGCGAATACGGTCGTCACACCCGCTCAGGAGACACAGCCCCATCACGAGCGCGGCACATGTTGCGCCTCGCGTGCGCTGCTTGCGCGTCGCGCGGGCGTACGGTACGTGCAGTGGTGCAACGAACGACATGGGTAGCTCCTTTTCCATACGCGGCTTGTGTGCCGAGCGCGGGTATTGCCGATCGCCGGTCCATCCGGCGTACCTCCAAAATGCAAGCGTCGCGCCATTCCGCTCGACTGTCGCGGGCATCGGCGGTACGCTCGCATGTAGTACACGTGTTGCCGGATCTTGCATCTCCGATGGATCCGGACGTGACCCTGACTGATTGCAGCAATTCCGCGGGATGAGGTTTCGCGCATGACGGGCGAGCCGATTACTTCCCTTGGACGCGCGCACCTGCGCTGGGCCCTGACAGACGGCATCGGCCCGAGCCTGTTCACGCGCCTCGTCGCGCACTTCGGCGACGCGAGCACCGCCCTGTCGGCGACGGCGACGCAGTTGGCCTCACTGCCAGGCCTGGGGCCGCGTCGCGCCGCGGAAGCCGCGCGCTCGCGTGACACGGTGGACATCGAGCCGGAAATCGACGCCGCGGCGGCCGCCGGTGTACGCATCGTGTGTCGGGCGGACCCCGGGTACCCGCCGGGCCTGCGCCAGATTCCCAACGCACCCATCGTGCTCTACATCAAGGGCGATTACCGGGATACGGATGCCATCGCGCTGGCGATCGTGGGGAGCCGGCGCTGCACGATTTACGGCAGCGAGCAGGCGCGCCGATTCGGCGAGCTGGCCGCAGCCGTCGGGCTGACGGTCGTCAGCGGTCTGGCGCGCGGCGTGGACTCGTTCGCGCACCATGGCGCGGTCGACGCCGGCGGCCGCTCCGTGGCCGTACTCGGTTCGGGGCTGGCCGAGATCTATCCCCCGGAGAACGCCGCGCTCGCGGAGAAGCTCCTCGAGCACGGCGCGTGGATCAGTGAGTTGCCGATGCATGCGAGCATCCAGCGCGGCAACTTCCCGACGCGGAACCGGATTCTGGCCGGGCTTTCGCTGGGCGTGCTGGTAGTCGAAGCAGCGCAGCGCAGCGGAGCGCTCATCACGGCGCACCTGGCCAACGAATACAACCGGGAGGTGTTCGCCATCCCGGGCCGATTGCAGGAGCCGATGGCGGAGGGGACGAACGGCCTGATCCGCGAGGGAGCAGCCAAGCTGGTCGCGAGCCTCGACGACATCCTCGACGGCCTGGGCCAGGTCGGGGAAGCCTTGCGCAAGGGCACGCCGCGCGCGAACCAACGCGCGCTGTGGGAAGCACCGGCGACCGAAGCCGACGCGCATCCGTCCGGCACGCTCACGTCGGCGGAGCAGCGCGTGCTGTGCGGTATCGCCGGCGAGCCCGTGGTCCAGGATGGCCTGATCCAGGCGCTGGGGATGCCGGCGGAGGAGGTGCTCGCGGCGCTGACCATGCTGGAGCTCAAGGGGCTCGTGCGCCGTCTGCCGGGCAACCTCGTCGCGCGCCGCTGCGCTGCCCGGGCGCGCGCCTAGCTCCAGCGGCGGGCCGTGCGGCGGAGCCACATGCCCAGGATGACGAGCAGGTACGTCGAGCCGGCCAGCAGGATCGTGACCGGGCCGGGTTGTACGCCCAGGGGATAGCTGATGGCCAGCCCGAGCGTGGTGAACGCCATGCTCAGCAGCGCGGCCACCAGCATGATGCGCCACAGGGCCCGCGTGAAGTACCCCGCCACGGCCACCGGCAACGTGAACAGCGCGATGACGAGGATGATGCCGACGACGCTGACGAGCAGTACGGTCGTCAGGGCCGTGAGGATCAGCAGCAACAGGTAATAGAACTCGACGTTCAGCCCGCGCAGGCGCGCGAACTCCTCGTCGAAGCACACGGCGACGAACTGGTTGTAGAACAACAGCGCGGTCAGGAGCACCGCGGCATCGAGCGCGCCCAGGAACCACACGTCGCGCGGGGAGACCAGCAGGATGTTCCCGAACAGGTAGCTCATCAGGTCCTGCGAGTAACCCGGCGTAGCGTGGATGAACAGCACTCCCAGCGCCATCCCGACGGCCCACAGCGCGCTGATCACGGTATCCTCGCGCTGCCGCGCTCTGAGGCTGACAAAGCCGATGATCAGCGCCGCGAGCAGTGCCGCGACCAGGGCGCCGTGCAGCGGATGCAGCGGCTGCCAGCCCGAGAGCGGGTTCCAGACCTGCCAGCCGTGCACGCGCTGCAGGTAGTAGGCGGCGGCCAGCCCGCCGAAGACGCAATGCGCGATCCCGCCGGCGATGTAGGTGATACGCCGGACGACGACAAAGCTGCCGACGATTCCGCAGGCCACGCTGGCGAGCACGCCCGTCAGCAGCGCGCTGACCAGGAAGGCCTGACTCGCGTCACCCAGGGCCTGGAAGAACTCGAACACGCCTGACCTCACTCGTGCGTGCCGTGGGCATGCTGGACGAAGCGCACCGGACCGCCGTAGAGCTCGCTGATCGCCCGTCCGTTCAGTTCGCGCGTCGCGTGCACGTCGACGCGCCGCGCCACGCACACGACCGTGTGCACGTGCTGCGAGACGAAGCCCACGTCGTGCGAGACGAGCAGGATCGTCAGGCGCTCGTGCAGCCGGTGCAGGAGTTCCATGAAATCACCCTGGACGGCGATATCGAGATTCGCCGTCGGTTCGTCCAGCAGCAGCAGCTCCGGTTCGGCCGCCAGCGCCCGGGCGATCAGCACGCGCTGGCGCTGTCCGCCGGACAGCGCCGACAAGGGC
>CAZVRR010000371.1:0-3522 GCA_964629745.1 uncultured Planctomycetales bacterium | reverse complement strand
CCCCCTCGGATCACGCATGCTGGCCATCACCGAGGCGTTCGACGCGATGACCAGCGACCGGGCCTACCGGCAGCGCCGCACGCTCGACGCGGCCGTCGAGGAGATACGCGACCAGGCCGGCAAGCAGTTCGACCCGCAATTCGCGGATTTGCTGACACGGGTCGTAAGCGAGCAGCGCGCCATCTGGCAAGCCCACGTGGCCCGCGCGCTGGCCATCGCGGCGGGGGGCGTGGCGATCTCGCCGGACCCGTAACGCCGCATCAGAAATCCAGGGCCAGGTCACAGCCCACCGCCGAGTGCGTGAGAGCGCCGACCGAGATGCGGTCGACGCCCGACGCGGCGATGGCCGCCAGCGTGTCGAGCCGGACCCCCCCACTGGCCTCGAGTTCCACCTTGCCGCGCAGGCCCTGGGCATCCCGTGCCGCGACGGCGGCCTGCATCTGCGGGGGCGTGAAGTTGTCGAGCAGCACGATGTCGACACCCGGCACGCGCAGCACCTGGCTGAGCTGGTCAAGGCTGTCGACTTCGACCTCGACGAAGCTGACTGACTGGCGCAAGCGGCCCAGTGACTGGGCCAGGAAAGCGCTGAGCTGCTCCAACGGCACGCCAGCCAGGTGGTTGTCCTTGATCAGCACGGCGTCATACAGTCCGAAGCGGTGGTTGTGCCCGCCGCCGGCGCGTACCGCTGCCTTGTCCAGCTCGCGCCAGCCCGGCAGTGTCTTGCGCGTGTCGAGAATCTTCACGTGCGGATTCACGTGCCGCGCCGCGTCGACGTACTGGCGCGTCAGCGTCGCCACGCCGCTGAGTCGACCGAGAAAGTTGAGCAGCGTACGTTCGACCGCCAGCACCGCCGCCTGGGGCCCCGCGAGCGTGGCCACCGCGGCGCCGGCGTGCAGCGCGTCGCCGTCGCGCAGCGTGGCCCGCCACTCGAGACCCTGCTGCAACCGGGAGGAGAAGACCTCGCACACGAGCGGGGCGAGGTCCAGGCCGCAGGCGATGCCGGCCTGTCGTGCCACGACGCGCGCCGCGACGTGCTGAGCGCCACGCGGCAGCAGCGCGGACGTGACGTCGCCCGCGCGGTCGAGGTCCTCCGCGCAGGCAAGTTCGACGAGTCGGCGTGTACGTTCAGACCACACGGCAGCGCTGCTCCCGATCCGGGAATTACATTACTCGCCGCGGCGCGCCGTCGAAAGCATGCGCCGGGCGGTTCAGACGATCTGCACGGGCGCGGGTGGCGCCCCCACCGTGATGCGGGAGGCGTCCCGCAGCGCGGACTTGAGGTAGCCCAGGCCGATGCGCGCCTCGTCCAGTGGGTGCAGCGCGAGGGACGTGATGCGGCCGGCCGCCTGGCCGTCCTGCTGCAGCTCCGCCGGCAAGGGAAACAGTGGGCCGGGCCCCATGCGCAGGCGAACGAGCCGGCGCGCTTGCGACCCGTGGGAGCGCATGCGCTCGATGACCTCCTGGCCAAGGTAGCAGCCCTTGTGATAACTGATGGCGCGCTCGACCTGTCCCGTCTCCGGCGCGATCACTTTCTCGTCGATGTCGCGCCCGAGCCACGGAATCCCCGCTTCGATCCGTAACACGTCCAGCGTGTCCAGACCCGCGGGAACGGCACCGCCGCCGGCGAGCCGATCCCACCAGCCGGCCGCCGCAGCCGCCGGCACAAACAGTTCGAATCCCGCTGCCCCTGCCAGGTCGTGTCGCACGAGCACGTGTTCCGCCTCGAACTCGACGCTGGCCAGGCTGGGCAGCGCCGCGGCGTTTCCCACACCAAGCTGCTGGGCGAGCCCGCCGGCGGACGGGCCGGATATTGCCAGCCGCGCCCACGCGTCCGAGGCGTCCTCGAGCTGAACGTCTTCCGTGATCAGGTAGCGCTCGAGATGGGCCCGCGCCGCCGGCAGAACCGCGCGCGAAAGGTCAAGCCAGAGGGCCGTGGGGCGGCAGAGAATATTGAGGTCGAACTGCACGCGGCCGCGCACGTCCAGCGCAAAGGCATAGTTGCCGGCACCGTCGTCCAGCGTCTTGACGGCATTGCTGACGAGATTGTGCAGCCACGACTTGCGATCCGCACCCGTCACGATGACCAGGCCGCGGTCGGCACGATCGAACAGCACCGCCTGCTGCCGGGCCGCGCCGTACTCCGCGGCGGGCGCACCGAAACGGGCGGCCACCGGCACGTCCGCCACGAGCCGCGTCTCGCAGGGACGATAGTGCTGCGCGGCGGTGAACGCGGAAACGGCGGGCATCGACGATCTCCGACGAATCTCGTACGCTGCCAACCATGCAGCGTGCCTGGATCATATCCTGCGGGACCGAGCTGACACTGGGCCTGGTCGTCGATACGAACGCGGCGTGGGTGGCGCGGCAGCTCGCCGCAGCGGGCGTGCGGGTCGACCGCATCGTCACCGCCCCCGACCGGCTGGACGAGTTGTGCGCCGCGCTGGCCGCCGCACGCGGCTGTGACGTCGTCGTGCTGACCGGGGGGCTGGGGCCGACGGAGGACGACCTGACGCGTGCAGCGCTCGCACGCATCGCGGGCGTCGAGCTCGCGACGCATGCCCGGAGTCTTGCGCAAATCCGGGAATTCTTCGCACAGCGCGGACGAACGATGCCCGCCCGCAACGAGGTCCAGGCCCTGATCCCGCAGGGCGCGGAGCCCCTGGCCAACGCCTGCGGCACGGCACCGGGCATCGCGCTGACCATCCAGGGCACGCGCTACTTCGCCCTGCCGGGCGTGCCGTTCGAAATGCAGGCCATGTTCGAACGGCACGTGCGGCCCGCGCTGGCAGCCGCCGGCGGCGGCGAGGTCGTACGCGTCCGGAGCCTGTACTGCATCGGCCGCGGCGAGTCAGACATTGGCGACGTCATCGCGGACCTGATGGATCCCCGCCGCAACCCGTTCGTCGGCACGACGGCGGAACTGGGCCTCATCGCGCTGCGGCTTTGCGCCACGGCGTCCACGGGCGCCGCCGCCGAGCAGTTGCTCGACGGGTGCGAGCACGAGCTGCGTGCCCGCCTGGCCGGGACGATCTTCGGCCGTGAGCAGGACACGCTCGCGTCCGTCGTCGGCTCCCTGCTGCAAGCCGCCGGCCGGACGCTCAGCACCGCCGAATCGTGCACCGGCGGCCTGCTGGGCGAGTTGCTGACCCGCACTCCCGGCAGCAGCGCCTACTTCGCAGGCGGCATCGTGGCGTATTCGAATGACGTGAAGGTCGCCGCGCTGGGCGTGGACCCCGCTCTGCTGGCCGCCCATGGCGCGGTGAGCGCCGCTGTGGCATGTGCGATGGCGGCCGGTGCGCGCCAGCGGCTCCACAGCGACTACGCCCTTTCGATCACGGGAATCGCCGGACCGGACGGCGGCACGTCCGCCAAGCCGGTGGGGCTGGTCTACCTTGGTCTGGCCGGTCCTGGTGGGGTCAGCGCCGAAGAACTGCGACTGGGCGACACTACGCCGCGGCAGGTCATTCGCTATCGGGCCGCGTACCTCGCGCTAAACCGCTTGCGCCGTGAGCTGCTCGAAGC
>CAZVRR010000370.1:0-3531 GCA_964629745.1 uncultured Planctomycetales bacterium | reverse complement strand
CGCACGCGCTATCTCACCGAGCTCGACGCGCTCTACCGGGCGGGGGCGCAAGAGGTGATCCCCGAGGAATTCGAAACGTCCATCGAGATCTTCGCCCACGTGCTGCAGCAGTTCGGCGTCCCCGAGAACGTGATCGAGCAGCAGGTGATCCTCGTGCGGGCAGGACGCTACAGCATGCTGCGCGGCGGGCCGACCGATCAGCGGCTGCGCGGGGAGTGGCTGGCCCTGCTCCAGACCGCGGTCACCCAGGTCCACATGCTGCTCGAGCAGAGTCCGGCGGCCGGGCGCACGATCCGGGAAGTCGATCTGCGCGCCAGGACGGGGGCGACGATCGTCGCCATTACGCGCAACGGCCAGCCGATTCCCAACCCCGCACCCGACCTGGTCCTGGAAGCCGGCGACGTACTGGTCCTGGTGGGCACGCATGCCCAGTTGAACCACGCCCGTCGGCAACTCGAGCCGCCCCGGCCCGCCGACGCGATCGCGTAGCGGCCGCCACCCCGGCCGGTACAATCCGACTGGGCCAGCCCGGTGACCGCCGCGGTCGCCCGGCGAATTCGGAAGGGAACAACCCATGCCACCACGGACGTCCTGCGGCGGGGCCATTCTCGCAGCGCTTCTGATTCACACGGGCTGCCAGCAGGCACCCGCATTCGATCCGGCGCATCTCCAGAAGTTGCGCCTGCCCGAGGGATTCACCGCCAGCATCTACGCCGACCAGGTGCCGGATGCGCGCTCCCTGGCCCGCGGCGCCGGCGGCACGCTGTTCGTGGGCACGCGCCAGAAAGGCAGCGTGTACGCCCTGGTCGACCAGGACCAGGACCAGCATGTCGACCAGGTGCACGTCCTGGCCACCGGCCTGCGCATGCCCAACGGCGTGGCGGTGCGCGATGGCGCGCTCTACGTCGCCGAGGTCCACCGCGTGCTGCGCTTCGATGACATCGAGCAGCACCTGGCCGACCCGCCGCGGCCGGTCGTCGTCAACGACAGCCTGCCGCGCGACCGATGGCACGGCTGGAAGTTCATTCGCTTCGGCCCGGATGGCCAGCTCTATGTCCCGGTCGGCGCACCGTGCAACGTCTGCCTCCGCGACGATCCGCGCTATTCCTCGATCCTCCGCATGCAGCCTGACAAGGCGCAATTCGAAGTCTTCGCCGGGGGAATCCGTAACACCGTCGGATTCGACTGGCATCCGCAGACGCGCGAGCTGTGGTTCACGGAGAACGGGCGGGACGAGCTGGGCGACGACACGCCACCGGACGAGCTCAACATCGCGCCGCGGCCCGGGATGCACTTTGGCTTCCCCTTCGTACACGGCACGAACGTAGCAGATCCCGAGTACGCGTCGGTCAAGCCGGCGGCGCTGGAAACAACTCCGCCGGTCGCGGAATTCACCGCGCACTGCGCCGCCCTTGGCATGCGCTTCTACACCGGCACGATGTTCCCCGAGAAATATCGCGGCGCAATCTTCGTGGCGCAGCACGGCTCGTGGAATCGCTACGACCTTCCGCCCAGCGGCTACCAGATCCAGGTCGTGTACCTCGAGGGAAACCGGGTGAAGTCGGTGGAGACGTTCGCGGAAGGCTGGCTGGAAGAGCGCGCCCCGTGGGGCCGGCCCGTGGACGTCGAGGTCATGCCGGACGGCGCGCTGCTGGTATCCGATGACCACGCGGGGGTAGTCTACCGCATCGCGTACGCGGGGAATCCGACGCCGGCCCGCAACCCGTAAGTCGAGCCAGCAGGAGCGGGTCGGCCGGTCCAGCCGCGTGAAGCGACGCGAGGACCTGGATGTCTGACTCGACTTCGCCTTCGGTCCAGCCCGCGGCGCCGCCCACCGTGCCGGGCCCGCTTGGTGACGGCACGCAGTCCGGCTCCCTTTGGCCATCGGTCCTCGGCATCCTCGCCGTGGTCGTCGGCGCGCTGGGGACCCTGGGCGGACTGTGGGCCGCGGCGGCGCCGTTCGCGTCGGCGCTTTTCGTGCGGGCAATAGGCGGCGGCGCTCCGGCGTTCGTGCTGGATCCGATGGACCGCGCCCGCTGGTGGCTGATGGCCATCGGCTTGGGCGAAGCCGGCCTGGCCGCACTGCTGCTCGCGGCGGGCATCCTGCTGCTGCGCCGGCGCCGCCGGACGATTCCGCTGTGCCGCACGTGGGCCGCATTGAAGCTCGCGCTGACCGTGGTCTCGACGGGGATGAGCTACGTGATCCAGGAACAGACGATGGCCATGGTGCAGAGCACGACCGCGCCCATGTCGATGCCGATGACGAGCATGCCCCTCGTGCAGGCCTGCCTGGGGCTCGCCTGGGGCTGGGCCCTGCCGGTCGTCCTGCTCGTGTGGCTCGCGCGGCCGTCGATCCGCGACGAAGTGGCAGGCTGGCCGGGCTGAGAGTAGCATCGCCCCGTCGGGGAGGCAGCGCATGCTCTGCAAGACCTGCGGCTATCGCCTGTGGAATCTCGTGTCGCGCGTGTGCCCGGAGTGCGGGACGAGCTTCCGTCCCAGCGACTTCGAGTTCAATCCCAACAGCGTGCAGTTCTGCTGTCCCCACTGCCGCCAGGCCTACTACGGCACCGGCCCCAACGGGCACCTTGTTCCGCCGGCGTTCACGTGCGTGCGCTGCGCACGAGCCGTGCAGATGGATGACATGATCATCCTGCCCGCCGCGGGCGTGGCAGAGGAGCAGACTCGCGCCGTCCGCGTGCCGTGGCTCGAGCGCTCGCAGATCGGCCGGCTCCGCGGGTGGACTCGTACCGTCGGCATGGCGCTGGTCCGCCCCGCACAACTCGCCGCCGCCCTGCCGGAACGCGCGCAGCCCGCCCAGGCGTGGGCGTTCGCCGCCGTCAACGCGCTGCTCGTGATGTTGATGGGCATCGGCGTGCTGCTCGTGATAACGGGTCTCTTCGGCGGCGGGTCCGGCCGCGCGATCATCGGCGGCCTGCTCGTCGGGCTGGTGGTCGGGCTGGTCGCGTTCTGCATCGCGGCGGTGATCTGGGCCGTAAGCATTCACGCCGCACTGCGCGTGACGGGCACGACGCGCGGCGGCGCCGGCCACACGCTCGACGCGGTCCTGTACGGCAGCGGCGCCAACGTGGTCAGCGGAATCCCGTTGATCGGCGGATACTTCGGGTGGATCTGGTGGATCGTCAGCACCACCATCATGCTGCGCCATACGCAGCAGGTCAGCGCGCTGCGCGCCACGTTCGCCACGCTGCTGCTGCCGGCCCTGCTCGTGCTGGGACTGGTCGCACTCTACGCGTTCGTGCTGACCACGCTCACGTCGAGATTCCCGGCGCCGGCCGCCGGCTCGGCCGCGGCCAAGTCGCAGACAACGATCGTCACGAGCGCCGTGCTGGCATACGCGTCGGCCCACCAGGGAAGCGGCCCGCGACACGCGGCTGAGCTGGTGGCCGACAACCAGCTAACCGGCTCTCTCTTCGTCGACGGAACGACCGGCACGCAGGAGCAGGATGTCCCCGTCGCGGGCGGTACGCTCGACCAGCTCCTGACGCTCAACCCGGTCGACGCCAGGCGACT
>CAZVRR010000369.1:0-3558 GCA_964629745.1 uncultured Planctomycetales bacterium | reverse complement strand
GCACGGCTGGGCCCCATCGCGAAACCGCCGCCAGTTACGATCCAGCGGAAGAACGCGTAGCGCATGTCCTCCGGGTCGAGGTCCTTCCACTCGTTGTCCTCGGTCTGCTGCCGCACCTCGACGGCATTGACGAACCCGATCTTCTCGAAGGCCTTGTTCCACTCGAGAATGCCGTCGCGCACCGCGCGGCGGAAGCGCACGGGCACCGTCTTCTCGATGTAGAACACGATCGGCTGCCGCGGCTCACACGCATCGAGACTGGGGTCGCGCTTCACGAGGTGCCAGCGGTTCACGTAGCGGTTGAAGATCTCGCGCTCGCTCGTCGGCTTCGACCAGTCCTGGTTGGCCGTCACAAAATACCCGACGCGATCGTCCGCCACGCGCGGCTGGTAGTCGCTCTTCGGCAGCCGCCAGAAGCTGAAATGCACCAGCTTCTTGTCGTGCGCCCCCGGCGGGTCGCGCAGCGCCACCGCGAGCTCGACCCCGATTTCCACGTTCAGCTCGAAGCTCTTGCGCTTCGTCCACTTGCTCAGGCCCGGGTTGATCCGCGAGCCGCCCAGCAGTGCCAGCGCACCGGATCCGCCGTCCAGGCTCAGCCAGTCGATGTTCGCGAACTGGCTCTTCAACAACGTGCCGAGGTCGATCACCGGGTCGCCGTCGGCCGTCCTGGTCACCAGCGGAACGGCGACGCGGATGCGCTCCGGATACGTACGCCGCACGGCGTCACTGACTTCCTTGGACCTGTCCACCACGTAGCGTGTTTCCGGCTCGACGAGCAGGAGCTGACGGTTCAGCAGCTCCCAGCGCACGACGCGCTCGTCCAGGGGAAAGCCGGTGAAGAACCCGCCGCCGGACACGCTGGTGGAAAGCATGAAGTTCTCGTTCAGGAACGACACCGGGATCTGGCAAAGGAGTTTCTCCTGGTCCTTGTCCTTGGCCTCGGGCGGATAGAACCACAACGTGAACAGGCCCGGCGCAGACTTCATCCCCTTCGTGACGTCCTCGAATTTCGGCAGGCTGGGCGCGTCGGCGGCCATGCCGGTCAACGCACCCAGGTCTCCCATCATGCTGACCAGGTGCTGCACTTCGACCGCCTGCGGCCCCCGCGGCGGCTCCTCGCCCCATGCCGTGTGCCACGCGCCGGCCCACAGCGCCAACGCGCAACCAAGCTTCACGATGCGCATGTTCGTCCTCCTGATGTGCGGACAGGCCCGCCGCGACCGCCGCCGGCGAACACCTCCCGGCGAGGCGGTGCGGTTCAGCTACTCTGCAAGACGGCGACAGGAGAGTCCGCCGCCAGAAGTGATTACGAAAATCGCGTGTCGGGGGTTGCACGGGCGGGCCGGCGGCCGCGCCTGGCGCGCCGCGCACGAAACGTCGGCCCTGCGGCGTGCTTTGAGCCCGCGGCGGAACCCCGCTCGCGACCGCTTGGGCAAGTGCCGATGATTGCATAAGATGACCGCCTGAAACAGCAATACGGGTGCCGTATGCCTTTGCGCGTCTTCAACACGTTGGGTCGCAAGCTCGAGGATTTCGTCCCGCTGAACCCGCCGAACGTCGGGATGTACGTGTGCGGGCCGACCGTGTACGGGCACAGCCACCTCGGCCACGCCAAGAGCTACGTCAGCTTCGACGCGATCGTGCGCTGGCTGCGCTGTAGCGGCTACAACGTGAATTACGTCCAGAACATCACCGACGTCGGGCACATGACCGAGAACGACGAGGATGCCGGCGAGGACAAGATCATCGCCGAGGCCCGGCGGCGCGGGCTGCATCCCATGGCCATCGTCGACGTCTTTCAGCGCAGTTATTTCGAGGACATGGACGCGCTGAACATCCTGCGCCCCGACATCCAGCCGCGCGCAACGGGCCATATCCCCGAGCAGATCGAGTGCGTCAAGGACCTGCTGGCCCGCAAGCACGCGTACGAGTCCAACGGCTCGGTGTATTTCGACGTCGCCACGTTCCGCGGCTATGGCAAGCTCAGCGGCCGCAGCGTGGAGGAACTGGAAGCCGGCTCGCGCGTCGAGGTGAACCCGGAGAAGCGCCACCCGGCCGACTTCGCGCTCTGGAAGCGCGCCGAGGCCGGCCACATCATGCGCTGGCCCAGCCCGTGGGGCGAGGGCTTCCCCGGCTGGCACCTCGAGTGCTCCGTCATGAGCCAGAAGTACATCGGCCGGACGCTCGACATTCACGGCGGCGGGATCGAGAACCAGTTCCCGCACCACGAGTGCGAAATCGCCCAGGCCGAATCCGTCACCGGCCAGCCGTTCTGCCGGTACTGGCTGCACAACAACATGGTCACGCTCAACGGCCAGAAGATGGGCAAGAGCCTGGGCAACGCAATCAGCCTGAAACAGATCTTCACGGAAGGACACGCCCTGCTCGAGAAGACCTTCGAGCCGGCGGTGATCCGGCACTTCATCCTCACCAGCCACTACCGCGCGCCGCTGGACTTCTCGAACGAAGCCCTCCGGGCGGCCGAGAGCGGCTCCTACAAGCTGCGCGACGCGGTCCGCGAGCTGCACGCGGCGGCCGAGGTTGCTCCGAGCAAGCCGCAGTCGGACGCCATCCGCACCAGCCTCGCGGACGTCGAGAAGCGCTTCGCCGACGCGCTGAACGAGGACTTCAACACCGCCGCCGGAATCGCGACTGTCTTCGACTTCGCCCGGCAGACGGGCGCGTGGTGCCGCGAAGCGGCGGGACGCGAGGATCTCCTGGCGGCCGCAGCCGTCATGCACCGCCTGGTGGACGACGTGCTGGGACTGCGCTGGCGCCAGGCCGGCGCAGGCGAGAGCGGCCGGATCCACGACGTGATCCAAATCCTCGCCGAACTGCGCACCGAGGCGCGCAAGAGCCGGAATTTCGCTTTGGGGGATGAGATCCGTCAGCGCCTCAGCGCCGTCGGGATCGAGTTGCGGGACACACCGCAGGGCACGAAATGGGTGCTGCCTTAATCCGGCGGACTCGCCGGCCCGCCTCGACCCTGTGGCGTGCGGCGCACCTGCGCGCGGGCGGTTGAAGTCCGATAGATCCGTGTCCGGAATCGTCGCATCCGGTGCGGCACGCATCCGCATGCGTATACATCCGGTCGTCACGAACGTAGAATGAACGTCGCCGTGGGGAACGTCGACTCTCCTGCGGGAGCCCGATCGCTGACAGTTCTTGTCGTTTAGGCGGGGCGGAGGCGTTGGCTGCTACGGTAACCGGGGATGCTCTCATGGAGCCGCTGTTCACGGCCAGGGACTGGGCGTATCTGGAGGATTACTTTGCGCTCACCTCGCGCCAGGCGGAGTTGGTGCGGCTGATCTTCGACAACCACACGTATGAATCGGCCGCGGCGGCGATGGGCATCTCGCTGAACACGGTGCGCATGCACATGCGCGCGCTCTATCTGCGCCTGGGGGTACACGATCGCGTGGGCCTGATCCTGCAGCTCGCCCTGGCCCGCCAGCATTGGCAGAACGGCACGGCGAGTCCCTGGCAGCCGCCACCCGCGATGACAACACCGCCGCCCCCGCCGCCGGCCCCGCCGGGCGCGCCGGCCTCGTGACGCCC
>CAZVRR010000368.1:0-3608 GCA_964629745.1 uncultured Planctomycetales bacterium | reverse complement strand
CCCCGCACAACGCGCGCTTGCGCAGTTTTCTTACGGCGCGGAAATGGAATCCTGGGTCGGAAATACCGTGCGCAGCCGCCATTCGGCCAGCTCGTACTCATTCATCGGGACGGGATTCATGTCCCCCTGCACATCGAACAGCAGACCACAACCCGCGCACGCCCGAAACCACTCGCGCGCCTCCGCCCGCCGGCCCAGAAGTAGGCAGGCCTCACCCGCGTAATAGCAGCCTTCGCACAACGCTTCCTGGTTTTGCGAGGCCCGGGCCTCCGCTACCAGCGCGGCGGGCTCAATTTCCGCGGCCAGACAGCGAAAAATCTGACGCAACCAGCGATCCTGTTCCCGGACGTCGCGCAACGCGGCGGACAGCACCGCCTGTGCCTGCTCCGGGCAGTCCAGCTCACGAAGAATCAAAAAGTGCCGGGCATCGGAATAGAACGGGTGACCATGCAGACGGCGGAACTCCGCGTAATCCGCCACCGCTTCCTCGCGCCGCCCGAGCATCCAGAGCGGCGTGGCCCGCTGGTATAACGCCCACATGTCCGGCGTCGCGCGACCCGGACTGCGAAGCACGCTCGTGTAGTCTGCCACCGCCTCTTCGTACCGATGCAGCCGTCGATACACCGCGGCACGGTCGAAGTACGCGCCGCAGCGGCTGAACTCGTGAATCGCGTCTTCATAGCGGCCGAGCCGGAGCAGGGCGCGGCCGCGAAAAGCGATCCAGAAGTCACGGTTTCCGCCAGCCTCAATGAGCTCGCTCAGCCTCTGCGCGCCTTCCATGGCGCCTTCCAGGTCGCCCGAGAGGATCTGCAAGTCCGTCAGTCGCCACAACGCAAACTCATGGTCAGGCTGAAGCGCAAGCGCCCTCGCCGCGTACTCCATCGCGCGCCCCGGTTCCAGCGTGGCGAACGAGCGCAGGTACCAGCCCTCGGCGGTATTCGGCATCTCCTGCTCGGCTCGTGCCAGCTCCGCCCGCGCCCGCTCCGTATCGCCAGTCGCCTGGCAGATCTCGCCGAGCAGGAAGCGGTACGCCGCACTCCGGGGGTTCTGGCGCAGCGCGTCCTCCAGAACGTGGACTGCCGTGGATCGATTCACCGGATAGGCCGCTTGAGCGCAAGCCAAATTACACTCCTGCAGTGTCGGGAACTCGTTGTACAGCGCGTTGACTGCGGTTCTCATTTCGCCGCCGGCCCCGGCTTCGATCGCATGCTGGTATCTCAGCGTCTGCCGGCGGGCGTACACCAGCGCATGTTCGCGCCGCGACAGCGTGTCCCACACGCCGGCCGCCGCCAGCATCGCGAGCAGCACGCCCAACGCCACGCCGCGCCGATGTTTGCGCACTTTCTTGCCGAGAAGGTAGATCGTGCTGGGTCTTCGAGCCGCAACCGGTTCACCCGCGCGGTAACGGCGGAGGTCGTCCGCCAGCTCGCGCGCGGACTGATACCGCCGCGCACGATCCTTCTCCAGGGCCTTGAGGACAATCGTCTCCAGTTCACGGTCCACGCGCGGCGATCGCGACGAGGGCGGCGCGGGCGGCGCGTCGAGGATGCGCTGAATGACGCAGTCGGGCCGTCCCGCGGCATCGTACGGGAGCGTACCCGTCAACGCCTCGTACAGCAGCACACCCAGCGCGTACACGTCCGTCCGCGCATCAATCTCGTCGACGGCCCCCGCCGCCTGTTCCGGCGCCAGGTAGGAAAGCGTTCCCACCACCTGGCCCGGCAGCGAGACGTCGGCAGTCTGCGTCTCGTCGCCGATCGTCCCATGCAGAGCCTTCGCCAGACCAAAATCCAGGATATGCGGCTTGCCTTCATCGTCGATGAGAATGTTCGAAGGCTTGAGGTCACGGTGCACCACTTCGTGGCCGTGTGCGCATTCGACCGCCTCGCACAGCAGAATGAACAGGTCGAGCGTGCTCCGCACATCGGGCTCCGTGATGGAGAGGTATTCGTCCAGCCGGACGCCCGCCACAAACTCCATGGCGTAGTAGGGCTGCCCGGCCACCACGCCGCTTTCCAGCACGGTGACGACGCCGGGGTGCTGGACGCGGGCCGCGAGCTGTACCTCGCGCTCGAAGCGCCGTCGAGCGACCGGCGATGCGAACACCCCTGCCAGAATCACCTTCAGCGCGACCACCCGCCGGGTCGAAAGCTGCAGGGCCTCGTAGACGGCACCCATCCCGCCGCGCCCGATTTCTGCGATCAGCTCAAAACCGGGGATGCCGGGTAACTCTGGGGCGGCACTGGTCGAATCGCTCTCCGAGGAGATGAGGCCGCCGGCCCGGTGCAAGCGACCGATGAGCGACAGGCCCGGCACGTATTCGCGCAACACGGCGGCTGATTCGGCGTGCTCGGAGATGAAGCGTTCCGGCGAAAGATCTGGCTCCGCCTGTCGGCGCTCGAAAAACTCGTTCACGAGCACGGAAATGTGCCCCGCGTGCTCCGCGTGCTCCTGACGTGGGGAGAGTTCCATGGTCCTCTCCACTGCCGCGCAGGCGCCCCTCCCGCCCGCCGGACGACCGGATCCCGCCACCTCAACCGACCGACCGATCGGCTTTGCTCCCCGGGTCCGTACCCTTATCATACTCGCAGCGCAGCGGGCGGATTCACTTCACCTGCCGCGGAGATCGGTTTCCGATCGCGACCTGGCGTTCTGGACAGGCAGGCATGTCATGGCTGACCAACCCGACGCCTGGATCGCAGCGGCAAAAAAGGGGGACCGAACGGCGCTGGCCAAGCTCCTGACGCTCTGTGACCCGAAGCTCCGCGCCCACGCGGCGGCCCACATGGATGCGGCGATGCGGTCGCGCGTCGCGCTGGACGATCTCCTGCAGGAAGTGTACGTGCAGGTATTCCGACAGATCGGGCAGTTTCGGAGTACCGGGCTCGGGCCGCTGGTGGCGTGGGTGCAGGCGATCCTCGATCACAGGCTGGCCGACATGCGCCGTGCCGCACGCTGCCGGGCGCGCGATGTTAGTCCTGACCGGGCGTCACCGGGCGTGCGTGATTCGAGTTCCTACGTGAACCTGCTGAACGAGCTCCGCGGCACCTCGGACACGCCGAGTGGTGTGATCAGGAAAGGGGAAGCCCTGGAAGCGCTCGCGGCGTGTCTCCAGGAGCTTTCCGAGCCGCACCGCCAAGTCATTGAGTTGCGCTTCGTGGAGGGGCTTCCCGTGAAGGTGACGAGCGCGCGCCTGGGAAAAACCGAAGCCGCGACGATTGCTCTCACCCAGCGCGCCCTGCGAGCCCTGCGCCGCTCCATGGAAGCCAGGGGCGAGTTCACGCGAATGGATTGAGCGCTTGCGTGCTGAGAAATTAGGACGCCGCCCCGATGCACGGCGGCCGCAATCCTCCCCCTTCCGCCATGCTTGAGTCTCTCCTCGCGCGTTCGGGGTCCCGACTCTGGCAGCGACTTCCGCAGCCGCCGGTTGGTAATGTGGTTACGGCACCGCGTGACGCGGTCGTTGCGATGCCCAGGGTCCGCACGCGGGACTTCCTCCGGCCTGTCGTTCAGGCCACGCAACTGATCGCCGTACCCGGGCGGCACGGACGTGCTCAGGTCCCGCGGCGGGAGCGGTGGGCGGATGCGCCGCGACGCACGCCGAGCGC
>CAZVRR010000367.1:0-3618 GCA_964629745.1 uncultured Planctomycetales bacterium | reverse complement strand
CGACCTGTTCCCCGGCGCCGCGCCTGACGGGGCGTCGCTCGCGGCGCGCATCCGCGGGACCGACACGCCGCGCGACATGCAGGCCGCGGTCCGCGCGCGGAGCGCCCGCCGTGCGGCGGGCGCCGCCGGTTCGCGCGCCGTCGCGATCGTCGGCATGGCCGGACGGTTCCCGCACTCGCCCGACGTCGCCGCGTTCTGGCGGAACCTGCGCGACGGCCGCGAGTGCATCCGCTTCTTCGAGGACGACGAGTTGCGGGCGGCGGGGTACGAGGAGGACGTGCTGCGGCATCCGCAGTACGTCAAGGCGCGCGGGGTGCTCGATGGGGTCGAGCAGTTCGATGCGGCGCTTTTCGGCTGCACGCCGCGCGAGGCCGAGCTGGCCGATCCCCAGCAGCGCGTGTTTCTCGAATGCGCGTGGGAGGCGCTCGAACGGGCGGGGTACGACCCCCAGCGCTGCGATCTTGCCATCGGCGTTTACGCCGGCTGCACGCAGAACTCGTACATCGCGAACCTCCGCTCGCATGCGGGACTGTTGGAGGAACTGGGGCCCATCCAGTTCCTGCTCGAGAGTGACAAGGATCACCTGCCGACGCGCGTCTCGTATCGACTGAACCTGCGCGGGCCGAGCGTGAACGTGCAGACGGCCTGCTCGACGTCGCTCGTGGCGGTGCACATCGCCTGCCAGGCGCTGCTGAACCACGAATGCGACCTGGCGCTGGCCGGCGGCGTGTCCATCGGCGTCCCGGTGCCCGGCGGATACTTCTACCAGGAAGACAACATCCTCTCGCCGGACGGGCATTGCCGGGCCTTCGATGCGCGGGCCCAGGGCACCGTGGGTGGGCAGGGGGCGGGCGTGGTGGCCCTGAAGCGGCTGGACGAGGCCATCGCCGACGGCGACGACATCCAGGCGGTCATTCTCGGCACTGCCATCAACAACGACGGTTCGCAGAAAGTCGGCTACACCGCGCCCAGCGTGGACGGCCAGGCCGAGGCGATCACGCTGGCCCACGTCGCGGCCGACGTGTCGCCGCAGTCGATCCAGTACGTCGAGGCACACGGCACCGGCACCACGCTCGGCGACCCGATCGAAATCGCGGCGCTGAGACAGGCATTCGGGCCGGCCGGGCCGGATGCGCCCACGTGTGTGATCGGGTCGGTGAAGACGAACATCGGTCATCTGGATGCCGCGGCCGGCATTGCCAGCCTGATCAAGACGGTGCTGTGCCTGAAGCACCGGGAATTCGTACCGACGCTGCACTTCACGCAGCCGAATCCCCGCCTGGAACTGGACGGCAGCCGGTTCGTCGTGGCGGCGCAGCACGCGGAATGGACCACGCCGCCGGAGCAGCCGCGCCGCGCGGGCGTCAGCTCGTTCGGGCTGGGCGGCACGAATGCGCACGCGGTGCTCGAAGAGGCGCCGCCCGCACCGGTCGCCGAGTCGGCGCGCGCCTGGCAGCCGCTGCTGATCTCGGCACAGACGTCCGCCGCACTCGACGAGAGCACACAGCGCCTGGCCGAGCACCTGGCCGCGCATCCGCACCTGCCGCTGGCGGACGTGGCATACACGCTGCAGGTCGGCCGGCGCGAGTTTGCCCTGCGGCGCGCGGTGATCGCGCAGGACCACGGCGGCGCCGTGAAGGCCCTCGAAACGCTGGACGTGCGTCATGCGTGGACCGGCACTGCCCCCCAGCGCCCCCCGGCGCTCGCCTTCCTCCTGCCCGGCCAGGGAGCCCAGTACCCGCAGATGGGCCTGGGGCTGTACCGCGAGGAGACGGTCTACCGGGAAGCGCTGGATCGCGTGGCGGACTTGGCGCGGCACGATGCGGGCGAGGACCTCCGAGCATTGCTGTTCCCCGCGGCCGAGAGCGAGTCCGCTGGACAGCGCCTGCGCGAGACGCGCGTCGCGCAACTGGCGCTCTTCGCGACGGAATATGCGCTGGCGACGCTGTGGCTCTCGTGGGGCGTGCGGCCCGCGGCCCTGCTGGGCCACAGCCTGGGCGAGTACGTGGCCGCTTGCATCTCGGGTGTGCTGACGCTCGCGGACGCGTTGCGGCTGGTGATCCTGCGCGGTCAGCTCATGGAGGCCGCACCGCGCGGCGCCATGCTGGCCGTGATGGAAACGCCCGAGCTGCTTCGGCTGCGGGTGGGCGCCGGCCTGTGGCTGGCGGCTCATAACGGGCCCGGCGCATGCGTGGTCTCTGGCACGCCGGAACAGATCGCGGAGCTCGAGGGCGTCCTGCAGCGCGAAGGCATCGGCGTCCAGCGGCTGCACACGTCCGGCGCATTCCACTGCGGTCTCATGGATGACGCGGCGGCGCACCTGACGGAGGCCGCACGGCACATCCGCCTCGGCCGCCCGCAGATCCCGTACCTCTCCAACGTGACGGGTACGTGGATTCGCGAGTCGGATCTCGCCGACCCCGCCTACTGGGGCCGGCACCTCTGCCAGCCGGTACGCTTCGCCGAGGGCGTGCAGGAACTGCTTGCCGGCGGCATGCGCGTGTTCGTCGAGGTGGGGCCGGGTCACACGCTCACCGGCCTGGTGCAGCATGGCCTGGCCGCCGAGCAGAAGGACGCGGTCACCACCGTTACGCTGCTGCCGCACGCGCGGGACGTGGCGGACGCGGGAGAAGTGACCGCCCGGGCGGTCGGACGTCTGTGGGTCGCGGGCGTGCGTCTGGATTGGTCCGGCGTTCAGCGCCCGCACCGCCGTCGCCGCGTCGAACTGCCGACGTACCCGTTCCAGCGCCAGCGCTACTGGATCGAACGGCGCAAGGACGGCGCAGCGTCGCGCGCCGCGTTCGCGGCGCGCAATGCGCGCCTGGCGGACCTCGCGGACTGGTTCCATGTCCCGAGCTGGACACGCACGGTCTCGCCTGCGGTTCCGATGGCGGGGTCGGGCGAGGTGCTGCTGTTCGCCGATGAGTCGGTCGCGCCGCACGTCTCAGGTGCGCTTGAGGGTCTCGGCCGCCGCGTCACGACGGTCGTGCCCGGGTCGTCCTTCGCGAAGCTGGGCGAGCGGGCGTACGCACTGCGTGTCGGCGCGCGCGAGGACTACCTGCACCTCCTGCGTGCGCTGCGGCAGGCGGGGCCCGTGCCGCAGGCCATCGCGCATCTCGGGAGCCTGGCCGCCGCGCCCGACTGCGACGCGCGCGTGGCCCTCGGCTTTTCCAGCCTGCTATGCCTGGCCCAGGCGCTGGGCGACAGCGGCTGGCACGACGAATTGCGCCTGCTCGCCGTCACGGCCGGCGTCCACCCCATCTCCGGGCACGAACGGATCGATCCCGAGGCCGCGACCGTGCTGGGACCGTGCCGCGTGATTCCGCAGGAACTCGCCAACGTGCGCTGCAGGAACGTCGACTTCGACATACCGGCGTCGCAGTGGACCAGCGAGCAGTTCCGGGCCCTGGCGGCCGAGCTGTGGCATGACGTCGACGAGACCGTGGTGGGCTACCGCGCGGGACGTCGCTGGGTACAAAGTTTCACGCGCTTGCCGTTGCCGGCGATCGGCAGCGGCGCGCCGGCGCTCCTGCGCGAACGCGGCGTGTATCTGATCACCGGCGGGCTGGGCGGCATCGGGCAGGTCGTTGCGCAGTACCTCGCGGAAAGCGTGCATGC
>CAZVRR010000366.1:0-3671 GCA_964629745.1 uncultured Planctomycetales bacterium | reverse complement strand
CAGCACGGCCGCCACGAACACGAAGGCGGTCAGCATCCGCAGGCCGCTGCACGCCTCCGCGACGGCCACCGACTCGCCGCTCTCCAGCCGCAGGACGTTGCCCTCGCGCACGACGAAGAACCCCAGCAGCTCGAGGCCGAAGACCGCCGACGCGGTCGCCAGGTTCTGGAGTGGCAGCGCGATCAGCTCGTGCACCCGCCCCGGCAGCGGCACCATCAGCAGCAGGAAGGCCAGGACCCAGCCCAGCCGCCGGAACATGGACCAGCCGGCCGCGAGCAGCACGGTGCCCGCGATGCAGAGCACGAGGGCGTAGCGCTCGGCGGAACCATAGCCGAAGTACACGCCGCCCAGGCGCGCCGCCTCGGCCAGGAGGATCACGCCGCAGCCCCACCAGCACGGCCGGAGCGACACCTGCCGCAGCGCCGCGCGGTCGCGCCAGACAAGCCAGCCGGCGACCAGCGGCACGAGCATGCCGACGGAGTAGTCCTGGTTGCGGCGCCAGAACTCGACCAGCTCGACGATCGTCGACCAGTAGCTCCAGGCCAGGCACGCCGCCAGGCCGCCGATCGCCCACAGGCGCGCGTGACGCGTCCAGGCCGACGCCGTCGTTGGCGCTGCGGCACTGACCCGGCCTGCCACCGCCAGGTTCGCGCTGTTGCGATTGGCCTCGGCCCGGCTCATGCCTGCGCCCCCGCCGGCGGGACCGGCGACGCAACCACGTACGGCCGCGCGTCCATGTAGGCATGCAGCAGCTCCTGCCAGGTCGGCGCCGCCGGCATTCCCAGCTCTGCCAGGCGCGTGCTGCACAGGGCCGACACCGGCGGACGCTTCGCCGCCGCGGCGTACTCGCCGCTCGAGATCGGCATGGGCTCGGCGTCGGGGTAGAGGCAGGTGAAGATCTCGCGCGCGAACTCGAACCACGTGCAACTGCCGGACGCGACGATGTGCACGACGCCGGTCACGCGCGCGGCCAGGAGCTCGGCGATCGCGCGCGCACAGTACACCGTGCTCGTCGGCGAGACCCGCTGGTCGTTCACGACGCGGATCGGCCGACCGGCGGCGGCCAGGCGCAGCATCGTCTCGACGAAGTTGCCGCCCTTGCCCCGGGCGCCGGCGCGGCCGTAAAGCCCGCACGTCCGCACGACCAGCGGATCAGGGTGACCGGCCCGGCTCATGTGCTCGCCGGCCAGCTTGCTGACGCCGTAGACGTTGAGCGGCGCCGGCGGTTCGTCCTCGCCGTAGGCCTCGGCCCGCGGCGGGAGCGCCCCGAACACGTAATCCGTGCTGATGTAGGCCAGCTCTGCGCCGATCTCGGCGGCGGCCTTCGCGACGTGCAGCGCGCCCAGCGCGTCGACGACCAGCGCCTCGAGCGGCTCGCCCTCGCAGCGGTCGACATTCGTCTGGGCCGCGCAGTTGATCACGTGGTCGGGGGCCGCCTCACGGACCGCCGCCCGCACCTGGCCCGCGTTGCGGACGTCGAGCTCGGGCAGGTCGACGCCGCAGACCTGGCCGGGCAGCGCCTGCGCCAGGTCCGAGCCGAGCTGGCCGCGGGCCCCGATGATCAGCGTGCGCATCGGGCGATTGGTCATGCCGGTGCGTGCACCCCCGCGGCGCCGTACTGGCGCTCGTAGTAGCCGCGGTATTCGCCCGACTTGATGGCCCGCCACCACGACTCGTTCTCGCGGTACCAGCGGACCGTCGCCGCCAGGCCCTGTGCGAACGGCACGCGCGGCGACCAGCCCAGCTCGGCGTGGAGCTTGCCGAAATCGACCGCGTAGCGCCGGTCGTGCGCCGCGCGATCCTTCACCGGGCGGATGAAGGAATCGTCCTTGCCCAGCTCGCGCAGGAGCGCGTGCGTGAGCTGGAGATTGGTCACTTCGTTGCCGCCGCCGATGTTGTAGACCTCGCCGGGCCGGCCGCGCTCGAGCACGGCGAGCAGCGCGTCGCAATGGTCCTGCACGTGAATCCAGTCGCGGATGTTCAGTCCGTCGCCGTAGAGCGGCACCGGCTGGTTCTCGAGCAGGTTCGTGATGAACAGCGGGATCACTTTCTCGGGGAACTGGTAGGGGCCGTAGTTGTTGGAGCAGCGCGTGACCAGGGCCGGCAGGCCATACGTGACGTGATACGCACGCACGAACAGGTCCGCGGCGGTCTTCGAGGCGCTGTAGGGGCTGCTCGGCGCGAGCGGCGAGGTTTCGGTGAACCTGCCCTGCGGCCCGAGCGAGCCGTAGACCTCGTCCGTCGAGACCTGCACGTAGCGCGCGACCTGGCGCCGGCGGCTCTCCTCCAGCAGCACCTGCGTGCCGACCACGTTCGTGCGGACAAATTCGGCGCCGCCGTGAATGCTGCGATCGACGTGCGTCTCGGCCGCGAAGTTGATCACGCCCCACAGCGGGCGCTCGAACACGCGGCCCACCGCCGGCGGATCGGCAATGTCGCCGCGCACGAATTCGAACCGGCCGCTGTCCGCGAGGCCGCGCAGGTTCTCCAGGTTGCCGGCGTACGTCAGCGCGTCATACGCGACGATGTGCCAGTCGGGCTGCTGCGCGAGGGCGCGCCGCACGAAGTTCGAGCCGATGAAGCCCGCCGCACCGGTGACCAGCAGTCTTCTCATCTCGTTCATCCGTCCCGGGCCCGCCGCGCGCGTCTCAGACAACCTCGCACGAGGTCGACCAGAGCGAGCCGGCTGTGCACGAGCGCTCCGCGACCAGCTGCGTGGCGCGGTAGAGCGATTCGAACGTGCCGGCGTCGGTCCACCAGCCGTCGAGCACCTCGTACTCCAGCGAGCCCTGCTGAAGATAGAAATTGTTCACGTCGGTGATTTCCAGCTCGCCGCGCTGCGAGGGCTGGAGCGAGCGGATGAAATCGAACACCTGCTCGTCGTACATGTAGATACCGATCACGGCGTAGTCGCTGGCCGGGTCGGCGGGCTTTTCGTCGATGCGGACGATGCGCTCGTGCTCGAACACCGCGACGCCGAAGCGCTCGGGATCGGGCACCTGCTTGAGGTAGATCCGCCCGCCGCGGGGCTGCGAGAAGAAGTTGGCCACGCCGCGCCGGATGTCGCGCTCGATGATGTTGTCACCGAGCACGACGACGATCTTGTCGCCGTCGGCGAAGTCCTCGGCCAGGCGCAGGGCGTCGGCGATGCCGCCCTCGCCCTCCTGGTAGGTGTAGTGCAGCTCCTTGAGGCCCAGCTCCTTGCCGTTGCCGAGCAGGCGCAGGAAGTCGCCGGCGTGGTTGCCGCCGGTGACCAGCAGTACGTCGCGGATGCCCGCCTTGATGAGAATCTCGAGCGGGTAGTACACCATCGGCTTGTCGTAGATGGGCAGCAGGTGCTTGTTCGTGATTTTCGTGAGCGGCCACAGGCGCTTGCCCAGGCCGCCGGCCAGTACGACGCCTTTCATGGGGTGGTCCTGGTTAGAGGGACTGAGGGACGCAGGGACATGGGGACATAGGGACGCAGGGACACAGGGACGGAGCCACCAACAGAGCCATGAGGCGCAAGCCCATGGTCCGTTCTCCGGTTGGAAACCGGAGCCACAAGGAAGAAGGGACGCAGGGACTCAGGGACGAAGGGACACAGGAAGGGCCCCAACAGAGCCGTCCTCCGGTTGGAAACCGGAGCCACAAGGAAGAAGGGACACAGGGACTGAGGGACACAGGGACAT
>CAZVRR010000365.1:0-3724 GCA_964629745.1 uncultured Planctomycetales bacterium | reverse complement strand
CGGCGGATCCCGCGCCGGAAACCGCGGAAGCGCCGGCAGCGGCGCAGCGGCGCCGGCCGCGCGCCGAACTCGTGACGGCCGAGGTGCTGGCGGGCAAACAGCGCGAGATCAGCGTCTCCGAGTTCTTTGCGAAGAACCGGCACCTGCTGGGTTTCGACAACAAGCGCAAGGCGCTGCTGACCACGGTGAAGGAGGCGGTCGACAACAGCCTCGACGCGTGCGAAGAGGCGCACATTCTCCCCGAAATTCACATACACATTGACCAGCTCGCCGAGGAGCGGTTCCGCGTCACGGTGCGCGATAACGGACCGGGCATCGTGCGGGCGCAGATCGCGAACATCTTCGGCAAGCTGCTGTACGGGTCGAAATTCCACCGCCTCAAGATGTCGCGCGGCCAGCAGGGCATCGGCATCTCCGCGGCGGGCATGTACGGCGTGCTTACGACGGGTCGCAGCGTGCGGATCCTTTCGCGCACGTCGCCGAAAAAGCCCGCCCACTACATGGAACTCCAGATCGACACGACGCGCAACAAGGCCGA
This sequence comes from uncultured Planctomycetales bacterium, assembly GCA_964629745.1. GTDB lineage: Bacteria > Planctomycetota > Phycisphaerae > UBA1845 > Fen-1342 > JAAYXS01. Next base: position 3,186 of record CAZVRR010000365.1, on the reverse strand, counting down.
CGTGATCAAGGACGAGGAAACGGACGTCGTCTGGGAGCGCGGGACGGAAGTGATCATCGAACTGGTCGCCAGCTACGCGAAGGGGCGCCAGTCGGTGGACGAGTACGTCGAGCAGACCGCCATCGCCAATCCGCATGCCTCCATCACCTACCGGGCGCCCACCGGCGAGAACCGCCTGTTCCCGCGCGGCACCGAGGAGCTGCCGGCGGAAACCTGCGAGATCCAGCCGCACCCGCACGGCATCGAGCTCGGCGTGCTGATGAAGATGCTCAAGAGCGCCAAGCCCGAACACAAGGGCGAGCGCACGCCGAGCCTGGGCGGGTTCCTGCAAAACGAGTTCTCGCGCGTCACGCCGCGCGTCGCGCACCTGATCTGCGAGGAAGCGGGCCTGAGCCCCAAGTCGCGCCCGAACCAGATCGGCACGCACGAGGTCGAGCGGCTCTACCAGGCCATGCAGGCGGTGAAGATCATGGCGCCGCCGACGAACTGCCTCGCGCCGATCGGCGTGCGGAACCTGCTCGCCGGCCTGCTCAAGGAGGTCAAGGCCGAATTCTATACCGCGACCACGCGCGAGCCGGCGGTGTACCGCGGCAACCCCTTCCAGATTGAGATCGGGCTGGCGTTCGGCGGCAACCTGGCGGCCGACGAGAGTGCCCGCGTGATCCGCTTCGCGAACCGCGTGCCGCTGCTCTACCAGCAGTCGGCCTGTGCCGCGTTCAAGAGCGTGCTCGACGTCGACTGGCGCAACTACGGGGTGTCGCAGCCGTCGGGCAGCCTGCCGGTCGGCCCGCTCGTCGTGATGGTGCACATGGCCAGCGTATGGGTGCCGTTTACCAGCGAAAGCAAGGAGGCGATCGCCGACTACGATGAGATCCGCAAGGAGATGAAGCTCGCGCTCCAGGAATGCGGGCGCAAGCTCGCGGCCTACCTGCGCCGGCGCAAGCGGCAGCGGATGGATGCGGACCGGCGCGACATCTTCGGCCGCTACATCCCGGACGTGGCGGAGGCGCTGGCCAGCTTGACCGGCGCCAGCGGCGACCGCCTGATGAAGAACCTGCTGGCGATCTCCAAGCGGCGGACGGCCGAGGCGGACGTGACGCTCGACGAGGACGGCAAGCCGATTGCGCCGGCCGACGCGGCGGCCGCCGATGAACTGCCGGACGACGGCACGACGGTGATCGTGCCGGAGAACGAGGCGCCCGTTGCACCGGGCGACCTGTTCGAGACGAACGAGGCGGGTGCCGAGAAGCCCAAGCGCCGGCGCGGCTGAGCGGATCTCTCATCAGGCCCGCCCCGGAGCCGGGCCGGGCAGCGGATCCGGCGGCGTCGGCAACTGCTCAGGCGCGGGCGGGTCGCGCTGGGGCGTCTGGGCCGGGAGGGGTGGTTCGCGCACCGGGGGCGGCGAGGGCTCGGGCGGAATGATGGGCGGCGGGACGTCGATTGTCAGGCGCGATCGGTCGCGGACGAGTCGCGGTTGCAGGCGCGTCATGGCATCGCGCTCCGGCGGGGGCTCCTGACCGGATCATGCAGGAACGAGCTGACGCGGCTGTGAATTCGGGTTGAGCGTACATTCAGCGCGGCGCGGGTGGCACGTGGCAGTTGACGACGTCGCGCACGCCGAGCTTGCGCAGGACGGTCATCATCGGGCACCAGTTCGTGAACGCGGACTGGAGCAGGTTCAAACCGACGAACGCCGTGAACAGGTACCAGTACGGGTGGACCCAGTGCCCCAGCGCCAGGCTCAGCAGGACGAACGTGCCGGCGATCAGGCGGAGCCAGCGTTCCAGTGTCATGTCGCGTTCTCCTGCCCGCCCGAATCCGAACTGACATCGCGCCGGGCGATGACGGCGATGCGGTGTTTCGCGGCGAGGGCGAGCACCGCCGCACGTTCGAGGATCAGGGTCTTGCCGGCCTCGATGACCAGGCCCGCGGCCCGCGCCACGTGCAGCTTCTCGATCGTCTGCACGCCAATCGTGGGCACGTCAAAGCGCATGTCCTGATTCGGTTTGGCGACCTTGATCAAGGTCCAGCCGCCCTGCGGGCACAGTGCGCCGGTGCGCTCGATGAGCTGGTCGGTCCCCTCGATCGCCTCGACCGCGATGATCTCATGCTCCTTGGCGGCGAGGGCCTGGCCGATGTCGAGGCGGGCGACCTCCTTGGCGATGGGCCAGGCGAAGTCGGCGTCGGCGACGACACGGGCCGGCGGCTCGAACGGCGTGAGCACACCCGCGGGCGCGAGCGCGTCGCGGCAATAGGTGGTCGAATCGATCAAGGTCAGTCCGTGCCGCTGCAACTCATCCGCGACGGCACCCAGCAGCGAGTCGTTGCGCTTGTCGCGGGCGTGCAGGTACCACACGCGGATGCTGGTCAGGTCCGGCCAGTATTGTATCCATTGCAGCCAGCGCGGACCGGCGAACATCTCCGCTTTGCGCACCCGGCCGGCCATGATGATTTCGCGGCAACCGGCGCGGCGGAACGTGCGAATCCAGCGGCCGAGCTGCACGACCCCCCGCCACCAGAAGCGGTCCGCCAGCTCCGCCAGCGCCGGGTCCGCCGAGCCGCGCAGCGCCACGATCGCCACCGGCCGACCCGCGGCCCGCGCCCCGCGCGCGACGAGCTTGGGGAACTCGCCCTCGCCGGCGATCAGTCCGACGGGCGGCAGGGCGGATTCCGGCGGACGCGACGGCAAGCGCGGCTCCTAGAACAGAATCGGCTTGCCCAGCTTGCGCCGGACCGGCACGAACTGGCCGGCGTGCATCAGCTCGTGCGTGCCGATCATGGTATACACCGCCGCGACGGTGGGAGCATACGACCGCATCGATTCGGGCGGAGCACGGTCGAGATCGGCTTCCGCCGTGCGCTCCAGCGCCGCGAGCGTGCTGCGGCGCACCTGCTCCATGAGCGCCACGTACTCCTGGCGCTTGAGGAAGTCCGCGGCGCGGTTGCTACGGGCGGCCTCGCGCCCGTGTTTCTCGGCGAACCCCTCGGGCAGGCTCGGCATGGGGTGTCCGAGGCAGGCCATCATCTCGCGTTCCGAATTGATCAGATGGCCCAGTTGCCACGCGATGTGGTTCGCGTTCTCCACCGGTCGGACAAGAAGGTCGGCGTCGCTCAGGTCCTTCAGATACTCCGTTGTGACCTGCCGGCAGAATTCAACGGTGTGGCGAATGGCATCTTTCGCGGTCA
>CAZVRR010000364.1:0-3726 GCA_964629745.1 uncultured Planctomycetales bacterium | reverse complement strand
GTGCAGCGGGCCGATCGCGATCCGCTTCAGGTTCCGCACCGGGAAGCCGAGGCGCGCCAGCATCCGGCGGACCTGCCGGTTGCGACCCTCGCGCAGCGTGATGTGCAGGATCGAGCGCTCGTTGCTGACATGCGTGACTTCGACGGTCGCCGCGCGGGCCTTGCCCTCCGAAAGGTGGACGCCCTGGCGCAACCTTGCGCCGATGTCGGCGGGCACGCGTCCCTTCACGTCGACCCAGTACGTCTTGGGGATTCCGTAGCGCGGATGCGTGACACGTTCGGCCAGTTCGCCGTCGTTGGTGAGCAGCATCAGCCCGGAGCTGTCCGCGTCGAGGCGGCCGACGGGGAAAAGCTTGACGGGCAGGGGGGGCAGCAGGTCGACGACGCGCCGGCGGCCCGCCGGGTCGCTATGTGTCGAGACGACGCCCTTGGGCTTGTGCAGGAGAAAGTACTCGGTCCGCGCGATCCGCACCGGCGCGCCGTCGAAGACAACCTCGTCATGCGCCGGATCGACGAAGGCCGGCAATTCGTCGATCACGGCGCCGTTGACCAGCACGCGTCCGGCGCGAATGTACTCCTCCGCGTGCCGGCGCGAGGCGACGCCTGCGTCCGAGAGGAATTTCTGGAGCCGGACGCGGCCGGCGGCGGTTTGATCGCTCATGGTTTGCTCGCGGGGGCGTCCGCCTCGGAACGACCGCCGCCGGTTTCCGGCGCGGGTTCCGCGCCGCGCGGCAGCAACGGCTCGTTGGTTCGCGGCGTCGCGGGCGCCTCCTCGGTCTCCGGTTCCGCCGGCTCCTTGGACTCGTCCGTTTCCGGCCGCTCCGGCTTGTAGTCCGGTCCGAGCAGCTCCGTGACGGTGGCGCGCTCCAGCTCGATGGGGGCCGGAATGGTCCCGTCCTTCGCGAGGGCCGCCAGGATCTGCACAACCTGCGAGTACGGCAGGCCCAGGCCGCGCGGGTTCTTCGAATTGTCCGGTTGCGGCGAGCCGGCCAGGGCCGCCACGAGTTCGGCGACCCGCGGCGGAACGTGGATCGGCTGCCCGAGCTTGCCCTTGCGCTTGTTGAGGAGCGTGATGTCGCCGCTCTCGTCAATAGCGTTCAACACCACCGCGTCGCTCGCGTCCGCGTAGAACAGCGGGAGCTTCATCGGCACGTGCGGGCCGAAGATGGCCAGGCGCGGGACCTGCGTGCGGCGTACATAGAGCAGCGGGGCGCCGTCGCACTTCACCTCGTCGACAATCACATTCAGTTGCATCGGGTCGAGCGGATGCGGGAAGCGCGACGAATGCACCGCCGGCGTCGGGTGGTTCAGGAGAGCTTCGTAGACCGCGATCCGCAGCTCCTGGTCCGGCGCGCCCAGCAAGGGGGTGAGCTTTACCGCGACCTGCGGAAAGCGGCAGCGGCCCAGCTCCGCGACCGACAGCAGTGCGAGCGAGTGGTCGCGTCCGCCGGCCAGGGCCGCCAGCGCCGCGACGGCGTCGGCATCCTGGAGCCGCAGGCCGGCGCGCGCCGCATAGAACCGCACGCGCGGATCGCCATGGGTGTAGAGCGGTTTCAGGTGCGAAACGACATTGCGGCCGAACCCTTCCCAGGCGAGCGACACATCTTCCAGCGAGATCTGCGGCTGCGTGGCGAGCTCGGTCAGCTCCCGCATCTTCACGTCCACGAATGCGCCGTGGTCTTCGAGGTACAAGCGCGGGACCAGGCGGAAGAATTCGTCGCGGTAGCGCACGAACTCGGTCGGGACGCGCAGGGCAATGATGCCCTGGCTCAGCGCCTCCGCGACCGGCGGAGATTGCCCGAACCGCTCGTTGATCCGGCCGCGGATGCGTTCCGCCATTGCGTACGACGGCTCGCGCAGCATGAGCTGCACCGGCCGCGGCTCCGTGGCCTGGCCGCCGCTGAGGACGTATCCGCGGCGCGCGCCTTCGTCCAGGGCATCGCTGGTCTGCGCGAACGGATTCACGAACACCGGGCCGGCGGCGCGCGCGACGATCCGGGCGCCGATGAGCTCCTGGTCGCTGCGGGCCGCGTCGGCCGCGTGAAGTTCGCAGGGCAGCAGCAGCCCGCCCGCCAGCGAGCGGGTCGAGGTGCCCGGTAGGGCCGTGACCATCAGGTCGAACACGGTGCCCTTGTCCGTTCCGGACGGCAGGCGGCCGTCGACCGCGACGACCGCCGTCGTAGGCGAATCGATCAGCTCGCCGGGCGAGAACCGTTTGCGCAGCTCGATGTCCGCCCAGGCGTCGCGTTCGCGCCCCATCGCCTGGACCAGGTAATCGCGGATGAACTCGGGGCATTCGCTGCTGCCGGCATCGCCCAGGCCGATCACGACGCCGAAGCCGCGCACCGGTTGCGGCGTGATGTCGGCGTAGTAGGTCACCGCGCCGATCGTGCCTGCCAGCACCGGGTCACGCGTGACCTGGGGTGCGGGCAGGGGCTTGGGCTCGGGCGGCGGTGTGCGGCGAAAGGAGTCGCAGCCCGGGCCCAGCACGAGCCCGGACAGTACGAGCGGCAGGTAAGCGCGACGTCGCATTCTGGATTCCTGCGGGGCGGCGCGGAGCGGCCGTCGCCGTGGCGAGCGCACTCGCCCGCCCGGAGCATACCCCCACGTTCGACCCGTGTCACCGCGGCGTCCCAGCGTAGCCCTACGGCGGCCCGTCCGCGGGGCCCTGCAGCGCATGCCAGGCGAACCAGAAAGAGTAGAGCGTCGGCGGCAGCGGGCTTGCGTCGGCCGTCTCCACCCACACTACCGCTGGATCGGCCTTCAGTGCCGGGTCGTGCACGTAGCGCACGTTGAGCCGCCGACCGTCGAGTTCGGTCGCCCACACGCCGTCGGAGTTGACCTTCTCTCGCACCTCGGCCCAGGTGAAGGCACGCCAGCTCTCGCCGGTTCGGATCGCGATCACCGGCTCCTTCAACGGCGGCGCGGTCACGCCGCCGGGCGGCAGCGGGCTGACCGGAAAGCGCAGGCGCGGCGACCCGTAGTACTCGGCGTAGCTGCGCTTGTAGATGGCGAGCCGTTCCATCTGCGGGGCCAGGACGGTCGTATCGGGGTGCTCCCGCAGCCACTGGCCCCATTCCATCATCTGGACGGGCAGGACGCTCAGGCGCTGCCCCGTTGCGGCCGCCGGTCCGGCGATCGCGCGGGCCTGGAGCTGGCACCACAGGCTTTCCGCACCGCTCGCCCGCCGGTCATAAAGCAGGAGGTTCGAGTTATAGAGCAGGCCGCTGACGCCGAACTCGAGCGTTTCGCTGCCGCGGCGCCGATCGAAGACGACCGCGCCGAAGCAGAGCGGGTTGAACGTGACGCAGATCGGGATTCCGCCGAGCTGGTCGTTGACGACCTCGTGCCAGGTCAGGATTTTCAGCGGGTAGGCGCGCGGTTCGCCGTTGACGACGACGCCGAGGACCGGCTGGCGTGCCACCATGAACTTGCCCTGGTGATTGCTGCGCATCTCGGCGCCGAGCTGTTCTGCACCCGCGACGGAGAGGACCGCGGGGTTGGTCAGCACGGGCAGGCCGTCCCTGGGAAATCCCGAGGCGACGAGCAGGTCACGGGAGCCGAGGAAGGTGTGCAGGTCGAAGCCGTAGCTCTCAACCGTGCGGCCGTCGCCGACCACCGGCACGCCCAGCGTGCGGCCGATGATTACGGCGCGCCAGGCGACGATTCCGACGACGAGCAGGGCCGCCAGGACCAGGACCCACCCGCCGCTGCTGAACGTCAGCAG
>CAZVRR010000363.1:0-3737 GCA_964629745.1 uncultured Planctomycetales bacterium | reverse complement strand
GCTCCAGTTGCTGTTCGAGCTGCCGGCCGCTGCGCCCGCCGCGGCGGCGCTCGGCACGCCGCGCTTGCGAACGGCCCGGCCCGCGCGGCGCAGCGCGGCTGTCCTGCTGGCCGTGATCCTGGCGTTCCTGGCGCCGGGCTGCACGAAGCCCGCCGAGCCGCTCCGGCGCGCCCCGGCGTCGCAGCCGGTGGTGCGCGTGCAGGCCGTCCAGCTCACGCCGCGCAGCATGCGGATTCCGATCCAGGGCACGCTGAACGCCGCCGAGGAAACCGTGATCTCGACGAAGGTCGCCGGCGTGCTGCTGCGCACGTTTGTCGATGTCGCCGCAGTCGTGCCGCCCGGCACGCCGCTGGCGCAAGTCGATCCGGTGGACTATCGCATCGCGGTGGAACAGGCCCGCGCCGCGCTGGGCGAGGTGCTCGCGCAGCTCGGACTGACCGCCGTCCCCGACAGCTCGTTCGACCCGCGCCAGGCCAGCACCGTCCAGAAGGCGGCGGCGCAGCTGGAAAACGCGCGTTTCACGCACGACCGCATCACGGCTCTCGGCGACATCGTTGCCAGCCAGGAGCACAACGACGCCATCTCGCAGTTGCGCATTGCGGAGGCGGAGTACCAGCTCGCGCTCGACACGACCGCCGCCCTGGTCGCCAGCGCCCGCGAGTACCAGGCCCAGTTGCAGATGGCCGAGCGACGCCTGAGTGACACGGAAGTCGTGGCGCCGCCGATCCCCTCGACCCTGGGGCACGACGGTGCGGACAGTTGGATTGTGGCCCAGCGGCTCGTGACGGAGGGGCAGTACCTGGACGTCGCGCAGCCGCTGTACCGCCTGCTGGTCGCCGACCCGCTCAAGCTCCGCAGCCGCGTGCCGGAGCGCTATGCCGCCCAGGTCGCGGTGGGGCAGTCCGTCGAGTTGAGCGGCGCCGTCAATGGCGCGGCGCCCGTCGGCACGATCGCCCGCATCAGTCCCGCGATCGACCCGAGCAGCCGCACGTTTGAGATCGAAGCGCTGATCGACAACGCGCGCGGCACGCTGAAGCCCGGCGCGTTCGCCACCGGCGCCGTGGTCGCGGCCGAGACCAGCGCCTCCGTCTTCGTGCCCGCCGAGGCCGTCGCGACCGCCGGCGGGCGTGCCCGCGTGTTCGTGGTCGCGGAGGGCCTGGCGCAGCAGCGCGAAGTGCAGCTCGGAGACCAGGCGGAGGGGCAGGTCGAGATCGTGGCCGGCTTGCGGGAGGGCGAGCTGGTGGTGACGCGGGGGGCGGCGGGCCTGTCCGACGGGGTCGCCGTGCCGCACGACGGCTCATAGCCTGCCGCACGCCCGCGTTTCGCGCGGCGGGGCACCGCACAGGATCGTTCATGCAGAAGCTCGCCGAAATCTGTATTCGCCGGCCCGTGTTCGCGGCCATGCTGATCCTGGCCCTCGTGGTCGTGGGCGTGGTCAGCTATTTCAAGCTGGGAGTCGACCGCTTCCCGTCCATCGACCTGCCGATCGTGCGCGTCAGCACTACGCTGCCGGGCGCCTCGCCGGAGGAGGTGGAGACGCAGGTCTCAGACGTGATCGAGGAAGCGGTGAACACGGTCGAGGGCATCGAGGAGCTCCGCTCGATTTCCGGTTCGGGGCGGTCGATCGTCGTTGCGACTTTCAAGCTCGACCGCGACATCGATGCGGCGACGCAGGACGTGCGTGACCGCGTCGCATCCGTGTTGCGCGACCTGCCCGAGGATGCCGATCCGCCCATCATCAGCAAGGCGGACAACGAGTCGACGCCGGTGCTTTCGCTCGCGGTTTCCGGTCCGCTGCCGCTGCGCGAGCTGACCGACCTCGCCGACCGGATCGTCAAGGTGCAGCTCGAACGCTCGGCCGGCGTGGGCGAGATCGAGCTCGTGGGCGGCCTCCAGCGCACGATCAACGTCTGGGTGCAGGCGGAACGGCTCGCCGCGTACAACCTGCCCGTGACCGCCGTCCGCGATGCCCTGGTGCGCCACAACACCGAATTCCCGGGCGGCAACATCACCGACCCCCGGCGGGAGCAGTCGCTGCGCACGATGGCGCGGGTCCGGCGGCCGGAGGATTTCGGGACCGCCCTGATCACGACCCGGAGTGGCACGCCGATCTACGTGCGCGACGTGGCGTACATCGAGGACGGCACCGCCGAGCAGCGCTCCTCGGCCTGGCTCGACGGCGTGCCGACCGTCACGCTCGACGTGCGGCGCCAGTCGCGTGCGAACACGATCGAGGTCATCGATGCGGTGAAGGCGAATATCGCGCGCCTGCCGGAGCAGCTTCCGCCGGGCGTGCGCGTGGAGGTGATCGCCGACCAGTCGCGCTACATCCACGCCGCGCTGCACGAGATCAACGTGCACCTCGTGGCCGGCAGCATTCTCGCTTCGCTGGTCGTGCTCCTGTTCATGCGGAGTTGGCGTTCGACGCTGATCGCCGCGGTGGCCATCCCGACCTCGGTGATTGCCACGTTCGGCGTGATGTGGGCGCTGGATTTCACGCTGAACAGCGTGACGATGCTGGGGCTGGTGCTGATGGTCGGCATCGTCATCGATGACGCCATCGTCGTGCTCGAAAACATCTTCCGGTTCATCGAGGAGAAGGGGCTGCCGCCACTGGCGGCGGCGCGCGAAGCGACCCGCGAAATCGGCTTGGCCGTGCTGGCGACCACCTTCAGCCTGGTCGTGATTTTCGTGCCGGTCTCGTTCATGTCCGGCATCTCGGGGCGCTTCCTCTACCAGTTCGGCATCACGGCCGCCGCCGCGGTGCTGGTCAGCCTGCTCGTCTCGTTTACCCTGACTCCGATGATGAGCGCGCGGCTCCTGCGGCCGGTGCGGGTGGCCAACGGCGCCGGACCGCGCTCGCGCCGCGGCTTCTACCACGGGCTCGACGTGGGTTACGCCTGGCTCCTGCGGCGGGCGCTGCGGTTCAAGCTGCTCGTGCTGGTCGTCGCCGGCCTGGTGGTCGCAAGCACCGTGCCGCTGTACGGCTGGGTGCGGCAGGAGTACATCCCGACCAACGTGGATGAGGCCGAGTTCCAGGTCTCGGTGACGGCCCCGGAGGGCACGAGCTTCCCGGCGATCCAGCAGATCATGGCGCAGATCGACTGGGACCTGCGCGAGACGCCGGGCGTGCGGCTCGTGCTGACCAGCGCCGGCGGCGGATTCCTGGGCGGCGTGAACCAGGGGCGCGCCTACGTGCGGATTGCCCCGCACGAGCAGCGCATCTTCTCGCTCGGCCGGCTGTGGCGCGCCACGCTGGCCGGCGACCCGCTCAGCGCGTTTCGCGGCAACTACTCGCAGCAGGACGTGATGAACCGCATCCGCGAGAAGCTGCGGCGCTACCCCGACCTGCGAACCGCCGTGCGCAACCAGCACTCGTTCAATCTGGGCGGCGGCAACTGGGATGTCGACTTCGCGCTGCGCGGCCCCGAGCTCGAGCCGCTCATGTGGCACGCCGAGGAACTCCGCACGCGGGCGCTGCAGGCCGGCGGGTTCACCGACCTGGACACCAGCCTGCGCCTGGACAAGCCGGAGCTGCGCGTCGAGATCGACCGCGTGCGGGCGGCGGACCTGGGTGTCGCCCCGGAGGACATCGCTGCGGCCCTGCGCCTGCTGATCGGCGGCGAGACCGAGGTCACGCGTTTCCGCGACCCCAACGTGAACGACGATTACGACGTGCAATTGCGCCTGGTCGCGCAGGACCGCGACAACCCGGAGCATTTGAACCGCCTGTTCGT
>CAZVRR010000362.1:0-3741 GCA_964629745.1 uncultured Planctomycetales bacterium | reverse complement strand
CCGCAGACCAGCCGCTCGCGCGGCCGGCTCTGTTGGGAGCCACCCCGCCCGGCGCGACCCGGCTCCCATCGGAGCCGCCAGGCGCCAGCCGGCGGTCGGCGATACGCCAACCGGCGCCCGACGACCGCAGACCAGCCGCTCGCGCGGCCGGCTCTGTTGGGAGCCACCCCGCCCGGCGCAACCCGGGCTCCCATCGGAGCCGCCAGGCGCCAGCCGGCGGTCGGTGATACCTCACTCATGCGCAATGCTCATCCCTTCCAGCCCGCTCGCGCGGCCACCAATCTGCATGTAAAAAGTCCCCGCCGGCGTCCAGTACCGCCGGCGGGGACCCGCACTCCAGAGAGAGCAAGGAGGAGAGAAAGCCTGGCCAAAAGCCCGATACTCGCTCCTATGAAGCCACCAGGACTGTTTCGTCAATCGCGACCCGCAGCTTCTGCAAGGCGCGGTTCTGAATCTGTCGCACCCGTTCCTTGCTGACGCCCAGCAGCGCGCCGACCTGCTCCAGCGTGCGCGGGCGCGTCGGAACGTCCTTGCGGCCGGCACTGTCGAGCGCGAAACGCGCGGTCAGCACGCGCTGCTCGACCTTGCTCAGTTCGGCCGCGTTATGCGAGAGGATGAGCTTCAGACCGCTGACGCAGTCGTCGGCCTCATCATTGCGTTTCTGCTCCACGTAGTCGCTGCGCTCGAACGACGGATCGAACGGCGCGGGGAACTGCGTGCGGTAGCGGGCGCTCTTGGCGCCGAGCCGCGCGAAGCCGCTCATGATCGCCCGGCACGCATACGTGCTGAACTTGAAACCCCGCGCGCAATCGAACTTGTCGACGCAGCGCAGCAGTGCCAGGTTCCCCTCGCTCACCAGGTCGCCCAGCTCCACCCCGATCGTCTTCGTGCGCCGCGCCATCGCCATCACCAGCGACGTATTCGCCCGCACGATGTGGTTCCGCGTGCGCAAGGCCTCGGTCATCCAGCGCAGCAGCTCGCGCGAGGCCTCCATGCCCAGCCGCCGGCCGGCATGCTCCTTCACGATGTGCATCACGCGATACCGGCAGTAATTGAACCGCAGGAACAGCTTCTGCTCCTCTTCCGCCGACAACACCTTGTGGCGCGGCGGGGCCAGCAGATCGAGCCCGCTGTCATCGTTGGCGCCCGGGGCGGCCTCCAGATCGGGCAAGGGCCCGACGAGCGCGGCCTCGGCGGCGGCACTGCGGCGGAACGACGGATGAATCACGCACTCCAGCGTCTCCGACACCGCCTGCGCGATCAGGCGTCGATCGGTGGGCGAGAAGCGCTGCATCACCGCGGCTGCCGCCACGCGCGCCCGGGGGTGCAGCTTCCGGAGGTTTGAAGATCGGGTGGACTTTTCCATGTTCGCCCCTAGCCTTCTTTCGGAACCGCTGCTCGCGTTCAGCTCCGACCCTTCGTCCATAGGGTTATACGGTGTCCTGACTGTCGCGGTTCCAATTAGTTCCTGTTCAGTGCTAATTATGCCACCGTTCATACGCCATGTCCAGCGAATCAGGGTCCTTTTTCTTCAAGGTCGCGCTTCTTGCTCCGGCGCGCGTTCGCAAGCCAAGGGGAATGATTGTCCGCGCCGCTGAATACCGGATGAATAGTCGCTAAAATCGGCGTAATTCCGGCCGGGCCCGTGTACGCCGCGCCCGACGTGGATTACAACCGTCCGGCGGTGTGATTTGTTCCGTAGCGCCGGGGCTGAACCCGGTCGGCGCCGGGACCCTCGCCTCAGGCAGCGTCGGCGGGTTTCGCTCCGCCCGTGGCAGCCGGCGGTTTGGTCGGGGCCTTGTCCGATTTGGTGCTATCCGACTTCGCTGCTCCAGAAACGGCGTTCTTCTCTGCCTCGGCGGCCTTCTTATAGGACGAGCTGCGGTAGTCGGTTTCGTAGAAACCGCTGCCGCGGAAGAGAATCCCGCCACCCGTTCCGATCAGCCGCTGTAGCGCAGCTTTTCCGCACGCCGGACACTTCTTCAACGGCGCGGCGCTGATCGACTGAAACTGCTCGAACCGGTGCTCACACTTCTGGCAGACGTAGTCGTACGTAGGCATAGAAAATCACAGCTTTCGACACATGGCTACATGGTCGTCACGTCGGCGGTCCGCTCGAGACGATCACCCGGCTCGCGCGAATCACGCGTTCGTGCATCGTATATCCCCGGGCGAGCTCCTGCACAACCGTTCCCGGCGGATGTTCCGTGCTGGGCTGCTGCAGGACCGCCTCGTGCCGGTCGGGGTCAAACGTCGTGCCCAGCGCGCTGATCGGCTGGATCCCGCGATCGGCCAGCACTTTCAAAAAGTGTTCATAGGTGATCCGCACACCGTCGGCGAACGCCTCGTTTCCCGAACTCAGCGCCGCCTGGTGGTTGCGCTCCAGGTCGTCCAGAATCACGAGCAGCTCGCGCGCGAAATCCGCCTCGGCGAAGCGGATCGCTTCCGCTTTTTCGCGCTGCGTGCGGGTCGCGATGTTGCGGGCGTCGGCGACCAGCCGCAGGTTGCGGTCCTGCAATTCCGCCAGTTGCCGCTGCAGCGATTCGGGATCGACCGGCGCGCTCGCACCGGTCTCTTCCACAACCGGGGCGGCGTCCTGGTCTTCCGTCGCGCGAACCTGTTCTGTCTGCTCGTCGATGTCCATCGGCTCTCGAATTCAACGGCGCTTACGCCGCGTCGATTCTATTTGGCCTCGCCCTCGCCGGTCAGATACTCCTTGACCCGATCGAAAAAACCCTTGCTCTGCGGCAGGACGCTCTTGTCCTCGGTCGCCGCGAACTGCCGCAGCAGCTCTTCCTGTGCGCGGCTGAGGCGCTGCGGAATCTCGATCACCACCTGCACGATCTCGTCGCCGGGGCGGCCGTTGTGCAGGTTTGGCAGGCCTTTACCCGGCAGCCGGAACACGGCGCCGTGCTGCGTCCCCGCCGGGATGCGCAGCGAGGCGGAGCCGGTCAGGGTCGGCACTTCGATCTGTGCGCCCAGGGCCGCCTGCGTGAAGCTGATCGGGAGCACGCAGACCAGGTGGTCGCGGTCGCGCTGGAAGAACGGCGAGGGCCGCACGCGGACCGTGCAGTGCAGGTCGCCGCGCACGCCGCGGCCGGCCGGCCCCGGTTCGCCTTCGCCGCGCACGCGGATCGTCTGGCCGTCGTGGATCCCGGGCGGGATCTTGACGGTCAGGACGCGCTCCACCGGTGCGACACCCGAGCCAGCGCAATCCGGGCAGGGTTTCTCCGCCGCATCGCCCCGGCCGTGGCAGCTCGGGCACTCGGTCACCGTGCGCGTGACAAACGGGCCCATGGCGGTCTGGCGTTCGACCTGGCCGTAACCGCCGCAGGTGCGGCACGTACGCTGGCGTGAGCCGGGCGCCGCGCCGGTTCCGCCGCAGGTGCCGCAATAATCGGCCCGCTCGAAGCGCAGCGTCTTTTCGACGCCGGTGGCGATGTCCTTCAGGTCGATCTCGACGACCGCCTGCACGTCGACGCCGCGTTCGTGCCGGCGCATGCGCCCGCCGCCGCCGAAGGCGTCGCCGAAGAGATCGCCGAAGATGCTGAAGATGTCATCGATGCCCATGCCGGAGAAGTCGTGCACGCCGACGCCCTGGAGGCCGGCGTGGCCGTAGCGGTCGTAGCGCTGGCGCTTCTCCGGATCGGAGAGCACTTCGTAGGCTTCGGCGGCCTCCTTGAAGCGAACCTCGGCATCGGGCTCCTTGTTGCGGTCAGGGTGGTACTTCATCGCGGCCTT
>CAZVRR010000361.1:0-3767 GCA_964629745.1 uncultured Planctomycetales bacterium | reverse complement strand
ATGCGGGCCAGGTATTCGGCCTGGAATGCGGCGAGCGTCGTGGTGCACGCGTCCGGGTATTGCCGGCGGATCAATTGGACCAGCAGCGCGAGGTGCTCGCAGAACACGCGCACCCAGTACGTTCGGCCGGCGGCATCGCGGCGCAGATCCCAGTCGCACGCGCGGTAGGTCGCTCGATCGAGCAGTTGCGGCAGCGGCGGCATGCCTCCTCCGGGTTGGCACTCGAGCATAACCGACCGGCCGCCCGTTCGCCCGGGCGGCGCAGCGCCCGCACGGGTACAATTCGGTGCAGCCGAAAGGAGTTCCCCATGACTGGCAGACTTGCCCTGGCCTTTACCGCGCTCCCTCCCGTCGGGGTCGTGTTGGCGCGGCTGTTCTGCTGAGGGCACCCGCTTGCAGCGCTCGGTCCGAGCGTGGTTCTGTTCGGGTTTCTCCTGTCGGTAATCTCGTCGCTGGCGGCAGTCAGGTTGCCCAGCGAGCGGTGGTCGGGCGTAGCGGCGCTGGTGATAACCGCCGTCGAAGCGCTGGCCCTGTTCGGCGGACTGGTCTTGTACGGTCAAGCCTAGTGTGGCGGGCCGGTTTGCAGGAACCGGCCGCCGCTCTACAATCCCCCATTCCTTCCGCGGCCGCTGTCGCGCTGCTGGGGTCTTCGGTCGGCGCGGCCGGGACCGCCCGTGGCCCGCGATGCCAGGCTGCCGCCGTGCCGGGAGCGGCGGGTGCCGGGAGCGAGGCAACTTAGAATCGCATGAACACACGACAGGTCATGACCGGGCTCGTGCTGGCGCTGGGCATCTTCTTCGTCTACCAGTTCATGATCAACTGGTTGTACCCGCCCCGGCCGCGTGCCACCCCACCACCGGGCACGGAGCAGCCCGCGCCGGTCAGCCAGCCGGTGCCGGTTTCGCCTGTCCCGGGCAGCGCACCCGCCGCAGAGGCACCGGCCTCCGGGTCCCCGGCGACGGCTGCCGCGAGCTTCTCATTGACGCCTGGGCTGAGCGTGGAGCCGATTGTGTTGGGGCGGCCGGAAGATCGGCTGGCCCTCACGCTTTCGCCGATCGGCGCTGGGGTGAATTCGATCCGCCTGACCACCCGTGGCCGGGACGAGTATGCGTATGCCGCCACCGCCAAGGGCGACACTCCGTACGAGATCGTCGCGCCCCAGGTCACCTTCACTGACACCTACTCCTCGTTTCAGACCTCCCAGCTGCAGATTCGCGAATTGGACGATGCGCGCTGGCCGCTGAACGATCTCACCTGGCAGGTGGACGAGGAGGCGCCGGATCACGCCACGTTTTCGACCACGCTGCGGACGGCGGGCGACAAACAGGAGTGGCTGCGCATCCGCAAGACGTATCGCCTGGTACCCGAGCGGCCGCTGTTTGAAATGACGCTCAGCGTCGAGAACCTGAGCGATCGCACGCTGACCGTCACGCTCACACAGGAGGCCGCGACGGGCATCGCAGCGGAAAGCGGAACCGGCGAAATGCGCCGCGTGATCGTGGCGCAGCGCACCGGTGGCGCGGGCGAAGGCGGTGCGGGAGCCCCATCGGCCGGATGGCAGGTCGAGCTGGCGAAGACCGTGCAGCGCGATGCGCTCGCCAAGGCCGGTGCCACCGGCGAGCGCCTGTTCACCGCGTCGCCCGAGACGAGCTTCGCCTGGGTCGCGCTGGTAAACCGCTTCTTCGGCGTGTTCGTCCGGCCGCTCGAGGGGACGGTGGTGGCGGTGGATGGTACGGTGGCGAACCCGGGCTCCGCGCAGCCGGCGGGTGACCTCGTCACGCGCCTGGTCGCCGTGCCGAGCCCGGTCGCACCCCAGCAGACGCTGCAACTGAAGTTTGAAGTCTATGCCGGGCCGAAGGACCCGGACGTGCTGTCCGGCGTCAACCCCGCCTACGGTGACAAGACGCAGGTGAACTACGCGCTGGCCCAGGCGGCCGACACGCGCTGCTGCACGTTCGAGCCGCTGCCGCAGATCATGGTCGCGCTGCTGCACGGCATCTACTTCGTCGTGCGGAACTACGGCGTCGCCATCATCATCCTGGTGATCATCGTCCGGACGCTGCTGCACCCGCTCTCCGTGTACCAGCAGAAATCGATGTACCGCATGCAGGACAGCATGGCGCGCGTCCAGCCGAAGATGCAGGCCATCAAGGAGAAATACGCCAACGACCGCACGCGCATGAACCAGGAGATGATGAAGCTGTACTCCGAGGAAGGCGTGAACCCGATGGGCAGCCTGGTCGGCATGCTGCCCCTGTTCATCCAGATGCCCATCCTGGTTGCCCTGTGGACCGGTCTGAACATGGACATCGCGCTGCGCCACGCGCCGTTCGACGGCTGGTGGATCCGCGACCTGGCGGCCCCCGACGCGCTGATTTCCTTCAGCGCGCCGATCACGATCCCGATCCTGGGCCAGTTGCCCTGGATCGGCCGCATGTTCCAGGGCATCCCCGCCCTGAACCTGCTGCCCGTCCTGATGGGCGTCAGCATGTGGCTCCAGCAGAAATACATGCCCAAGCCAGGCATGCAAGCGCGGTCCGATGCCGCCAAGGCGGCGCCGCCGCCGGGCGAGCGCAAGCCGGGCCAGCTCACGCCCGAGGAGCAGCTCCGCCAGCAGCAGATGGTCGGCTACATCATGACCGTGGTGTTCCCGCTGATGTTCTACTACATGCCCAGCGGGCTCAACCTGTACTGGATGGCCACGAACGTGTTCGGCATCGGCGAATCGCTGATCATCCGCAAGCAGATCCGCGAAGAAAAGGAGCGGCGCGAACGCGAGGGCTACCGGCCGCCGCCCAAAAAGCCCGGCTTCGTGGCGCGCTTCATGAAGAAGATGGCCCAGCAGGCGGAGGAACTGCAGCGCAAGGCCGACGCGCTGGGGGACCAGGACAAGACGCGTCGCGACCCGAAGAAGCCGTGAGCGCCGTGGCGATCCGCACACCGGGCGCCGACGAAACGTCCCCATGAGCCAGACCGCCTTCAATCCGGCAGAACCCGCGGCGGTCGCCCGCCTGCGAATCCTGGCGGAACAGGCCGCCCGCATCGGCGGCGGCGTGGCACGCGATCACTTCCACTCCGAATACACGATTCGCCGCAAGGCCGATGGCAGCGAAGTCAGCGACGTGGACGAGGCCGCCCAGGCCGCCATCGTGCGCTACCTGCGCACGCATCGCCCCCAGGATGCCTTCATCACCGAGGAACATCAGCCGCCGCACTCGTCCACTCCCGCGCCCGCGGAGGACGTCGTGTGCTGGGTGATCGATCCGCTCGACGGCACGCGCAACTACGTCCGCCGCGTTCCGCTCTACGTCACGTCGATCGCTGCCCTGTACCGCGGGGTGCCGGTCGTCGGCGCGATCTATGCGCCGGAGCGCGACGAGCTGTTCTCCACGGGTGAGGCGGGCGTCACCGTCAATGGCCGGCCGGCGCCGGTCGCGCGGGACATGCCGCCGACGCACTACGGCCGTCCGCCGCGGCCGCTGGTGGGGATCCCCAGCACGTTTCACGGTGCGGCGTACCAGGTGATGCAATCCTGGGTCGCACGCGTCGTCGTGCGGAACCTGGGGGCCACGGCGCTGCACCTGGCCATGGTGGCGGCGGGCCAGTTTCACGCCGCCCTGATCTCGGACAGCCGGCTGTGGGACATTGCGGCCGGCTGGCTGCTGGTCAAGGCGGCCGGCGGGGTGATGACGACGCTCGAGGGGCGCGAGATCTTCCCATTGGACGTGGCCTCATACGGCGGAGAAGCGCTCCCATCGCTGGCGTGC
>CAZVRR010000360.1:0-3768 GCA_964629745.1 uncultured Planctomycetales bacterium | reverse complement strand
TTCGCCTTCGCAGACAGCGCGTCTTCCGCCACCGCCTGGGCCGCCGCCAGCCGGGCGATCGGCACGCGGAACGGCGAACAGCTCACGTAATCCATGCCCACGCGGTGACAGAACTTCACGCTGTCCGGGTCGCCGCCATGCTCGCCGCAGATGCCCACCTTCAGCCGGGCTCGGCTGCCGCGGCCCTCCTGGATGCCCAGCCGCACGAGCCGGCCGACGCCGTCCTGGTCGAGCGACTGGAACGGGTCCGCCTTGAAGATGCCCGTGCGCGGGCTGACGTATTCCGGCAGGAACCGGCCGGCATCGTCGCGCGACAGGCCCATCGTCATCTGCGTCAGGTCGTTCGTGCCGAAGCTGAAAAACTCGGCCACCTCCGCGACCGGGCCGGCGGTCAGCGCCGCCCGCGGCGTCTCGATCATCGTGCCGACCAGGTAGGGCAGCTTCACGCGTGCCTTGGCCAGTACGTCCTCGACGACCCGGCGCGTGCGCTCGGTGAGAATCCGCAGTTCCTGCGCGTCGATCGTCAGCGGGATCATGATCTCGGGATGCACGTCGATCCCCTTGGCCTTCACCTTGACGGCGGCCTCCATGATCGCGCGCACCTGCATGTCGAGAATCTCGGGATAAGTGATGCACAGCCGGCACCCGCGATGCCCCAGCATGGGGTTCGCCTCGTGCAGCTGCTCTGCCCGCGCGAGGATCTGGTCCGCCGGCACGCCCGTCGCCTTCGAGAGCGCGTCCGCCTGCTCGCGGGTCTTCGGCACGAACTCGTGCAGCGGCGGGTCGATCAGGCGCACCGTCACCGGCCGGCCATCCATCGCCTCGAAGATGCCCACGAAGTCGTCGCGCTGGAACGGCAGCAGCTTGTTCAAGGCGCCCACGCGCTTCTCGACGGTCTCGGCGATGATCATCTCCTGGATCGCGAGCTGCCGCTCGTGCGTCGCGAAGAACATGTGCTCCGTGCGGCACAGGCCGATGCCTTCCGCGCCCATCTCGACCGCCTTGCGCGCGTCCTCCGGCGTGTCCGCGTTCGTCCGCACGCGCAGCCGGCGGCGCTGGTCGGCCCACTGCATCATCGTGAAGTATTCCTGCGGCGGCGTGGGCCGCTCCAAGTCGAGCGAGCCCTGGTAGACCGCGCCGGTCGAGCCGTCGAGCGTGAGGAATTCGCCCGCGCGGACGACCTTGCCGTCGACGGACAATTGCCTGCTGTTGTAGTCGATGCGCAGAACTTCGCAGCCCACAATGCAGCACTTGCCCCAGCCGCGCGCCACGACCGCCGCGTGCGAGGTCTTGCCGCCGGTCTGCGTCAGGATGCCCTTGGCCGCCTGCATCCCGCCGACGTCCTCGGGGCTGGTTTCCTTGCGGACGAGGATGACCGACTCGCCCTTTTCGGCCAGGGCCTCGGCCTCGCTCGCGGTGAAGACGACCTTGCCACACGCGGCGCCGGGGACGGCGTTGATGCCTTCCGCGATCCGCCGGCGATTCAGCTCGTCGCGCGCGATGCGCGGGCTGATCACCGGGTAGAACAGCCGCTCGAGGTCCTCGCGCGTGATGCGCCGCAAGGCCTGGTCGCGCGTGATCACGGGCTGCGTCGCCGGCTTCACGTAGGACTTCGGCAGGTGGCCCGCCCGGGCCAGCCGCTGCGCCTCGGCGGGCGTCAGGATCGGCTGCGTGGCCTGTTCGACCGCGATGCGGAACACGGCCTGCGGCGTGCGCTTGCCGGTACGGCACTGCAGCATGTAGAGCTTGCCGCGCTCGAACGTGAACTCCAGGTCCTGCATCTCGCGGAAGTGCGTCTCGAGCATCACGCGAATCGCGCTGAACTGGTCGTACAAGTCGGGGAAGCGCTCGCGCAGGTCGGTCAGCTTCACCGGCGTCCGGATGCCCGCCACGACGTCCTCGCCCTGGGCATTGAACAGCATGTCGCCGTAGAGAATGTTCTCGCCGCTATTCGGATCGCGCGTGAAGGCGACGCCCGTGCCGCTGTCCTCGCCCATGTTGCCGAAGACCATCTGCTGGACGTTGACGGCGGTGCCCTTCAGGTCGGTGATCTTCTCGACCCGCCGGTACGTGACGGCCTTGTCGGCGTTCCACGAGCCAAACACCGCATTCACGGCGCCCACGAGCTGCTGCCAGGGATCCTGGGGGAAGTCGCGCCCGGTCTGTTCGCGGAAGAATGCCTTGAACTCGTCGCACAGCCCGCGCAACGCGTCCGCCGGGATCTCGTGGTCGAACCGCAGGTTCAGCCGCTCTTTCAGGTGGTGCAGCTTCTCCTCGAGGATTTCCTTGCTCAGGCCGACGGCGGTGGTCGAGTACATCTGGAGAAACCGGCGGTAGGAATCCCACGCGAAGCGCGGGTTATTCGTGGCGGCGGCCAGGCCGTCGACGGACCGGTCGTTCAGGCCGAGGTTGAGGATGGTTTCCATCATGCCCGGCATGGAGCGGGCCGCGCCGCTGCGGACGGATACGAGCAGCGGGTTGCGCCCGTCGCCGAGCTTCTTGCCCGTGGTTTTCTCGAGTCGCGCGAGCTGCTGGCGGACTTCCTTTTCCAGCCCGGGCGGCCAGGTTTTCTCGTGCGCGTCGTAGTAGGCGCAGGCCTGGACGGCGATGGTGAAGCCGGCCGGCACCGGCAGGCCGATGCTGGTCATTTCGGCCAGTCCCGCCCCCTTGCCGCCCAGCGTCTCGCGATCCGTGCCGTGGCCTTCCGCCTTGCCCGCACCGAAGAAATACACGTATTTCATGGGAGCCGTTTCCTCATTCGCGCCCGCTGCGGCCGCGGCCCTTCCTGGCCACGAGCGACCGGCGGGCGGGTGGTAACCAAGCAGGTCATGATAATTCAACCATCGGCATCGGCTAGTCCCCGCCGACGCCGAGCGTCCGCGGCGCTGCTTTCCTCGCACAGCGTTCCTCCCAGCACCCGTCGCCGCACACGCGCCTTGTGGTCCTATAACTCCGGCCGTGGCGCTGTCCACACGCACGGCGTGGTGTACCATGCACAAATGCTCTCACCGTTTCGAGGGCACGGGGACCGGATGATCGCGCCTCCAGGTTCGTCCTGCGGCCTGACGGCACGGAACAACTGCAACTGCGACGTGCGGCATTCCCAGGCCGCGCCGCTCTGATGGGGGCGCCCCGGGCATTGTGGCCGGCTGGCTTGGCGTACTCGTGGGCACGGCGTACGGCGGTCGCCGCGGCCGTCGGCTGGAATTCGCACGACACATGCACATGCGAACCGGAGATTGTCACATGCGAGTGGGCTGTGAAACCCCGGAGATCGGGATGACTGAACGTATTCAGCTTCGCCGCGGGCCGTTCGCGGGTCTCGCCGTCTTTGTGGGATTCGCCGCAACCGGGCTTGCAGGTTTCCTCGGCAATCTTGCATCTCTTCTGTACGGGGGGTTGGATTTCAGTGAAGGCCACGACCCCGACGTTGCCGCAACCGCACGGGTCGTAATCGCGGTTGGCGCTTGGTGGGGCGCGGCCACCGGGCTGATCGCCGCTGCAATCTGGTGTGGGTCTATGTTCCGGGCAATTGCACGCGGCCAGCGGGAACGTCTGACAGCTCGAGGCGCTCTGGTGGGACTCTTCGTCGGGTCGTTCGCTACTATCCTGCTCCACGCCGGGCTGTTGGCGGCGAGTCGAGCCATCCACCGATCTGGCGCCCAGGTCCTGGAAGCGCCCGCGATCGGCCTTCTGTTTGGTCTTCCGACCGGGGCGATCCTGGGTGCGATCTGCGGGGCCATTTGCCAGTGGATCGTCAAGCCGGTG
>CAZVRR010000359.1:0-3825 GCA_964629745.1 uncultured Planctomycetales bacterium | reverse complement strand
TGGCATTCAGGATCCGGTTGGTGGAGAAGAGGCTCTGCCCGAACATGTAGCCGACGGCGCAGGCAAGGCAGGCAGCGTAGACGAGCGGCCACTCCTGTGCGCCGGGATAGACCGGTCGCGGCAGGGTGGGCGCGGCTCGTCGCAGGGCAAGCGACAGGAGCGCCAGCGCCAGGGCGGCGGTGAGCAACCAGTAGTTCAGGGCGTAATAGCCCTCCCAGAGATTCCACGTCCCGGGCACGGCCGGCAGCGGCGCAGGCCACACCAGGCTGACGGTCACCAGGGCGGCGGCTGCCAGGCCGGCGAGCACTGCTCCCACGGTGCGCCGGACTTGCGTACGGGGCAGGGCGATCCACACCAGCCAGGCGAGCCCGAACACGGCGAGCACGTGCGGCACGCTGGGCCACCAGGAAACGCAGAACTCGCTGAGCCGACCGGCGGGCGCCTCCGAGCCTGGCGCCGGGGGGCCACCGCCCAGCGCGATCCACAGGTGCCAGGAGATCGCGTGGCGGTAATCGGCCCACAGCCCGGTCGCGATCAGTACGACAATGAACCCGACGTACCCGCTCGCGACGGTGGCGAGGAACAGGCGCGTCCCCAGGCGCAGGCCGGGCCAGGTGACGGCCCCGATGCGGTTCAGCAGCAGCACCGCGGCGGGCACGACGAGCAGGACCAGCAGGGGCAGGTAGGCAAGCGTGCCGGCGACAAACGCGAGCCCGCCGGCGATGGCCAGCAGGCCCGCCAGCTTGTTGCGCGACCAGCCGATGCAGCCGCCCAGCCAGCCGGCCAGCGCCAGCCCCAGCCCGGCGCGGCCCAGCTCGTTGTATCCAGGCCCCAGGTTGCCGTTGTTTACAAACGCGGCGGGCAGGCAGGCCAGCGCGAGCAGCCAGACGGGCGCGAAGCGGCTGAGCAGCAGGACGAGCGCGGCGAGCCAGCCCACCTCGACGGCGGCGCCGAAGAGGCGGAAGGCGTAGAGGCCGGCGCCGGGAATGAGCTCGAGGAAGCCCCACAGCAGCAGGTCGAACATCGCGAGGCTGTGGTTCCACTCGTCCCGGAACGGGCGATCTCCCAGGTGATAACGCAGCGCGGCGCTGACGTACGAGCCTTCGTCCGTCGGGTCGATGCC
Source organism: uncultured Planctomycetales bacterium (assembly GCA_964629745.1). Lineage (GTDB taxonomy): Bacteria > Planctomycetota > Phycisphaerae > UBA1845 > Fen-1342 > JAAYXS01. The sequence continues at coordinate 2,702 of CAZVRR010000359.1, read as the reverse complement.
GTACCGCGCATCGATCGCCCGGAACGCGGCCAGCCCCAGGAGGACTGCCAGGCAGAGAGCCCACGCCCAGGGGGGGTTGCGCAGGACGGGGCCGTCGCCCATCGTCCGCGCCGTCCAGGGCGCCCGGTCAGGCATGGGGGGACCCGCTGCCGACCGCGGCGGGCGCACGTGGTGCCGGTGGCAGCCGCGCGGCGTGCTCGCGCGGACCGAAATCGCCCGCGGCGAACATGTAGTAGCCCCAGAGGAACAGGCGGTGGTCACAGGCGCCCTGCTTGTGCTGTGCCAGGTAATCGGCATGCATGCGCAGGTTGAGCGGGGTGCCATGACGCGCGGTGGGCATCTCGAAGCTGGGATCGCAGAGCCAGCTGGCGATGGGCATGCCGAAGCCCTTCTTCTTGCGGCGACGGATGCGGTCGGGCACGAGGCCGCGCAGCGCCAGCTTCAGTACGTGCTTGGTGCGCCCGCGCTGGAACTTGAACCGGTGCGGAATCCGGCGGACGAGCTCGACCAGCTCGACGTCCAGGTACGGCGAGCGGACTTCCAGCGAATTCAGCATGCTGGCCCGGTCCACCTTCACAAGGATGTTGTCCTGGAGATACATCTTCGTGTAGAAGGCCAGCGTCTTGTCCACGACGCTCGTCGACGGGCACGCATCCCAGTGCGCGATCGCATCTTCGTACAGCTCGTCGGCCCGCACGGGCTCGCCGAGCAGCGCCTCGATCTCCCGCGGCTCGAGGCAGCCGTGCCAGACCGGGTTCCACAGGTGCGCGGGGTAGCTCAGCCCGCGCAAGGTGCGCTTGAGTCGGAACTCGAAGCTCATGTTCTTGAAGACGACCGGCAGCCGCGCCGCGAGCAGCCGGATCGCGACGTGCACGGGCCGCGGCACGAGCCGGGCGTAGAGCTGCGCGAGGCGCAGGGCCTGGAACGGGTCGTAGCCGGCGAAGAGCTCGTCCGCGCCGTCGCCGCCCAGCGCGACCGTGGCATGCCGGCGGGCCGCCTGGCAGAGCAGGTAGGTCGGGATCAGCGATCCGTCGGCCAGCGGTTCGTCCAGGTCGCGGCAGATGATCGGCAGCAGTTCCCGGCAGCGGTCGTACGAGAGGTACTCGATGTAGTGACGGGTTCCCAGGTGGCGGCTCATCATGACGGCGTAGGGCGACTCGTCGAAAGATTCCTCGCGGAACCCGATGGAGAACGACGTGATGGCCTCGTGGTGCCGTGTCGCGTACAGCGCTACCGACGATGAATCCACGCCGCCGCTGAGGAACACGCCGAGCGGTACATCGGCCACCAGCCGGCGCTGGACGGCCCGCTCGAGCAGCGTGCGGATCTGTTCCGCGTAGTGCAGCTCGGCATCGGGCCCCACCGGCTCATCGGGCTCGAGCACGAAATCCCAGTATTTCTGCAGGCGCGGCTGGAGATCGGCGAGCCGCACGTGCAGGTTGTGCCCGGCCGGCAGCTTGCAGGTGCGCTCGTAGAGCGCGTGCGGGCCGGGGATGAATCCGTACGCGAAGTACTTCTGCAGGCTGCGGGTGCTGACGCGGGCCGAGACCGACGGGTGCAGCACCAGCGCGCTGAGCTCGGAGGCGAACACGAAGGTGCCGTTCTGCAGCGTGTAGAACAGCGGCTTCTTTCCGAAGCGGTCGCGGCTGAGGAACAGCGACTGCGCGGCCACGTCGTAGATCGCGAACGCCCACATGCCGTTCAGCCGCTCCGGCAGGCGCGTGCCCCACTCGCGGTAGCCGTGCAGGAGGACCTCGGTATCCGAGCGCAGCGAGCGGAACACGTGCCCGCGCTGCTCGAGCTCGGCGCGAAGTTCGAAGTGGTTGTAGATCTCGCCGTTGAAAACCACCCCGACCGCTCCGTCGGCGGTCCACATCGGCTGGGCGCCGTGAGCCAGGTCGATGATTGAAAGCCGCGCATGGCCGAGGAAGACGCGCCGCGGCTCGTCTTGCCAGAAACCGCGCGCGTCGGGCCCCCGGTAGTGGAGGCGCTCGACCATCCGCTGCAGGTCCTGCAGCGTGCCCGCACCGACGAACCCCGCTATTCCACACATCGCGCGGACACACCTGGAGACAGGCCTGCGCAGGCACGGCGCCTGCACGCCGCCCTTATAGTGCTGCGGCGCACCGCTGACAAGCGGAATCCGCGCGGCGCACGCACCTTGCCGCGCGCAGCGCGGCTGCCTATCCTGCGCGCCGTGCAGGCGGCTGTCGCGGACCCCATGAGAATCCTCGTGATCTGTTACGAGTACCCGCCGGTCGGTGGCGGCGGCGGCCGGATCGCCGCGGACCTGGCGCGCGTGCTGGCGCGGCGCGGCCACCGCCTGCGCGTGCTCACGTCGCGGGTGCGCGGCCTGCCTGCCCGCGAGTCGCGGGACGGCGTCACGATCCTGCGGCGCTTTGCGTTCCGGCGGCGCGCCGACCGGTGCACGATTCCGCGGATGGCGGGCGACGTGCTGGCGCACCTGCCCCTGGCCTGCGTCCAGGCGGCGCGCTGGCGGCCGGACGTCGTGCACGCGCACTTCGCGGTCCCGAGCGGCGCCGTCGCCCTGCCCGCCGCGTGGATCACGCGCACGCCGTACGTCATTACCGCGCACCTGGGCGATGTGCCCGGCGGGGTCCCGGAGCAGACGGACCGGGCGTTTCACTGGATCAAGCCGCTGACGGTCCCGATCTGGTCGCGCGCCGCCGCCGTGACCGCCG